>NZ_LDNM01000160.1 GCF_001028135.1 Xenorhabdus griffiniae
TCTGGCTAACCTTCTACGGTGGGACTTTCATCCACAAGATCAATACAGCTTTTCCCAGCGCACCGCCCAATTCAGCGAAAGGTTCCATGAGTGGGTGTAAATTGATTAATTTCAATGAGTTAAAATGAAATTCATTCTATGATTTTAAGCGCTTTCGATACTTTCGATATTATGTGTCTAGAGCAACCCAGCAAATTGACAATATAGGGGTGCGCTTGGAATTCGGAAAATATCCTACGTTAAGACTATTTTTTATCCAAAGTGGCATTGGTAACAACTTGAATTATTTACCGTGTTTTTTATTCGTAGCAAAAGCGGACGTTTAAGTGTTGATCATGATGGACATGGCAAATAAGTAATGATCTAAGGGATAAATAACATAATTTTAGGCTATGACATTTGGGTACACTTCTTTGTCATATGGGGTCAGACCAAAAATTCACTCTGATGGCGTGAAAGGAAACGGATAAAATCGGTAGTTAGAATTCAGATAATATCAATGTGCATAAAAAAACAGGCCTAGCATTGAATATGCCCGTTCCCCCTTGGCCTCCTACTAAATGCCTTTTCAAAATGGTAGGAGTATCAAAGAAACTCAGTCCAATTTTTGCGAATTTTGATTTTCCACAAACAAAAAAGCAAAAAGAAGGACTGAGTTATGCCTATCCTACCACCAATCTCCCGTCATGAACGGCGCCTGATGAAAAAAAACGGCACAAAAAACACGTAATAAACAGTACAGCATTCGCATTCTGGCCATTCTGATGGCTTTCAGGGAAAATCGGTCTGCCAAATCGTTGAAGCGCTTTGCGCCGCAGAATCTTCCGTATGGCGCTGGATAAAACGTTTCAAAACTGACGGCTGGATAGGGTTACAAAGTCAGCCTTCGGGACGTCCCCGCCGATGGAACTTAACCTGTCTCCTGCCTTTAATCACCTACTTGTTGACGCTTTCTCCCCAGCAGTTCAAATATATCCGCTCTCGTTGGAGTCTTGAACTTTTTGTCATACAAATCAAAAAAATAGCTAATGTGAAAATTTCAATCAGTACACTTTACCGGTTCTTTTGTCAAAATAAGATCGTTTGGCGGCGGGCCGCCCCGACATTAAACCTGCCTGAGCCGGAGTATGAAGAGAAAATGGCGCGTATTAATCAGGCATTATTGCAGGCTTCAAGCGAAAATCCGGTGTTTTATGAAGATGAAGTGGATATCCACTTTAACCCCAAGATGGGTTCAGACTGGTGTTTCAAAGGCCAGCAAAAACGGATTATTACCCCGGGCCAAAATCAAAAATATTACTTTGCGGGTTGTTATCATGTCCAAACCCGAGAAATCATTTATACTGGTTACGGAAGAAAAAACTCTCAATTATTTATCAATATGTTAGAAAAGTTAAAAGCCCATTATCGTCACGCAAAAACACTGACAATTATTTTAGACAACTACAGAATCCATACCAGTCGGCTCGTTGAAGATTGGTTGTCACAAAATCCAACGGTAACGCTGTTATTTCTTCCGGTATATTCGCCTTGGTTGAATAAAATAGAACGGTTATGGCAGTCGTTGCATGAAACGGTCACACGAAATCATTGTTGCCAGTACATGTGGCAATTGATCAAAAAAATTAAGCTCTTTTTGAATACAGCTTCAGCAAGTAGCTGGAAAGGAATAGGAAATATGGAAGTCTCATAATTATGAAAAGGCATTTAGGAAGTTCCATGCTCGCGGTAGGTAGCTGCTAATGTACGTAGCGCTTCTTTGGAACGTTGATCCGTGAGTTTTGAATGTAATATGATCCTAGAAGAGGGCAAATCCGGCAATTCAAATTTTTTTCCAACTTCAATAGCATCAGGGGGAGCAAGGCGACATGAAAAAGCAGAAACCGCGAGACCTGCTGATACTGCGGCCATAATAGCAACATTACCTCCCCCAACAAATACCTCTACCCATTCTATTCCTGCATTATCTAACGCATCAATGGCAATATTCCGAGAACGGCAACAAGGTGCTAATGAAGCAAGCTTCAATGGTTTTCCTTGCTGTTGATGGAAATTTGAAGCCGCAAACCAACCAAAATGTTCAGGGCCTAGGTCTTCACCGCTTCGGTAATCATCATCTTGCCTGACAATAACCGCATCCAATTCCCCACTATCAAAGGCTTCTAATAATTGAGTTGAATTTTCTAATCTGACCTCAATGGTTAAAGCGGGATCTCGTTCATTTAGTTTAGCCAATAATACAGGAATCTCAGGCCCTGCAACATGTTCTGCAATACCTAACCTGAAACGTCGACATTCACATGAAAGAGCCGTTATGGCTCTTTCATGTGCAGCAATAAACTCTCTTGCAGCGTTAATAAAAACGGTGCCTTGGGCTGATAACCGGACCAATCTGGGCGTCCGTTCAATTAATTTATAACCTAATCGTTCTTCTAGTCGCCTCAACTTAACACTTATCGCGCCCTGAGTTGTCCCTAATGCATCCGCTGCCTTAGTAAAACTTTTTAAATCAATAATATAAATAAATGCTTTTACGGACTCTACATCTAGCGCCATTCGATTCATTAATCATGCCATAATGTTGTCATAGAAATACAAAATCATAACATTGATATATAGATAATTCATTAATACTATTGTGAATAAGGCCTGTTTAAAAAGTAATGCATTAATTAAATTACCAATATTATCTATATAATCAAAGTGTTGTTATGAATATTACATCTATGCAGCAGGGGAAATATGCTTTAATTGCAGTTTGTTTATCTGCTCTTATGTTAGGATTGGAGATATCAAGCATCCCGCCAGTCCTTTCAACGATAGAAAAGATAATGAGTGCGAGTTTTAGCCAACTGCAATGGGTTATGACTGCATATACCATCGCAATGACAACCATTTTAATGGCTGTTGGTACAATCGCAGATCGTTATGGTCGTAAGAAAATATTTATTCTCGGTATTGTTTTTTTTGGTGTTACGTCTTTAATTTGCGGCCTTACAACCAGTGCAACTGTTCTTATTGTCGCACGTTTTTTACAGGGACTCAGTGCTGCGATGATGTTGATTTGCCAGATATCGATTCTTTCTAACCAATTTCGTGATGGAAAAGAAAGGGGCAATGCATTTGCTTGTTGGGGGATTGTTTTTGGTGCAGGGCTTGGTTTCGAACCGATAATCGGCAGCCTTATTCTGACTTATATAAATTGGCAATCGGTATTTTTAATTCACGTATTTTTATCCATTATCACCTTACTATTGAGTGTAAAAGGGGTACAAGAATCACGTAATATCAATGTTGCTAAATTGGATTTAAAAGGAATATTGACATTATCTATGGGTGTTTTCTGTTTGGTATTATTTATTACTCAAGGGCCGATGTTAGGTTTTAACAGTGTAGAAGCATTAAGTATTATTGGGTTATCAATTCTGAGCTTTATTGCTTTTGTATTTGTCGAACGTGCTAATAGCCAAGCTATGTTTGAATTTTCTGTATTCAAAATTCGTAATTTCTCTGGTGCTCTATTCGGGTCAATGGGACAAAATTTTAGCTTTTGGCCAATTTATCATCTACCTGCCTATCTATTTTCACTTAGGTTTGGGTTATAACAGCGTTGAAACAGGTTTAGCATTACTGGCATATACATTACCGACCCTTTTTATTCCTCCATTCGCTGAGCGTTTGGTCGCTCGTTACAAACCAAGAATGGTGATCCCTCTGGGGCTCCTCATCATTGGCACGGGGTTTATTTTAATGATTATTGCCAATAGGCATAACCAGAGAGAATGGATAATGCTGCTTGGTTGTATGTTAGCTGGCGTAGGCGTCGGTGCAACAAACACGACAGCAACAAATACGATAACGGCATCAGTTCCTGTTGAACGAGCAGGAATGGCATCGGGTTCTGACACCAGTGCCCGTATGATTTCATTGGCATTTAATATTGCGGTAATGGGATTTCTTTTAGTTGAAGGGATTATCGTCTATTTAAATAACCATTTAAATTTAATAGGTAACGAACAAATACGAGAATTAGCAGAAAAAATAGCGACTGGAGATACTACTGCTGTAGAAAGAAGTCTAGGCCATATAACAGATCCTGATGAAATTATTCACACCGCTTTAATTTCTGGTTTTGAATGGCTAATGGCTTATGCTGCAATAAGTGTTTGCCTGATGGCGATAACTAGCTTTATTGTCTTTTCTTTCAAAAGAAAAGCATCTAGTCAATCTATCCGTAATGAATATAAAAACTAATGGAATAATTACTCAGGACTAATCACTAAAATAACATGATACCGCAGCCCAGTTAGAGTAGAGCTGGGCTGAACAACTAAGCAGAATTTGAGTGATACCAATTTGTATATAAGAAAGCCTTAACGTAGGATATTTTCCGTTTTCCAAGCGAACCCCTTTATGTCCTTCAGTATTGATACCTAACGCGATAAAGACTGATTTATTGATAATCTGGTTATCCTGACGGACTTTGACCACCAAACAGTCGAGATAAACAATAGGATACAGGCTATCCAGTGGGCGATTTTGCCATTCCGTGACTTGCTCTTTCACCGCATCGGTCACTTTGGCAACCAAGGCGGGTGAAACATCCGCATCGTACAACTCTTTAAACGCGCCCGCGATATCACGGGTCGTCATTCCCCGGGCATATAACGCTAATATTTGCTCATCCATACCTGTGATACGGGTCTGATTTTTCTTCACAATTTGAGGTTCAAACGTACTTTCCCGATCACGGGGAATTTGTAATTCCAATGTGCCTTCGTCAGTCAGGAGAGTTTTAGAAGAGTAGCCATTACGGGTATTAGAGCCGGATTTTGGCTGATGTTTTTCATGCCCTAAATGCGTCGCTAATTCCGCTTTAAGTGCGGCTTCGACCGTCAATTTTTTGAGGAAACGGGAGAGCTGACTGAGATCTTCCGGGGTTTTGAGACTTTTAGCCAGCTCAGTCGCCAGAACTTGTAACTGTTTTTCGTCCATTTTATCACCTGTCTTAGTTGATTAGTTAAACATAATCGAAACAGGCAATTACACAAATTTAGAAACAGGGTCGTTAAACAGGCTGCCCAAACTTAAGTAAATTTCCACTTGGATCTATTAAGTGGAACTCCAACATGCCCCATGAAGTTTCGGTAAGCGGAGAGACTTCAGTCTGCGCTTGTAGTTCTTGAAATACACTTTGAATTTCTTTCACAAAAATATAGCAAGAAGTGTGTTCTGCAATGTATTGATCATTACATGCCCAAAAATGGATTTCAGCTTCCCCTCGGCTAATTATCGCATATTCATTAGGAACAATATTATCACAATGAAATCCAAGTTTATTTGTGTAAAAGTCAACTAATTCATTTAGATCCAATGCAGCCAATACAGGGACAGCCTCCCAATCGCTCATACCTTTTCCCTTTTTATATCGATAGCATTTTTAGTGCATACGGAATTGCCTGACAAATCACTGTGCGTTAGCCTCCAATCACCCTGTTCATATACTGCTGCTAGGATAAGGGCGGTTTTCATGACATAGATTTTCAGGGTGAAGTCTTGGACTGAACAAGTGCCTTTGGATGTTCATTATATCGCCAATTTAACAAAGTGCCCCAGGCTTTTTTATGGTCTCCACTGTTTACCACTGAAAAAGTATCACATCAGTTATATGTGTATTACTCTATCCGCTGATTCTATTGTCGATTTTCTATGTGCAATAATAATCCTTGTAATCTCCATTTTTTTTATCGCTTGATTTACAAAGTGTTCTCCTTCGCTATCAAGGTGGCTTGTAGCCTCATCCATAAAAATAATTCTAGGTTTACGATAAATAGCTCTTGCTATAAAAATACGTTGTTTTTGCCCCCCGGAAAGCCCTTCGCCCAACTCTCCAATTAGTGTTTCATATCCCATGGGCATTTTGATAATAATATCGTGAATATAGCTTGCCTTAGCGCATTCTAACATCCATTCTTCATCTACATTATCAGTAAATCCACAAATATTTTCTCTTATTGATCCGGAAAATAGTTTATCTTCCTGCATTACACATGAAATAATTTTATAGTAATTATTAGTTCCCAAGTTTTTTATATCCTTACCATCAACCATTACCCTTCCTGATTCAGGTGTGAATAATCCACAAAGCACTTTTAGCAAAGTTGTTTTTCCTGCGCCAGATGGCCCTACAATAGCTACACTTTCTCCTGGTAATATAGTAATATTCAAGTTCCTGAAAATGTATTGAGACTGGCTATCATAGCGGTAACTCAAATCGATAGTACTTAAAGAAACAGGTTTTATATCATGTGAATATAAAATATCTGGTTTATTATTCTCAATATCATTCAATGCGATATCAGAAATACGTTCATTGTGTAAGCTCATCATTCGAAATTTAAGTAAAAAATCTGTCAGTGATGCTATATGATCTGAAAATTGCCCTCTGAATAAACCGAAAGCTACAAACATACCTATTGTCATTTGATTATTGAGAACTAGGCTAGCCCCCAACCACAAAATAACAACTTGATCACATGCAGATATGAAGCTATTCACACCACCAAAAAAAAGATCCATTTTAGTGACTTTTATACCTGAATTAATTTTATCAATCATCAAATTAAGCCAATGTGCACTACGTCGCTCAATCATTCCTTGTATTTTTACTGTGGATATTCCGTACAGTGTTTCCATAAAGTATGAATTCGCACGAGCATCTTTGACCAATACTTCTTCTGATAACTGACGATAATAACTATATGTCAATAGTCTGATAATTACATATAACGATGTAAAACCAATAACAACCCAAGTTAGGTATCCTCCATATAACACCATCATAATCAATACACTAATAGACATGATGCTGTCCATGATTGCACCAATAACACTGGTGGTAAAAGTGGTTCTTAGAGTATCAAGAGATTCGAATCTGGACTGAATATCTCCTAATTTTCTTCGTTCGAAATAATATAATGGGAGGTGCATAAGATGAGAAAATAAGCTGGATTTCCATTGAACATCAATCAGAGATTCCATTACCAATGATGACCAACTTCGAATAATTCCCGTTAAAGTTCGTAGTAAAATAAAAAAAAACATTCCAGAGCATATTAGTGTTAATAGCCCATAATCTCCGGCAGGAATAACATGATCCATAACTAACTGTGTTCCAACCGGAACTACTAAATTGATGGTTTCGACTACAACAGATAAACAAAAAATCTTCGTTAAAGCCCCTTTTATTCCATGAATATTTTGGATTAGTGTTTTTAAATTGACTCTATTGCGTATAGTTTTAGTTGTAAACTGGCTATTAGGCCAAACTTCAAGCGCTACCCCTGTAAAATGTTTAGATACCTCAGCTAACCCAAGTACTCTACGTCCTCTAGCTGGATCATGAATAATAATACTATTTCGTCTGACACCAACTGCAACCACAAAATGATTAAAATCCCAATGCAATATGCAAGGCATTTTTAATTCACTAATTTCACTGAGATCTAATGATAGTGCTCTGGTTTTCATTCCAAGTTGTTCGGAAATCATACTGACTCCAGCTAGAGTTGAGCCACGAGAGGAAATATTAAACTGCTGTCGGAGATAAATAAGGTCGATATTTTTTCCATAATATCCACATATCATTGACAAGCAAGCCAACCCACACTCTGAAGATTCTGTTTGATGTACTACAGGTACACGATCAAGCAAGCCTATATCTAATTTTTTTATTATTTTTTTAATTAAATAATTATTCATTAATAGGTCCTATTGCGCTATGTTTTACATCATATAATGGTGAAAACATCCACTGATAAATTTTCCTTTTCTCAAGGAATAATGTAATTTGTGCTTTCATACCATTATCTAAGGTTAATAATTTATTTTTGTAATTTATTTCATTTTTTTCTGGTTTAACAATAACCTTATAATAAGGAATAGATAATGCATTGGAATTCCTAGGTGATCCTTGATATGTCATCATTTCTTGTTGAGACGCTGGATTTTTTGAAATAATCTCTATTTTTCCAGAAAATTGGCCAAATTTTTCAGATGGAAAAGCTTCATATCTTATATTAACTTTGTCACCTATAGATATGTAAGGGATTCCATCATTAGGAACCCAAATAGTGAGATAATAATTATTTATTGATTTAGGCATTATTTTTAATAAACTGTCACCATGATTTACCATTTGCCCAACAGTAACACTCAATGAGTCTATTTTTCCATCAGATAATGCTCTTACAATAACCTCTCCTCCTGCATCTGTATTTATTAATTCTTTTTGTAACTCATAGCGTTGAAGTTCCATTTGGTAAACTCTATTATCAAACTCAGCAGATTGAGTTTGTATTTGGCTTTCAATGTCTGTTATTCGTATTGAATTCAATTCATTTTGATTATAAAGACTTAATATATTGTTTTGATTTTGATAATACAAAGATACTTGATTAGTCAATTGATCTTTATTTATCAACCCTCTTTTTTGATAATCTTTATAATTATCCATGTTTTTTTTCATAATATTTATTCCTTCTTCTGCTTTTTTTATAATGTCAGAAGACCGTTCAAAAGCCGCATTGTATTTTTCTTTTTGTTTTTCTAATGTATCTAAAGTTGTCTTCTTATTTGAAATAATTCGAAATATAATATTATCAATTCGTTCAATTTGATTTTTTATATCTTTTCTTTGATTATCACTAACAACTCCACTACGTGTACTTCTACTAGTATCTATTAGGTAAATAGGATCTCCCTTGCTCACTATATTTCCCTCAGAAACAAACTGTTTGATCACAAATCCTTGATTAGATGAATAAACATCAATAGATCTTGGGGAGGTCGTAATTTCACCATTTACATTAATTCGTCGTGTATAACTTCCTGAAATTACAAACGTAAGAAAGAAAATAAAAAATAATACACATAATGTAATTAATAGCCAAGTAGGAAAACCGGGCAGTAAAAGAGCTTTTCCTATCCATTTCGTTTTTTGATTATTTATGGCTTCCTGACGAAACAAAAGCAACCTCCTTTGTTATTAATTTGTTGATTAACATTAAATCAATATTAATATAATTTAAACCATATTAAATAGACTATCATACTTAATGTAATACACAGTGGTGTATAAGTGAGATTTTTCAACGTTGATTTAAAAAACAATATATCTCATCATCATTATGGTACTAAACTCCATAAAAAAAGTATGGTTATAACATTAATAATCCGCCCTAACTTACTGAGTTTTCTCTACAAAAAATATAAAAATAATGTATCGTACCTTTAACTAGTTGAGGTTAATTTATGCTTTTCATATTTTTGTCGTTGGGTTATAACCGTTATTTCGCACTGATTTATTTATTTTTTGTGACAAACATTAAAGACATTAATGAAAAATAATTGATTTTAAGTATTTAATATAACATAAAGAGTATATTAAAAAGTTTTTTTTAATTTTTAGCTAACCAAGAAATCAGTTCATCTCCACCCAATAGATAGAAACTGTTGTTTTTAGCGTGAAGTGCGGTTCTTTACCAAGATCGTTATAAAGTACCCCAAAAGCAATAAACTCATTAAAATGACGCTAATTTCAGAGAACATGTAGTTATCTTTCATAAAATTAAATTTCAAATTTTATGCAGAATGGCAGTTATAAAGGATAGTTTTTTATAGGATAAATCTCCGGTAAAATAATTTTACGAAAATTTCATTTATAGTTCCACTCAGCGGTTGAATGAATCATACTATATTGTACCTGTATTTTGTTACCAACACAAAATGATATTCAATCTAAAATACCGTGTGGCTTCCGTATCTGTAATCCATGTTTCACCTCCGGTACAACACAGTATTGCAGCTAAATCTGACCGACTCAAGTCGGGGGTTTTAACCTTTCATATGAAAGAATAAACTCAATATGAAAAATATTTCAATGCTGTAGAATACTTCCTTACTTCTCAAGAATCGAGAAGTAAGGAATTTTCATAATATTACGTGGTTTTTATTAATTTTTAGGAGGAGCAGGGGGTTTAACAACAAATGGTGGGAATTTAGTAGGCCAGTTACCACTTCTTAAAGTAGGAGCAAGATCTTTTACAGGTTTAACTGCTTGTTCTGAACCTGCGCCGGAGATAATGGACATCATATCTTTATTAATTTCTTTCATATAGATACCTTTTATTATACAGAGTGAAAGTTGTTATTTATTTCTGACACTACGATCTTGGATATTAACAGATAAAAAATAAAAAGCACTAAAAATATAAAAAAATTAAAACCATATTGAATGATTGTAACTAAATGTAATAAATAACAAGCTAATTAATAAAATGTTATAAAATTAATCGCAGGCTATTTTATTAAAAAATTTAATATAATATAGAAAATATATTATTTTAAATGAAAGTATTTTTATAATAGGATTTTGGTTAAATAATTTATCGGTTAGATTATATTTGATTGAATTAAGCGTAGCGTGGGGAGAGCATAAAAATGTGTGGGGCAATTATGCCGCAACCGCTTCTGTCCAATAA
>NZ_LDNM01000161.1 GCF_001028135.1 Xenorhabdus griffiniae
GGTCAGATCCTCAAAATCGCGCACCCCAAACTCAATAGCGTTGAGGAAATCGCCATCATTACGATGTGCACAAGAGGCGTGTAAGCATTTGAAATGCCCCACTTTGAACCCCGCGGTACTTGACGGAAAATACGCGGTACTGGTCGGGTCACTATCAATGCTATGTCCGTCAGCAAACGGGCATGTGATATAGCGCTCGCCATTTTTGCCAACGCCCAACGTCCAGCCGTTCGCGTCCAGATAGTCGGCGGTCTCGTCAGTAGCATTAGGGGTAGATATGCCGCGATCACGGAGCTTTCCGGCAGCAATCGCTTCGGTAGACACGGCAACGGGCAGTTGTTCAGCCAATGCTGACCACAGCATTTCTAACTGTTCAGGCGTTATTTCGAGCGGGTCGCTGGGTAAACCGCCATCCCATTGAATGCGAGCACCGCTAGGGTGTGTGCCCGCAGCCACAAATTGCTGACCGTCGGCCAGCAGTTCAATGATACCCAAATCGCCGTCCAAACGATGGACGCGCTTACGATACTCGCCCTTAACTGACAACAAATACAGGCACTTATTACTGTTATTGCGATAACGGCGCGGAGGCAGCTTGCCGAACATCTGGGTTAACAGCGCCTGAATTTGCGCCTGTATTTTCTCATCTTCGCTATCGCAATCCACCGCCAGCTCATTACGCCCGGTACGCATACAAATACCGTAGTCCGGTTCGTTCGACCATGTTG
>NZ_LDNM01000162.1 GCF_001028135.1 Xenorhabdus griffiniae
CCCAGCATCGCCTGGATATGGCGGATATCGGCACCGTTATCCAGCATCTGCGTGGCCATTGAGTGCCGGAACAGGTGACACGCCCCCGGCTTGTCCAGATGTGCCCGCTGCCGGATGGCTTTGCCTGCGATTTGCGTCAGGTGTCCCAGACTCAGCGGCCTGCCCTTTTGCGAGATAAACAGATAACCGCTGTCATAGTGCGCGGCCAGTTGTGGCCTGACGTTGACCAGATAGCGTTTCAGCCAGCCCAGCGCCCGCTCACCGACAGGCACAACCCGATCTTTATTCCCTTTGCCCTGATTCACCACGACCGCACCACGTTCGAAGTCGATGTCGCCCCGCTGAAGCTGGCGCAGCTCCATGCGCCGGATGCCGCTGCTCCAGAGGATTTCCAGCATCACCCGGTTGCGAAGTCCCAACACACTCTGATCGTCAAGGCTCTCCAGCACCGGTGTGGTTTCCCGTTCACTCAGGATCTGCGCCGGCAGCCGCTTTTCTTCTTTCGGCAACACCA
>NZ_LDNM01000163.1 GCF_001028135.1 Xenorhabdus griffiniae
CCATCCTGCGCGTACCCTTTAGCCTGTCCCAGCAATCCGCCTCCGCCGCCACTTTTCGGCGGCTCGATAGCGGGCAAATCCGCCCAGGCGGATCGACAGGAAAAGCAGCACAATAAAAGAAAGGCGTTTATTCTGGTCATCAGGCTCGTGCTGATACGCCGGCAGACGGTAAAAATGGGCTTCATATTGACTCTGTTCCTTTTCATTATGTTCGCTGCATTAACTGGCAAACATCCAGACAGCCACGACCAGCAATACCGCGGTTCGAAGGGCAAACTGGCTGAGGGTCTGATTACGCACTTTTTCATTCGCCCAGCCCTGCCAGACATCTACCGCAGCCCAGGCCGCCCAGAAAAACAGGGTGGCCAGAAAAAACCCGACGCACACCAGATACAAAAAAGTGATATCAAAATGGCCGGAGGCCACTTCAAAAGCATTGCGTTGTGCCGGGGTCATTGCGGGTTTTCCTGACGGTAATGGCCGGATAATGTGCCGGACCCCTGGGGCTGGTCGCGGGAAGGCATTAGGTAGTGATCAATGCCCGCTTTGAGGGTGTTGAGGTCGGTTTTGATGCGTTGGTAATCAAAGTCATAACGCGGGTATTTTGCTGTATCAGACGGATTTTCTGCGATGCTGGCGCGTTCCAGTGCTATCTGCACCTGCTCAATCAGACGTTTTGCATTCGCCAGTTCGTCTTTTTCGGCCGCTTGCGCCAGCGGCATACACAACACAGCCAGCCCCAGCAGGCAGGCAGAACAGGATATCAAAAAGCCACCGCGCATAAACACTCACCTTATGATAGGTTCCAAAATGCCAAGGATGCGGCGTTTTTTAGCGGCGGTCAGCAATAAACTCTTTATGCTTTGGTGAAAATTAGCTAAATAGTCTGACTAACGTATTCAGCCAAGACTTAACCATGAAGAATAAAGGAAGTAATATGCTGCGGATTGATTTAAATGTCCCCGATGAAGAACACGAGAAGGCCCGCAAATTGGGCGCACACTGGGATGCAGCCGCTCAAATCTGGTATATCGACGATAGTTTTGACCCGACCCCGTTTATGAACTGGTTACCGTTCTACAATGTCCATGCCGAATTCTGGTATCTCGCCCAGACCCGGAC
>NZ_LDNM01000164.1 GCF_001028135.1 Xenorhabdus griffiniae
ACCACATCCGGCCACGATAAATACAGTACACAGGGGATCGTGCAGGCCGGTTTTATGCCCCGTTTGGCATGATGATAAACAAAACTCGACTCATACCCTGCGCCATAACGGCGTAAATCCCGCCGTCCCAGCCCGTCAACCCCTGCCACCAAAACTACCATCACAAACAGCGGAACGGATAACAGCAGGATCGCCAGCCGGATCAGCGTCACCATCGTGATAAACACCGTGGCCAGCCCGTATTCCTGTAAATAGCCCGATACCTCCTGTAATACGGCATTGAATTCACGCCTAAAATCATGGCTGTGATTGAGTGGATATTGCCGCGGCCCCTGTATCCAGCGCATAAAACCACTGTCCACAAACAGCCATTGATACGCCTGTGCCAGCCAGTCAGAGACCGTTGGGGAGGGTTCGGATAACAACAGACTCCGGGTAAATTCCGTGGATAAAAATTGCAGTTCGGTGGTCATCATTGTCTGGCTGTGAGAGGCGCCTTCATCCCGCCAGAGAAAGGTCATCCCGAGATACTCCAGTAACAGGCTGAATAGCCAGGACATCACAATAAAACCGATGAGTTGCCACGGCCATTCCCATAGCACACGATACAGCAGGCCATGCTTGCGCGGGGGGTGAGTGGATTGACGGGAAGCGGGTTCTGACTGTGCCATTATGCTTTCTCTTCCCACCAGCCTTCACGGGTACGGTAGTGCCGTCGCATCTGTTCGGCGATTTTCTGCAAACTCGCTGGCATCAGGGTATCGTCGTCATCCCCGGTAGGCAGTGGCATGCGAATTTTCCACAACTGACCGCCCTCCAGTAAGGCAAACGCCTGCCCTTTCGGCAGGTTAATCATCTCAGCAGGCGTCACCAGCGGGGTTTTGACTGTACCTACCCGGTCCTGCGTGGAGGAGGTAAAATCCTGCCCCTGTTCAACATCCGCAATTCCGCATGCCCCGAGACCAGTGTCTTGCTATAAATTTCCACTTCGGGCAACTGGCTGGTGAGTAACTCTGCCGTCCGGTTATCCCGCACCCGCAACATAATCAGGGTGTTGAAATTGCCGATGACTTGTGCCGTCTTAGCCGGGCTGCCGATACGGGCTTCGATATCCGATGAAGTCTGGGTATAGGCCGTGACCTGCATACCCGCGCCGCCGCCTTTATTGATCAACGGGATAAACTCATCCCCCATCAGCTCATTGAATTCGTCACAATGCAGGTTAATCGCCAGCTTGCCGTCATGGCGCACCGGCAATCCTGCATTCATGCCGTATTTGTAGATTTGCCCCGCGACACTGACCAAATCGGCAAACATGCTGTTACCCACTGCCGAAGCCACATCACTGTCAGACAGCGCATCCAGCCCGATATAGATAATACCGTTCTTGCGGATCACCTGTTCCCAGTCGAAAATGGGGCGCAAATCCGCCATATTGAAATAATCCGGCGAGAGCAGCTCAGCGATTTTGCCGGTGGTCAGCTTTTCCAGCAAAGGCAGCAGAGAGGCAACAATTTTGTCAAAATAGGTGCGGTCATAACGTACAGCAGAGCGTAACCCGTCCAGGATCGGATCGTAGAGCTGCTTACCGGCTTCTGAACTCAGTGTCACTTCCATCGCCCAGAGTCTCAGCGCATCCGGCTGCCCCTGCATATTGCGCGGGATATCTTTTTCTTTCAGCTTGCTGAGAGACTGGTTGATTTGTTCCAGCAGTGCGGGCTGCCTGTCTGCCATCATTTTAGTGGCATAGAGTTGATACAATTCGCTGATATTATTGACGTAACGCGTGATAAGTAGGTAATCCGGCCGGTGTCCCAAAGCGACTAACGCGCGGGCCACAATATTAACAAACCGCCAGGCAAATTCACGGAAAGCCGCACTGTTGCCTTCCCCACTGAGCTGCCCCGCCAGACGGGAAGCCACTTCCGATACCCGGCCAAACCGCCCGACTGCATTATAACGTGCCGAGATTTCCGGCCAGCCCAGATGAAAGAAGGAAAGTTCATTGCCGCGCCCAGAGCGGTGTGCTTCCGCCCAAATGCGCCTTAACAGGTCAGCGTCGCCTTTCGGATCAAAGACAATCACTACCTCACCCCGCCGGATATCCTGCGTTATCAACAATTCGGCCAGCCGGGTTTTTCCCACACGGGTCGTGCCCATCACCAGGGTATGCCCGACGCGCTCACGCAGATCCATAAACACGTCCATTTCCTGTGGTTCAATGCCGTGGATCATCGGATTGCCGCCCACCGGTGGTAAAGGCCGCACCGGATTGAACGGGGAGTCGTTGCGTAACAGGGCCGACAATTTCGGCCAACGGTATTCCGTTCGGTGCTCCAGT
>NZ_LDNM01000165.1 GCF_001028135.1 Xenorhabdus griffiniae
GCCTAATATTAATGATTCAATTTTATTTTTTTTATGGGTTTGTTTATTTTTTGTTTGTCAATAAACAAAATTCTACCTAAGTTAACTGGACTGATATATATAGACAACTAAATATAAATATATTGATGATATAAATTATGGGTAGTAAGGTAGTTTATTATATATATCTGTCAGTGACATTTATCACAAATGTGGCAAAAAAATTAATTAGAATTGAAGTAAACGAAGTGTTCAGGTCAATTTTTAGTCCATTTCAATATTTAGCGTAGAGGGATTTTTATGAACAAATATAACGTTAAAGTCAATTAAAATAAATTCAGAGTTTACTATTTGAACATTTGATTTTTAGGTAACTCATCAAAAGAACAACAAATCAATTACAATTGCATGACACATTTTATTTAATTTATGCCAACTTATTGCTGGCTGTCAGGCAAGAAATTAGAAGAACAAATTAAACAGATATGCAGAAATTATTTGCGTAATAATTTAGATAATTTGCAAATATATGCAAAAAATTAAGAATAATACGAAAAAATATGTAGTAACAAGCCTAAATTTTATCGTCAATCGAAATGACATGAACCACATGAAATCCTAGATCTTCCTCACAGATTTAAATATTTTTTCCTGATGGAAACTCTGAAAGTTACATGTATGTATCTAACTTTTCTCTTTTTTTACATTTTTGCTACAAATTTGACTAAAATGCAACCGTTAAATATATTAAATCATAGGTTATATTTTATCCATTCAATCCATAAGGAGAGGAAGTCACCATGCCGATACCCACACTCAGGCATTTCATTAATGGTCAGTATATTGAGTCTAACGGTTGCGAATATTTTGATCTGGTAAGCCCGGTCACAGGTGAATTTTATGCGCGTTCTCCTAATGCAACCGCTGCGGATGTTGATGATGCTTATACAGCGGCTAAAGAGGCGTTTAAAGTATGGGGACGCAGCACGCCCTCGGCGCGTCAGCGGGCGTTACTAGCGCTGGCTGATACGATAGAAAAAAACGCTGAACGTCTGATTGAAGTGCAAAGTCGTAATACAGGGCAGCTCAAACACCTGATTGCTTCTGAGGAAGTTGCGACGTCTGTGGATCATATCCGCTTCTTCGCCGGTGCCGCTCGTTTTTTAGAAGGCAAGGCTACAGCTGAATATCTCCCTGATATGACTACCAGTATCCGGCGTGAACCGCTGGGCGTGGTGGGCCAGGTTACCCCATGGAATTATCCGTTGATGATGGCGGTGTGGAAGATAGCACCTGCTCTGGCCGCAGGTAATACTGTGGTGCTTAAACCAAGTGATACTACACCGGAGAGTACTCTGTTACTGGCTGAACTGTCCGCACCGTTTTTCCCTGCCGGTGCCTTCAACGTGGTATTGGGTAATGCGAACGCGGGCACCCTGATCGTTTCACACAAAACGCCTGCGATGGTTTCTATCACCGGTTCTATACGTGCAGGTTTTCAGGTTGCCTCTTCGGCGGCGGCTAACCTCACCAGAGCGCATCTGGAGCTGGGTGGCAAAGCACCGGTGGTTGTTTTTGCTGATGCGGATATCAACAAAGCAGTGGATACCATCGTTACCGCAGGGTACTTCAACGCTGGTCAGGACTGCACGGCGGCTTCACGTGTGCTGGTGCATGAATCTGTTCACGATATCTTCGTCGCTAAATTGGTGGCGGCAGCTAAAACCATCCGTTTTGGCGATCCAGAAGATAAAGAGGCGCTGTATGGACCGCTTAATAATATTCGTCAGCTGGATCAGGTCAAAGGGTTTATTGCGCGTCTGCCCGCGCATGCCCGTATTGAGACAGGAGGCCATCAGGCCAATCGTTCGGGGTATTATTTTGAACCTACAGTGATTACGGGTCTGGAGCAGCACGATGAAGTGATTCAGACTGAAATTTTTGGCCCTGTTATCACAGTACAGAAGTTCCTGACAGAACAGGAAGCTATCGAGAAAGCTAACGATGTAAAGTACGGATTGGCCTCCAGTGTCTGGACCCGCGATCATGGCCGCGCGTTACGCTTGTCTCGTGAGCTTGATTTTGGAACTGTCTGGATTAACACCCACATTCCTCTTACGGCAGAAGCACCCCATGGTGGCTTCAAGAAATCTGGATACGGTAAAGATTTGTCGGCTTATGGCTTCGATGAATACACACGTATCAAACACGTGATGAGTTCCCATGATTGATACAAGGACACACACAATGAATCAAAATGAATCTTTGCGCGACCGGGTATCACGTGCGCACCACGAACTCTTTACTGACCGAGATGTGGGGGCGCTTGGGCGTTATTTTGCGCCGAATTTCATTGAACATTCTCCACTAGTCAAAGACGGACTTATCGGACTGCGTGAGCGGGTCCAGTCACATCCTGAACTGCATCATGAAACATTTCGTGTACTACAAGACGGTGATCTGGTTGCTATCCACGGCCGTTTCACGGGTTTAGACGATCAGCCGTTAGTCGGTTTCGATCTTTACCGGGTTACCGATGGATTAATCGCGGAACATTGGGACGGCCTGGTACCACAGTCCACGCCCAACGCCAGTGGACGAACTCAGTTAGATGGCCCGACTGAAACAGGCCATAACCGTGACAGAGAAAAAAACCGCGAACTGGTGGTTGATTTTTTCACACGAACCCTGATTGAAGGGCACTATGATGAGTTTGGAAATTACACCAATGGTAAGGCGTTTCGCCAACACAGCCCCGATATTCCTGATGGTACAGCTGCGGTCATTGCGTTTCTTAAACAACTTAAAGATGAAGGGCGGGGCCTGCATTATGCAAAAATCCACCATACAGTAGCCGACGGGCAGTTTGTTCTGACCCACTCAGAGGGAAATATTGCCGGAGCACGTCACAGTTATTTTGAGCTATGGCGCGTCGAGAACGGCAAAGTGGCTGAACTTTGGGATGCTATCACACCAGTACCGGAGGATGCGCAAGCGCTGCATCGCCACGGTATTTTTTAGCGTTGTTTGCAAACATGCTGAAACCCTGTGTCATTTCAATCAGGAGTTAGAAAATGACGGCACATTCCATCGTCTACGCACCACTCGATCAGGCCACCAGAACCGAACAGGTGGTGGAACGTTTAAGTAATGCGATCATCTCCGGGATATTACAAACTGATGAGCAGTTGCCTAACGAAAACGAGTTGTCGCGGCTGCTGGGCGTGTCACCGGTAACTGTTCGAGATGCCCTGAACACACTACGTGCCAGGCAGTTGATTGATACTCGGCGCGGACGTCATGGCGGTAGTTTTGTGTGCCAGGTTTCGGTTGAAACAATGCGGAAATACCATCCATTGCGGCTGATGGCTTCAGGTGAACTGGCGGATTTCAGCGAGTTTCACTGTGCAGTGATTGGCCACAGTGCGAGGCTTGCGGCTCAACGTTCAACAACCGGTGAACTAATAAAACTTGAGCAACTCATTGACAGCTTCGCTAGCGCGACACAGCCGGATGCCCGTATACAGACAGATATGCGCTGTCTGTTAACCCTGGCATCACAGGCACAGTCGGCCAGGCTTGCCAATCAAGAGCTGGAGATACAGGCTGAATGGGTTCCTTTGATGGTGCTTCTGTATCGAGAGGCAGCTATTCACAGCGAGGTGGCTGCCGCCTGGTATACACTCTTGGCCGCTCTGTATAAGGGGGATGGCCTCGCCTGTTACCAGCTGGCACAGAAGATGATTACTCGAATTACTGACCACCTGCTTGAATGCAAATTACGTATAGATACTGATACGTCATTCTTGCAGAGATCTGATCGAGAGTAATGCGACTGTATTCATCCCTGGAAAAGGGGGACATATGTACAACGACATACACGTAGAACAAGCCAGGGATATCCTGGACGATATCTTGATCGCCGCGCAGCGGGCTACTACAACTTTAGCGGATAAGACAGCGCGTATTTTATTAGAGCTGCCGTTATATCGAACGAAAGGTGTTCGTCTGGAGCAAGAGCAGCGCGACGCATTGCAAAAACCTATCCAAGATGTACTACGGCGTAATCACGTTTGGTGTAATGGGGCGGGATTTGCCAGTTATGCGATACAGAAGACGGGGAGGGAGGATAACGGTTACTGGACGCTGGAATGGTGGCGTCAGGAAGGGAATACCATTCAGTATGCGCCACTGGAACACAATCAAGAACAACGCAGGCGTCTGGATTTCCGATTATTCGAGTGGTTCCGGCAGCCGGCCAGCCGTCACCTTCCCATCATCGACGGACCCTATGTAGATTATATCTGCAATGGTGCCTACACGATTACGATAGCCCATCCGGTGCTTATCGGTGAGGAGTTTGCTGGTGTTGCGGCAGTGGATATTCTGGTCTCGACGCTGGATCGGTTACTGCTGCCGGTTCTGGGGGCCATCGGTAAGCCAGCATTAATTATTAATGGCGATGCGCGTGTCGTGACTTCAACTGTGCCTGGAGTACGGTCAGGTTCGCTATTGAAGAGCCTGGATGTTAACCGATCGGACAATAGTGAAATACCTTCTCTGCGCCTGGTGATCCTACCGTCATCACACACTGAATCACACACTGAATCACACAGGGCGTTTGTTTGCTGAAACCCACTTATTAAGATTACACAGGAGTTAATGAGATGGTCTTCCCCACCTTGTGAACCATACTCTTTATAGAGTATTTTTTCTGG
>NZ_LDNM01000166.1 GCF_001028135.1 Xenorhabdus griffiniae
AGTCAGCGCGACTGGCTTCAACAAGCCAACGTTATAGGATGTTAAAGTCGAGCATCGCGTTAATCTATGTATTATTTAAATGCATTTTCAATGCAGCTTTGCAGTTACCATGTAATATATCTCCCATATTCTCTTCTTGTGCATAACCGTTCTCCATTTATATTGAAATATTCCCCGGCGCAGGCGCTGTAATTAAATTTTTATACTTATAAAAATTGAGGGCTTTTGTTTTATTAGTCTGTGGTATGACGATTTTCGATGACCGACAGCATTTTCGTTTCTATCTTAATGAGGGATAATATCAACTAAATACATATATCGTCCTTTTCTCTTATAGAGCGCATAACCGTAATTGACAATGGGTTCTAAATTATAGCAAGGAACAGGCTCTGTGTGTTTTGGGCTGACCAGATGGCACCAGAACCAGTCACTCTTTTGAACCCGTCAAGGAATCAGTCAAAGAACCTAATACACCCCTTACCCCTCACGGGGCTGGGCAGGGAAAAAAAGCCAAATTCGATCCATTGACTGCTAAGCCAGAAAACGTCAGTGCCGAAACGTGGGCGGACTGGGTGAAGTTCAGGCAGGAAATCAGGAAACCGCTGACAGAAACCAGTTGCCGGCAACAGGCTAAGCAATTAGCGGGATGCATCAATCCTGACTCGGTGATTTGCACCTCCATTGCTAACAGCTGGCAAGGATTATTTCCTGACAAACCGCAATCCGGGCGGCAGCCACAAGCTAACACCCATACCGGATTTGAGCACAAGCGTTATGAATCACACGGCGCAAACTGGACAAAAAATCTTTAAGGAGCAGAAGACGCGATGGAAACACCTGATTTCGGCATATTGAAAATCGTTCCCCGTTTTGCGCAGGCCAGCTTTGCTACCTACCAGCCGCAGAGCCTGATGGCAGAAAACAATCTGAAAACCTGTCAAGGTTACGTCCAAACATGGGAGGAACGCAAGAGGGCAGGGGAAGGCATGATCCTGTGTGGACGCCAGGGAACAGGAAAAACCCACCTTGCTGTCGCCCTCTGCCGCGAGATTGCCTTAGGGGGTGATGAAGCCGTTTTTATCACCACCGCATCACGCATCATCCGAGCTTTTCGTCGTTCGTGGAATAGCGAAGGGGAAATGAGCGAATTTGACACCCTGAAATTTTACAGCGAGCTGGATTTGCTGGTGATTGACGAAATCGGCGTGCAGTACGGTACGGAGTCTGAACGCCATATTCTGTTTGAGGTGCTGAATAATCGCTATGAAGACCTGCTGCCCACCATCCTGATCAGTAATTTGCCCGTGACTGAGCTAGCCCAGTTTTTGGGTGACCGGACGCTGGACAGATTACTTCAGGGTGGCACGGTATTGGCCTTTGACTGGGAAAGCTACAGAAGGGAAACAGTATGAATGAATATGATTTGGAAACAGCGGTCATCAGTGGCTTGTTGTCAGGCGGGGCGACACCGGATGCCTACGATGTACTGGCAATTTTGCCGGATGATGCGTTCAGCTCCATTCATCTGCGGCGAGTGTACGGAGAAATTAAAAAGCAGGCCCTGAGCAGCGCCATTATCGATCCCTTTTTCATTGCGGATGCGATGGGCGAAGAACGCGGCATTCTGGCTAACTTGCTGGAACTGGCCAAGACTCCGGTCTGGCAGGCCAATTTAAAAGGTTATGCTGAAAAAGTCATACGCTACTGGCGGGTACGTCAGGTCACTGATCTGATTAACCGTTACCAGAAAGCGATTCAGGCCTGCGGCAATCACACGCAAGCTGAAGCCCTGATTGAGGCTTTTGCGTCCCAGTTTAATGGATTATCCCGGAGTGACAGCAGCTTACAGCCCGTTGTTATAGGCACATTGCTGGATGGATATGTCGAAACACTCGAGGCTCGCAATCAGGGCAAGACAGGCATGATCCTGACAGGAATTGAACCGCTGGACGAGTTGACAGGGGGATTTAACCCGACTGACCTGATTTTGCTGGGCGGACGTCCGGGCATGGGAAAATCATCAGGCACCTCCGCAAAGGTGATGATAAAGTCACGGGTAATTCGGTAGCGCTTACGGTTTTCCGTCAGTTCTTCCGCGTCTTGGTGCAACACACCGCGTGAAATCGTCTGGACGGGATAACGACCGATATAGCCATGTTGTACCGATTCCCATGCTGAGCGGATTTTGGCTTCCAACTCAAGTGCCCTGGCATAGTCAGTCAGGATAAGGCTGATTTGAAATCGCGCTTCTATCAATTGAGTGGCTGCCAGTCCGGTATTGAACCGGGGATCGCTGATACGCTGGTGAGGTGACGCCCTCCAGTGCGGTCGAGGGTAGCATCAGCGGATAGACCGGTAATCCGGTTAACTGGGCTAAATCGGCTTGGATGTCAGACTCTATCATGGCGTATATTCGCCTCCGTGGTGATAATGGCACGGTCAGGGCCAGGGCGCGAGCATACTTTGATTAATCCTCAGCCAAAGAAAACCTGTGCACGATAATCATC
>NZ_LDNM01000167.1 GCF_001028135.1 Xenorhabdus griffiniae
AGTTGATGAGCTGTTTACAGAGCATATTGAATATGCCATGTTATGATGATTTTGCTATATCAGCTTCGCATCATGGCCTAAATCAGCGATCCGGCGAGCCATAAAATGTGCATCCTGACTTAAGTTCAGGTACTGAGCGAGGAGTACACCATCGCCGTACTGAGTACATCGCGAACTCCCGTAAAAACTTACCGAAACCCTCGCCCTGTATACACATTATCTGACGTACTACGGAACGGTAAACCTAACCGACACGCAGGGAATGTTTTGAAATAAATAAAATAAGTCTGAAAAACAAAGAGGAAATACGGATAGCGAAACGATCACGAACTAAAACAAATAACCAAGATTGCTTTAGCCGTCTGTATTCTCCTCTGAGTCATGTGATATTGAGAGGAGTTGTAAGCGTTAAACTTAATCGTTCTGTTATTGAGTCTGATAAAACAATCAGTTAAAGTATTCCCGCCATTGGAAAATACCAATGGTCAGGGATTTGCACCCCTGAGTATCCAAACACTGGTAGGATGTTTCTGCCAGTGCGTTTGCTATCGCCCTTTCAATGGCGGTTCAGATGGGGGAGACTTCGGTCTCGCCGGTGGATACTCCGGTAGTGCAAACCCTGTCCGAATCGCCACCATCAATATTAATTAATGGAAGGGGTAGCAGGAATGAATAACAACATCAAAAATGACTGGCATCAGGCTGATATTATCGCTGCATTACGCAAACGTGGTACTACCTTAGCCGCACTTTCCCGTGAAGTAGGGCTTAGTTCATCAACACTCGCAAATACATTCAGCAGGCCGTGGCCTAAAGGTGAATGGGTCATCGCGAATTATCTCGGCATCCATCCCTCAGAAATTTGGCCTAGCCGTTATTTTAATCAGCGTGGTCAACTTATTGAGCGTAATGTTCGCAATAAACCACAAGAATAATCCCTCTCAATTTTTTGCCCAGCTTGTAAAAATGATAAATTTTAATATGAAGCCCTGAGCTTAAAATGGCAGTCTGATTGGCCATTTTTAAATCTCAGAGCTTTTTTCTTTTCAGCTATTTTTGTGTAATTTAATTTGGCGAACAAGGGGGTTGTTTTGGTTTCTGATTTTACAAACAAGCCTGCTGCAATCCGGCTTTGGCGAAAATTATCGTTTAGCGAACAAGGGGGTTGTTTTACTCTGGCGACACATGTTCATTCTTCAAACGTTCTATAATCAACTGCTGAATTTCATCTAATAAATCGACACTCACTCGGTTAAATTCAAATTTCACTTTGCGCCCGTTTGCACTACGACTAACCCGGGCATATTTATCCTTACTATCGAACGAAACAAGTTCTGTCGTTTCCCAACCTTTTATTGGGGCATCTGATGTCATTAATTCCAAAGCAACACTTAAATCATCCATAATGGAGCGCTGCTTTTTTTCTATCTCGCTGACATCAATACCTTCTGTTTCAACCGCAACTTCAGAACACAATTTATCGAAATCAATCTGAGCCTTTTCTGCTAATTTCTGGATCTTCGCCAAGCGAGAATAAAAACTGTTTGGTATCCCTTCGGAATCAGGAAAAATTGATATTAATTTCTCATCAATCAATGCGGCTTGAATACGCTTACGCACAGATTCCGCACTGATGCCCAGATACTTCCCTAATTCTTCATTTGTGCTGAATCCCAGCATTATCATTTTTTCTTGATACTGTGTTCCTACTTCACGATATGAAAATTTCTTTGAGCTTTGTGATGCATTAATCAGTGCATTGATATCATCTACAGCCAGATCATCCGGTAATACCCATAATGGCAAATCAGATTTCGTTTTCAGACAGCAATACCGACGCCGGCTACCTTCGATAAGAGCAAATTTATTATCGCGTTTAATTGCAATACCTTCGGTATCAACGCCTCTTGCCCTGATCTGACCCAGAATATCGCGGACTGCATAATCATCTATGGCGTTCTGATTACGAGGGTTCATCTCATGAACAAAAGTCAGATTCTCGATTTGTTCAGCACTGATAACAAGGTGCTCAGCTTCAACCTTACGCCCATCCGCAAGAGTAAATAACCGTTTTAATTTTACCGCCGGTTTTAATGAAGATAGGCCGCTCTTCTGCTCGAAGCCGGTTCTCTTATGCCCGCTTAAATAAATGTCTTTATTACTGCCGCGCTCTATCGCTGTCATGATTTATCCCTCGCTTTTCGTAGAGATAATTTTTATCTCATTGATAAATTGCTGGTAGACCGACTGCACTGACATATCGGCAAGATCAAATTGTTTTACTGAACATAGCTCCTCTGATTTTTTGATATCCAGAACCGTTCTGCCTTTTTCTGCCGCGGCAACGAAGGCTTCAGAATGCTTGAGATTCGTTGTCATGAATTTGTCCTGAACCGTTCTGACTAACTTATTCAGCGTCCGCATTTCATGCTGGCTTTTATCATCGACATTCACAGCCAACATTTTCAGCCATTTAATATTTTCCCCACGTGATGGAAATTGCTTCAGTCGGGAAGCCAGCGTCAGCATGTAGTTTGTCGTTGAAGCAAAATCATATTCACGAGGTGTGATCGGAATTAGCAACGCATCAGCAGCTTCAGTTACTGACCAGATAATCGGGGAATCTTGTGGCGGCGTATCAATGAAAATTAAGTCATATTTATTTTTCAGTATCGGTATCACAACATCTCGGAACCGGGTTAACAGCGTCTCTCTTTCTTCTTTATCCACACTCCAGTAGATATCAGTAAATCGGTCATCAGTAGGAAATGCGGGAATAACGTCAAGATTGGGTAAGTGCGTGCTGAACGGAATATTGCTGATTATGTCCACTTCCGCATAGCCCGCATCAATATACTTAGCAAATTCACCTTCCGGTTCATAATTTGCCAGCAGGATATCCGTGATTGTCAGGAAAACATCATCCTCAGTCGTCGAGCGAATCATGTTACTGCCAATCGAACCCTGAGGGTCAAAATCAATAATACAGATACGTGCATTCAGGTTCAGATCCAGCGCAGCAGCAGTACCTAATGTCACTGTCGTGGTACTTTTTCCTGTCCCCCCTTTATGATTTTCCGTGACAATCACTCTGGGAAGATAGGTATCACTGTATTTAGGTGCCTCCAATTCATTCAAAATAGTCTGAACATCAAAACGGGTATAGAGGTGATTTTTGTTCTGATAAATCGGTTCACTGATCATTTTTTGGCTCTCTAAGTCCGCCAGAATTTTGCTGAACGTATTCCTCGATTTCCCGAATAAATCAGCCAGTGCTTTCTTATTCATACAATGGTTGTAAATCAGACGATCCAGCCCATCAACCTGTTCATCAGAAACATTAACGCGAGAAGACTCAGTAATGGATTCTTTAAGTGAACATTGCTCGCTTTTCATTCTCTGACCGATAACCAATATATCTTCTAATAATCTCATATATGAATATCCTTCGTTATTTCAGTGTAGGAATGAAACATCTTACTTCATTCAGATTTAAATATATCATATAGAGATAAAAGCGCATTAAAATGCAAAATTAACGCATTTAATGCACTACAAAAAGTTATAAGACAAGTTCATTTTGGCGAACAAGGGGGTTGTTTTCCCAATTTGGAAGCCATTATGGTAATGTTAGAATTAATGGAGTACAATGTACTCTATAATAAAGAGGATTTATGAGTGAGCCATGCAATAGAGTTTATCGAAACCAGTCTGTTTACCCGACAGATAAAAGAAATTGCCACTGATGATGAGCTAAAAGAACTTCAACGAGAGCTTATCGAATCACCGAATAAAGGCGATCTCATTCGTGGTACCGGAGGGTTACGCAAAATCAGAATGGCGGCAGGCTTGCAAGGAAAAAGCGGTAGCGCCAGAGTGATCTACTTTCTTGCAACTGAAGAGACCATCTATCTGGTGATGGCTTATCCGAAAAGTAAAAAAGACAGCTTAACGGATACCGAAAAAGCTGAATTGAAAAAACTGACAAAATTACTAAAAGATGAGGTGTAACATGAGTTTTTTTGACGAACTGAAAGCATCCCTCGAAGAAGCCGTTGAAATTAAACAAGGTAATAAAGCTGCTGCACGTGTGACCCGATACGAAGTAGCCGACGTCAAAGCGATTCGTGCTCAACTGAATATTTCACAGGCAGAGATGGCAAAGGCTTTAGGCACAAGTGTTGATACGATTAAAAGCTGGGAACAGAAACGCCGAAACCCGGCAGGACTCGCAGCAAAAGTGTTAGCGATTATCCAGGATAATCCTGATTTTTATAAGGCGTTGGCGGCGCATTGATGGGTGTTATAGCTGTAGTACGGGCAACTGCAGAATTCGGAAAAAATAGTACGCTAAGTGTAACAGACAGGCCATGAGTGTCAGTTTGAACCATACGCGATTCAACTTATGTCTTTGACGGGTTATTGTACCATGAATCAGATCTGCGCATTGAAGAGCATTACACCGATACAGCAGGCTTTACCGATCATGTAGTTGCGTTGATGAATCTGCTTGGTTTTCGTTTCGCCCCACGTATTCGTGACTTGAAGGAGACCAAACTCTATATTCTGAAAAACAGCAAAGATTACTCGGCGCTGGACACAATGATTGGCGGTACACTCAATATCAAACACGTGCGTGCCCATTGGGATGAAATTTTGCGATTGGCCACCTCGATCAAACAAGGAACGGTGACAGCGTCCCTGATGCTCAGAAAAATTAGCAGCTATCCCCGCCAAAATGGCCTGGCCGTCGCATTGCGCGAGCTAGGACGTATTGAGCGCACACTGTTCATTCTCGACTGGCTGCAATGTGTTGAATTACGGCGCCGTGTCCATGCTGGACTAAACAAGGGAGAAGCGCGTAATGCACTAGCCAGGGCGGTGTTTTTCAACCGGTTGGGAGAGATTCGTGACCGCAGTTTCGAGCAGCAACGTTACCGGGCAAGCGGACTCAATTTAGTGACAGCGGCAATCGTACTATGGAATACGGTGTATTTGGAACGTGCAATACAGTCGCTGCATGCGGCTGGCAATGTGATTGATGAACAATTATTGCAATATCTGTCACCATTGGGTTGGGAACACATCAATCTGACCAGCGACTATGTGTGGCGGCAGAATAAAAAGGCTGATGTCGGGCTGTTCCGGCCATTACGGCATCATGAAAAAGCTTAGCGTACTATTTTTTCCGAATTCTGTGGTTGCCCGAATTCGGGTTAACTACTAACTATTTAAATGATATATTTATTTTTTTGCTGTCAGAAGGAGCTTGATTTTGCCAGTAGCCAATCGGCGCAAGTTTATTAAAATATGTGCACAAACAGCAGGAACCGTCTTCGCGATGGCTTCGCTGTCTAATTGCATCCGCTTGGCGATAGCCGCGGAGGGTGAAGCTGTTGCCAGCGATGAATTCCTGTGGTTGGAAAATTTGCAGGGCAAAGCCGCACTACAGTGGGTGAAACAAGAGAACCAGCGCACCATTGCACGTTATGTTCAGGGAGATAGTTTCCGTAATCTGGAACAACAGGTACTGAATATCCTCAACGAAGACACTCAAATCCCGTGGGTCAGAAAATACGGCGATTACTATTATAACTTCTGGCAAGATCAGGCCAACCCACGCGGCCTGCTGCGGCGCACCACACCGCAGGAGTACCGAAAAACCAAACCTGCGTGGGAAACGGTGTTAGACATTGACGCGCTAGTCAAGATGGAAGGTAAGGACTGGGCGTACCACGGTTCGCAGCCACTGGCACCAGAATACAGATATTGCCTGATGAAGCTTTCACCGGATGGAGGTGATGCTACCGAAATCCGCGAATTTGACCTGATAGCCAAACGCTTCGTTAAGGACGGTTTTAACGTCCCAGTGGCTAAAAGCGAAATATCGTGGATTGATAAAAACACCGTGTTTATCGCTACTGATTTTGGTCCTGGCTCGATGACTCAGTCTGGCTATGCGCGTATCGCTAAACGTTGGCGGCGAGGCACATCGTTGAGCACTGCCGAAACACTGTATGAAGCACAGCCAGAAGACATGATGGTATTCGCTTATCACGATCGCACGCCGGGCTTTGAACGAGATTATGTAGGCCGCAGTCTGGATTTTTATCGCCGTGAATATTTCTTACTGACAAACCAGAATCGGCAGATCAGGATTGATACCCCAGCAGACGCAGAGATTAACACCCATCGTGAATGGCTGTTAATCAGGTTGAGCCAAGATTGGGTAGTGCTCGGAAAACGTTATCCGTCCGGTGCATTGCTAGCGGCAAACTTCGACGATTATCTGGCGGGTAAACGCGAATTGCAGGTGCTATTCACACCTAATGAGCAGACAGCACTGAGCGGTTACAGCAGCACGCGTGATCATCTAATCCTCAATATTATGAATAACGTGATAAACCGACTTGAGGTATTAACTCCGCTGGGCAATAGTTGGCAGCGACGATCATTGGGTAATCCAGGCTCCGTCTGTACTATTTCCGCTGGCGGTATCGATGAAGAAAATAATGATTATTTCTTGATTATAAGTGAATTTTTGAACCCTGTTTCGCTGTATATGGGCAACCTCGACGGTGGAGAAGCAAAGTTACTGAAGCAGGGGCCACAGAGCTTTGACGCGAGTAAATATCAGGTCAGCCAGCATTTCGTTCGCTCCAAAGACGGTACACGTGTTCCATATTTCCAGATTTCAGATAAGGATCTCAAGTTGGACGGCAGGAATCCAACATTGTTATACGGCTACGGTGGTTTTGAAATATCTTTGCTGCCGAACTACATAGACTACGAGGCACCAACCTGGCTGGAACGAGGAGGGGTATATGTGGTCGCTAATATTCGTGGCGGAGGTGAATATGGACCCGCCTGGCATCAGGCAGCGCTCAAGCAAAATCGCCACCGTGCCTATGAGGATTTCGCTGCGGTAGCAGAAGACTTGATTGCGCGAAAGGTGACGTCATCACAACATCTTGGGGCTAGGGGAGGCAGTAACGGAGGTTTGTTAGTTGGCAATATGCTGACATTGTATCCGCAATTGTTTGGCTGCATAGTTTGCGAAGTGCCGTTGCTAGATATGCAACGCTATACTCAGCTTTCTGCTGGAGCCTCATGGATTGCTGAGTATGGCGATCCTAGTAAACCGGATCAGTGGGCGTATATAAAAACTTTCTCGCCATATCACAATATTAAGGCTCAGGGGAACTACCCTCCAGTGCTGTTCTATACCGCAACCAGCGACGATCGAGTCAATCCGGCACATGCGCGTAAGATGGCGGCACGTATGCAAAAAATGGGCTACCAACAGGTGTATTTCTATGAAAATACCGGGGGGGGACACAGTGCCGCAATCGATAAAAAACAGTCTGCATTCCATAGCGCGCTGGTTAGCGAATTTATGTGGTTCAATCTGGCAGAATAAAAAGGCTGATGGCGGGCTGTTCCGGCCATTACGGCATCATGAAAAAGCTTAGCGTACTATTTTTTCCGAATTCTGTGGTTGCCCG
>NZ_LDNM01000168.1 GCF_001028135.1 Xenorhabdus griffiniae
AGCACGTCCTTCATCGCCTCTGACTGCCTAGGCATCCACCGTGTACGCTTAGTCGCTTAACCTGACAACCCGAAGGTGTCTTCGGATTGACGGGTCTGAGAGACTCACCCGTGCTGATGAATTCATCGTCACGGGCTGTTTCAAATTTTCAGCTTGTTCCAGATTGTTAAAGAGCTTACATTTCACAACACACGGCTTTGCATGTGTTCGGAAATGATTATAAATCAGAAGAGGATGGTGGAGCTAAGCGGGATCGAACCGCTGACCTCCTGCGTGCAAGGCAGGCGCTCTCCCAGCTGAGCTATAGCCCCATCGAGGTGTCCGGAAAAGTTGGTAGGCCTGAGTGGACTTGAACCACCGACCTCACCCTTATCAGGGGTGCGCTCTAACCACCTGAGCTACAAGCCTATTCCGTCCCGTCTCTTCTTTATTTCATCAGACAATCTGTGTGAGCACTGCACCAAAAACTACTATCTTTCGGTAAGGAG
>NZ_LDNM01000169.1 GCF_001028135.1 Xenorhabdus griffiniae
AAGGGACAAAAACTCATTTACTTCGTTTATAACGATATTGCACTTAATATGTGAATCCAAGTAGTTTACTCTTTTAGCAAAGAAAATATCGCTGGGTAAACTTTACCTAAATCAATATTGTTGGCATTTTCAGGGTCATACAATGTGATGGTTGTATCTTTTGCAGCCAGTGGTGCCCAATTTTCCGGTCTTGTTACACCATAAAAGGCAACAAGCTTTTTCTGTAGCGCGGCGGCTAAATGACAAATACCACCATCACCGACAACAATGAGTGTCATGCTGTTCAATAAAGTTAAAAAAGAATCCAGAGAATCGGATACTACAACTTCACTATTTTTTCCTATACGTGATTTTAAATCTTCAGCTAAAGGGGTGTCATGCTTATATGAAGAAATAAAAAATTTTGTATCTGGGTAATTTTCCAGGATTTTATTTGCAATTAAAGTGAGGCGTTCATTATTAATAAGACTGTGTTTTCTACTGTTAGATATAGAAAATAAAACCATGGGAGTCTGCTGTTCAGTAGATTGAAAAGTATTTTTAAATTCGATATAAGGAAAAGTCTCAGGAGATAATTTACTCTCATTAGGTGAAAATGTACGTAATACTTTTAATGCCTGATGGTAACCATTGACTTGCTCCTGCTTCACTGGATAGTTAACTAACTTTGCATGCCAGTGCTTATCTGTAACAACAGCATAGCGTCTTTTAGCCCCTAATAGCCATAGGAATAGATTATTTAGCTTCATAGGTGTAGGTTTGGTTGATATAGCAATCTCAAAATTTTTTCGACGAAATGCTAATGCAGTTTTGATAATAGATAGGTATTTATTGCCTCTAGGGAGGATGTGGATCTTGATTTCAGGGCACAAATAATAAGCGAGTTCAGTATTGCCAGAATCTATAAATAAGTTGATCTCTGCGTTGGGGTAAGTTTTTTGTAAAAACTTTATTAATGGCTGAGTACAAATGAGATCACCAGGGCAAGAGCGTGAATGTTCACTTCTTGCCCAACGCCTTAAACCCTGCAACTAATACCTTATCCAAATAGTTAATATCCATGCTCGCAAACCGTTGTTTTCGGCGAATACTGGCTTTTTTGGTTGTCTCTGCCCGCAACATATTGACACTGATGTGACGCATACATCCCAATATTTCAGCCGATTCTTCCTGGTGGATAAGGCAAGCATCTTCTCCCATCGTGGCATCAAGAACCCAATGTAATCGGGTTTCGATCCCCCAGTGTCCCCTGACAGCGGCGGCAAATTTGTCGGTGCTCAGTTCCGCTGAACTGATGTAATAACGATAATCAAGCGATTATTTTCCTTTATTATCAATTCGATATCCAATTGCCACGCCCACAGTTTTTAAGTTTTTCCATTCTGGAAATTGTTGAGACAGCGCTTGGGCGGGTAACACATGATATTCACGGGCTTCTATACGACCATATCCTTGTTCTATCGTGATATTTTCGGCATGACTCACGGCAGAAACTTGGGCTGACAACGCCTTCTTAACCGCGCGATACAACGTCTCCTGATCCCCTTTCACCGCCAGAAGATAGTCACCTTCCTGCTGCACAATTTGTTCCGCAATCTTCGTTTGGCATCCCATCGCATCAATTGTTATCAGGCAATCTGTGATATCCAGCAAGCGGAGTAATTTTGGGATCGCAATGATTTCATTGGACTTTTTGTCTGTCTTCAGTTGTCCCATCACTATGCCGTTCTGGGTGGCAAACGCACTCACCATGTGGAGCATCGACTGCCGATTCTTGCCATCATAAGTTCCCCGCAACGTTTTTCCGTCAATGGCGATAATTTTCCCTTCTGAGCGTTCGTTAACCCATTGAACCCAATGAATAAAATAGTGCTGAAACTCAACGGGATTGAGCCGAGAAATCAGGCGAGCGATAGCATCATGTCCCGGTATTCCATTCGGAAAAAGGTTTTTTTTTTGATACCAGTCTAGGTACGTTTCGCCGAAATCTTCAATATCTTCCCATCCTTCTGCACCGGCGATGATGGCTGTAATCGACAAAAAAAGGACATCAAACAAAGGATAACTGATCTTAGACGACTGGCGGGGGTCTGTTAATGTACTGAAATACCGAGAAAAAGCATCGATACTCATAAGAATACTTCCCGAAAAAAGAAGTATGAAATTATATTTTTTCTTATTCGTCAAACCTGAAATTTTTTAACAAAAAGTTCACGCTCTCGCCCTGATGAGATCACCCAGTCCATTTCGACGTAGTATGGCTATTTTCATAGGGTATTGTCAGAATTAAAACTTCTACCATTTAAAGTTGATTTCATTATAGCTAAATTAAGACCATTCTTTAACATCACTGAGCAAATTCCTCACACATAGTCGAGACTATACCAATCCAACTTCAAGATGCGTGTTATATTTCCCCGTGCAGCGGGGAAATATAAGGCCTTGCGTCGTATTGCGGATTACAACTTGAAGTTTATCGAGTATACAGGCTATTTGATCCACAAAATCAATGCGGCGATTGATTTTGAATGTTTTTGTGATGCCGTTGCCGTAAAAACACTCAAGTTTGTTAATTTTTTAATTCCTTTAACTACAGTTCCTGACTACCTTTAAATAAAAGAACGAATAAGCAGAATGAAAGATCAAGCTTGTGACTAGATATCAATGAGTTACCACTTAAGCCCGAATTTGGGCTTTGCACTGTTAAAAGGTGTTGTGATTTCCTCTATACCCAAGATGGGATATCACAATTTGTGATGGTCAAAATCTTGACCATCTACAGCAACCATTGGGATTTGAACGCCATTTTAACCCTTTGATATGCCATAATTCCTGCTCAGAACCGGAATACCTGTACTATGCAGGAAATTAACTCAAAGGGTTATCTGAATACAGCTTAGGAGAAAAGTTTGATCTCTGGGTTGGGTTTTACCAGTACGTTTGCTTTTACGCTGTATGGCTGGCTTAGAGCTTATTCAGTATTTTTTCTATGCAACAGCACGACAAGGAATGCGAGATTGACGAACTGAAGGCGGGTATTCAAATGCCTCTCACCGTTCTTCCACAATCGTCGACATTTTTCTAGCCAACCAAATGAACGTTCGACGACCCACCGCTTGGGTATCACCTTGAAAATATGGAGTTCACTGCGTTTGGCTATTTCGACCGTCGCGCCCAATATATGATGCACACTCTCCGCGAAGGTTTCTCCGGTATAACCGCCATCGGCTAACACACTCTTCACGCAGGAAAGCGACTTCTTGTGCTGGGTAAATGCCATCAAAGCGCCTTTTCTGTCCGTGATATTGGCCGTTGTTACTGTAATTGCATGAGGTAAACCCTGCGTATCTACCGCGATGTGTCGTTTGATGCCAGAAATCTTTTTACCTGCATCATAGCCTTTTTCACGGGCCGTATCCGTTCTTAACGCTTTGCGCATCAATGATCACGAAAGTGGTGTTGTCGTTCCGACCATGGCTGATGCGGGCCTCGCCAACCGCATTTTTTTAACGCCTGCTCCAGCAGGCTTGGCTCCGTTTCTGACGGTCTCTCTTTCCAAAGTTTGAAATAGTAGTACACGGTACTCTTACTGGGGAAATCACTGGGCAGCATATCCCACTGGCAACCACTCTTGAGTAGGTACAGCAGTGCGCAAAACACGTCATACACATCGACTTTTCGGGGACGTGTGCGTTTTCGACTGCTGAGCAACAAGGGTTCAATTTCCTGAAAAACGTCTCGACTGATATCACTAATATAGGCTTTTCTCATTCCGATAGGATACAGGAAAAATAGTCACGTTTGAAAAAGATTCTGAATAGGCTGTCAGCAGCAAGTGAGTTACCGACCCTTTTATGATCAGTAGCTAACTCTGCCCAAATTTCCTTTCGAGCGTTACACTTATTATGTGAATTCCCGCTTATGTATAAATAATAAATCATCTTCACTATTTAAAACTTATGATACATTTGATTTATCAAGGATAATGATAGTGACCAATTGTTTATTATTTTATTTATATCTAAATGTAACGCGATGCTCGACTTTTATGATGAGTTGAAATGACATAGCCGCTCCTTTATAACTTTAAG
>NZ_LDNM01000017.1 GCF_001028135.1 Xenorhabdus griffiniae
CATTCTGAGATTTGGACAGGGCATTTTTCGCCAGCTCCACTGTTTCCGCCAAACCGAGGTTTTCTAGAATTACGCACTGGGTGGATTTGGGCAGCAGAAACGGGTAACTGACTATTGAACGGGTTGAAATTAAATAAATTTTCAGTTCAATAAATGTACAAAATGTGAGTTTGGAGGAACATCGGCGTTGATGGGTAAAAAACAATCTAAATATGCCGCGTGTTTGATAAAAACACCGTAATATAATTTTTTGCGATTTAAATGAAACAGTTTTTCAATTCACGCGGCGCACTACATGCAGGCACGGCCGCCCATGATGATGTATTTTAATTAGGTATATTTTTTTGCATTGTGCATTCATTATAGGGGGCGATCCCCTCATTAATGATTCACCTGATTTGTACCAGCCCTCACACAACCCCAATCACCTGCATTTTATTGTAAAGCCGACCACCATAACGAAATCACTTAAGCAGGAGTTTTTCGCTATGGCCCAAGATTATCATCACGGCGTGCGCGTGCAGGAAATCAACGCAGGCACCCGCACCATTACCACCGTCAGCACTGCCATTGTCGGCATGGTCTGTACGGGGGATGATGCTGACCCCAATACCTTTCCCCTAAACACTCCGGTCTTGTTAACCGATGTCCTTACCGCCAGCGGCAAGGCCGGCGAAACCGGAACGCTATTCCATGCCTTGCGGGCGATTGCCGATCAGGCCAAACCCGTAACCGTAGTGGTGCGTGTCGCCCAGGGCGAAACCGAAGCCGAAACCACGTCCAATATCATTGGCCGCGTCACCGATGAGGGCAAAAAAACCGGCATGCAGGCGTTATTGGCCGCACAAGGTCAGCTGGGTGTTAAGCCGCGTATTCTCGGTGTGCCCGGTCACGATACCCAGCCCGTGGCCGAGGCGCTGGCCGGCATTGCCGAGAAACTGAAAGCCATGGCGTATGTGAGCGCTTATGGCTGCAAAAAAATCGAAGAAGTTATCAACTATCGTAAAAACTTCAAGTATCGTGAGCTGATGCTGATTTGGCCGGACTTCCTGAGCTGGGATACCGTGATCAGCCGTGAAGCTGTTGCTTATGCCACAGCACGGGCATTAGGCTTGCGGGCGAAAATCGACGAGGAAACCGGCTGGCACAAAACCCTGTCCAACGTGGGCGTCAATGGGGTGACCGGCATTTCAGCGGATGTCTTCTGGGATTTACAGGACGTCGCCACCGACGCCAACCTGCTCAACCAGAACGACGTGACCACGCTGATCCGCAAAGACGGATTTCGTTTCTGGGGTTCCCGCACCTGCTCCGATGATCCGCTGTTCCAGTTTGAAAGCTACACCCGCACCGCCCAGGTGCTGGCTGACACGATGGCCGAGGCTCATATGTGGGCTATCGATAAACCGCTGACGCCCTCGCTGGTGCGTGACATTATCGAAGGCATCAACGCCAAGCTGCGTGAACTCAAATCTAACGGCTACCTGATTGACGGCCAATGCTGGTATGACGAAAGCGCCAACAGCAAGGACACCCTGAAAGCCGGCAAGCTCTATATCGACTATAACTACACCCCGGTGCCGCCACTGGAAAACCTGCTGCTGCGCCAGCGCATTACTGACCAGTACCTGATGAACTTCGCCAACAGCATTAACAGCTAAGGGGCTGCATATGGCATTACCACGCAAACTGAAATACTTAAACCTCTTCAATGACGGCAACAATTACGTTGGGATTGTCGAAGAACTGACGTTACCCAAACTGGGTCGCAAGCTCGAAGCCTATCGCGGCGGCGGAATGCCCGGCACGGCGAACGTCGATTTGGGGCTGGATGACGGCGCACTGGATGCCGAATTTACGTTAGGCGGGGTTGACGCCCAGCTCTACAAACAGTGGGGCATTGATAAAGTCGATGGCGTGGCCCTGCGTTTCAATGGCTCTTTCCAGCGTGACGATACCGGCGAAGTGATTGCCATCGAGGTCGTCATGCGCGGGCGATTTTCCGAATTTGACCACGGCAGCTACAAACAGGGTGACAACACCCAGACTAAGGTCAGCGCCAAAAATACTTACTTTAAACTGACGTGGGACGGGGAAGTGCTGGTCGAAATCGACACCGTAAATATGGTGGAAATCGTCGGCGGCGTTGACCGTCTCGAAGCGCATCGCCGTGCTATTGGCCTGTAAATATTAACCTTTTTCATCTGAGGAGCTTTTATCATGACCGAACAAACCCCTGTTACCCTGCCTGAACAGGCCTCCGTCACACTGGAAGAGCCGATTATACGGGGTGCTACCACCATTACGGACGTGATTGTGCGCAAGCCTAACAGTGGTGCCCTGCGCGGTGCCCGCCTGCAAGCCCTGATGGAGATGGACGTAGACTCCATGATGCTGGTGTTACCCCGCGTCACCGCGCCGGCGTTGACCAAAGGCGATTTGCTGCTGATGTCACCGGGCGACCTGATTAACCTGAGTATCGAGGTGGTCAGTTTTTTGCTGCCGAAGTCGGTGAAGTCCGATTTCCAGACCAACTAACCGTTGATGAACTGGTGGCAGACATTGCCACCGTCTTTCACTGGTCGCCTGCCGTAACCGCTGACATGCCCCTGCCGGAGCTGCTGGAATGGCGTTACCGGGCAATGAAGCGGAGTGGTGCCGATGAGTGACCGAAATTTACGCCTGCAAGTGATCTTAAGCGCCGTGGATAAACTGACGCGGCCCTTTAAAGGTGCGCAGGCAGCCAATAAACGGCTGGCGGAGACCCTCAAACAGTCCCGCCAGCAATTGCGGGATCTGAACCAGCAGGCCGGCAGGATTGATGGTTTCCGCAAGACCAAGCGCCAACTGACAGAAACCCAGCAGGCTTACCGCAGCGCGACTGAACGCGTAGCGGCACTGAGCCGTACCCTCAATACCAGCGCCAGCCCGACACAAGCCCAAGTCCGCCAACTCCAGCAAGCCACCAATGCCGCTGCCCAACTCAAGGAAAAAACCCAAGCCTTAAGCCAGTCTCTGCAACGCCAGCGCGATGCCTTGCGCGCCAGCGGGATTGCTACCAACCAGCTTGGGCAGGCGCAGCGGCGCATCCATGCCGATATCAGTCGCACAACCAATGCACTCCAGCAACAACAGCAGCAACTGGAACGGTTGAGTCAACAGGAAAAACGACTGGCGGCAGCTCGTTCTCGCCATCAGAAAATGAAAGATGTGCGCAATCAGATGGCAGGGACAGGTGCCACAGTTATAGCTACAGGTGCTGCCGCGCTTTTGGGTACCAAGCGGGTAATGCTGCCGGGTTATGATTTTGAAGTGGGAATGTCGAATGTACAGGCGTTAACCCGTCTAGATAAGAACGATCCACAATTAAAAGTATTACGGGAGCAGGCACGGCATTTAGGGGCAACAACCAGTTTTACGGCGAATGATGTCGCAGGCGGAATGGGATTTCTGGCAATGGCAGGTTATGACCCTGACAAGATTCAAAAGTCTATGCCTGCCATGTTGGACTTAGCAAAAGCGGCGGGTATGAATGACTCACTGGCTGAGGTGGCTGATATTGCCTCCAATATCCAGAGTGCTTACAAAATTCCCGCCGATGAAATGAAACGAGTTGCGGATGTCCTGACTTACGGTTTTACCACCTCTAACACTGATTTACGTATGTTGGGGGAAACCATGAAATATGTTGGCCCGGCTGCCCAGTCAGCAGGTCAGGATTTTGAGTCGGTGGTAGCTTCTGTTGGGCTATTAGGGAATGTGGGGATACAAGGTTCGCAGGCAGGAACCTCGTTAAGAATGGCGCTGTTGCGTCTGGCTGCTCAGCCCAAAGCGGCCAAGAAGGCGCTCGATGCATTGAATGTTACTATTGCGGACAGCAGTGGAAAAATGCGGGCCATGCCGAAGATACTGTCTGATTTGGAATCTGCTTTTAAAAAACGGGGCATTGGTGGCGTCGGTAATGCGAAGAAAATTGCGTTTGTTAAAGATATTTTTGGGGTTGAAGCCTCATCCGCCATGCTTGAACTACTGGATAAGCAAGGCGAGATAGATCCTGAAAAACGTATTGATGCATATATCAAAAAAATTCATGAGCAGGATAATACGGCCAGTCAGGTGGCTAAAGCGAAAGCCGACAATATGGATGGGGATATCAAAAACCTGCGTTCAGCCTGGGAAGATGTTGGAATTACTTTATATGATTCAGTCAGGGAGCCGTTAAGGGATATTTTTCAGAAAGCCACCGATATTATGCGTTCCATCGGTGAATGGGCTAAGGCTAACCCCGAATTGACTAAAAAATTAGCCATGATTGCCATTGGAGTGGGCGTTATCTTAACAGCCTTTGGGGCGATTACGTTGGCCTTAGCCGCATTGTTAGGGCCGTTAGCTGTCGTTAAGTTTAGTCTGAGCGTGCTGGGTATCAAGGGAGCCGGTTCTGTCCTGAAACTTGGGAAGGCCTTTTCTGCTGTCGGTAAGGTGCTGTCGTGGTTACGGGTGTTGGTGCTGACGAACCCCTTGTTATTGATCATTGGCCTGATTGCTCTGGGCGCCTATCTGATTTGGAAAAACTGGGACAAGCTGGGGCCGTGGTTTAAAAAATTGTGGGATAACATTTCAAACTACGTTTCTACGGCATGGGCCAGCATTAAACAAAAGATCCTGAGCAAGTGGGCCGAAATTAAGGCCGACATTTTAGCCCGATGGGACACCATCAAAACGTACATTTCGAATAAATGGCATGAAATTGTCGAGAACGCCAAGAAACTGCCGGGGCGGTTTAAAAAATTCGGTGCCGATATGATTGAAAAACTGATCAACGGCATTAAAGAAAAATGGAAAGCGTTAAAACAAAATGTCACTGAGCTGGGGGCACAAATTAAGGACGCAGTAACACCGGATTTTGTGAAAGAACAGACGCAAAAGTCGGGCGTGAAACAAGCACTGGATGCCTATAACGACGCCACCCGCCCCCACGCTAACCCCCTCGCCGCCTTTTCCGGTGCCCATGATACCGGCGGTTATATTCCGGCGGGGAAATTTGGCCTGGTCGGTGAATACGGCCCTGAGCTGATAAACGGCCCAGCCCGCGTGACCAGCCGCCGGCAAACGGCGACACTGGCCCGCATGGCCGCTGCCGCGCTGTCGATGGGCGCATCCACGGTCAGCGCCCAACAAGCCCCGTTGCATCCCTACAGTCTGCCGGCCGCCCAATACCAGAGCGCAGGGGTCACGGTGATAAATCAACATCAACGCAGTGAGCGTCCTGCCTGTGAAATCCATATTCACCCCACACCGGCCCAATCGGCGCAGGATATCGCTCAGGCGGTTGCCCGTGAAATGGATCGCCGTGAACAACAACAACGTGCCCGCGCCCGCAGCGCCTTTGCTGACAGAGAGGAGTATTAACGATGATGGCCGCCCTGGGTTTATTTGTTTTTATGCTGAAAACCACCCCCTACCAGAGCCTGCAACACCAGCAGTCTTGGCGCTACGGCTTCAATAACCGGATTGGTGCCCGCCCCGCCTTCCAGTTTATCGGGCCAAACAATGACACCATCACCTTATCCGGTTCGTTATACCCGGAAATCACGGGGGGCCGGTTATCGCTGCTGGCGTTACAACTGATGGCTGACAGTGGCAAAGCCTGGTCATTTCTGGATGGTCAGGGCACCATTTACGGCATGTTTATTATCGAGAGCCTGGATCAGACCAAAACGGAATTCTTTGCCGACGGGGCCGCTAAAAAAATCGACTTTACCGTCACCTTGCGTCGTGTGGATGAAAATCTGGGAAAAATGTTCGGGGATCTGGGTACGCAACTGAACGACCTGAAAATCAGTGCGACCGATATATTAGGCAGCATTAAAACAGCGGCTACCGATAAAATTACAGGATTATTCCCATGATATCATTACCAAAGCTGGACTGGGTAACCGGCAACGCTAACTCGCCTGTCTATGTGCTGAGTGCGGGTGACAGCAATATCAATGCCCGTATCCAGGACAGGTTGATTTCCCTGAGCCTGACCGATAACCGCGGCTTTGAGGCAGATCAGCTCGATATTGAGCTGGATGACAGTGACGGCCTGTTATCGTTGCCACCCCGTGGCACAGAGCTTTCCCTGCATCTGGGCTGGCAGGGCGAAGCACTTATCCATAAGGGCAAGTTTATTGTGGATGAAATCGAATACAGCGGCCCACCGGATAAAGTGACGGTTCGTGCCCGCAGTGCTGATTTTCGGGCGACCCTGAATATCAGCCGTGAGTTGTCCTACCACCAAAAAACCATTAGCGATATTGTGCGCACTATTGCCACGCGTAACAACCTCAAGCCGGAAGTGGAAGAAATACTGGCCGCTATCGCAATAAAGCATATTGATCAGACCAACGAATCCGACGGCAGCTTTTTAACCCGGCTGGCCAAACAGGAGGGAGCTATTGCCGCGGTTAAAAACGGTTACCTGTTGTTTATGCGGCGGGGGCAAAACCAGACAGTGAGTGGCCGCCCGTTGCCAGTGGTTATGATTACCCGTCAGTCGGGGGATAGCTACCGGTTCTCGCTGGCAGACCGCAGCGCCTATACCGGTGTATCGGCCAGTTGGCTGAATACCCGTGAGCCACAGAAAAAAGAGCAGGTCACTGTTAAGCGCAAGCGGCGTCAATCCCACAAGACCAGCCAGCCGAAAAAAGAGGAAAAACAGGGAGAATATCTGGTCGGCAGTGAGGGAAATGTGTTGGTGTTGAAACACACCTATGCCTATAGATCAACGGCTGAGCGTGCCGCAAAAGCGGAATGGGAAAAAATCCAGCGTGGTGTAGCGTCGTTTTCCATTCAACTGGCGAAAGGACGGCCGGAGCTGTTCCCTGAAATGAAAGTTCGGGTGATCGGTTTTAAACCGCAGATTGACCAGGCAGACTGGACATTGGTCACGGTGACGCATACCTTAAATGACAGTGGGTTAACATCATCGTTAGAACTGGAAGTGAAAATTTCGGATGCTGACATGGGCGCTTGATTTGCTATAATCACGCTATTGCCTAACAAAGCTGGCAGTCATTTTCAATAAGGCACCTCATATTATGATGAAATGCCCCCTTTGCCATCATGTTGCACACACTCGCAGCAGTTTTGAACACACCGCCGAAACCAAAGAACGTTACAACCAGTGCCAGAATATCAATTGTGGTGCCACATTCGTCAGTCATGAAACCTTTGTCCGTTGGGTGGCTAAACCCAACTTGATTGAATTCGCCCAGCCCCACCCTACGAATGGTCAACAAACGGTAATGTGTTTTGATAATCCCTGAATAATAAAAAGAGCCTCGACAGTGAGGCTTTTTTTACGTCGCCATTCCGTCGCCACTTTTCTGTTGAATACGATAAAATCACATTGATTAATAATTATTCAAATTTAATGGTTTTTTATTCAATGGAATTTTTTTAAAAATAGGAAAAATCAGGCGTTATCAAGGGCAAAAGGCGGGGCTAAATGATATTGTATAAATAAACAGCGTTGCCAAAGTGCTGCCAATCTGCTGCCAATTTCGAAATTTAATACAATCGCAGAAAGCAAAAAAGCCACCGTAAAGGTGGCCTTTTCTGACTCTAACTCGATGTTTCGCATCAAGTTTTTATTTGGTGCCCAGGGCGGGACTTGAACCCGCACAGCCTTACAGCCGAGGGATTTTAAATCCCTTGTGTCTACCGATTTCACCACCTGGGCTTAATTTGGAGGCGCGTCCCGGAGTCGAACCGAGGTGAACGGATTTGCAATCCGCTGCATGGCCACTCTGCCAACGCGCCTTTTTTGGAGCGGGAAACGAGACTCGAACTCGCGACCCCGACCTTGGCAAGGTCGTGCTCTACCAACTGAGCTATTCCCGCCTTTCTTCGAACTGCTTGATTTACTTAACTTGTTTCGTAAATTTCATGCGCCGTCCGATGCGATGCATTCTACTTACTTCACAAAATGAGTCAACACAATTATTTATAAAACGCGTTCGTTCGATGTTTTTTGCGTCATTTGGATCAACTTTCACGCAAATCATCCCATGCGGCGCTCAAATATTGAAACATTGACCAGAATGTCAAGACCGCAGCAGCATATAATAGGATGAATCCTCCCACTTCGAGTTCAATGCAAGGACGCCATAATAAGGCAACCAATGCCGCCATTTGTGCTGTCGTTTTTATTTTTCCCATCCAAGAAACAGCGACGCTACTGCGTTTTCCCAATTCCGCCATCCACTCACGCAGGGAGGATATAATGATCTCACGGGCAATCATCGTTGCAGCAGGCAGCGTGATCCACCACGTATGGTAATGTTCTGCAATCAGTACCAGCGCAGTAGCCACCATCACTTTATCCGCCACCGGATCAAGAAATGCGCCAAAACGCGTTGTCTGCTTCCACAAACGAGCAAGAAAACCATCAAACCAATCTGTTGCAGCAGCAATAATAAAGATAATGGCACATGCCATCGGTGCCCATTGGAATGGCAAGTAAAATGCCAAAACAAAGAATGGGATTAAGGCAATACGAAATAGAGTAAGCCATGTTGGAATATTTAATTGCATAATGCTTAGTAACTATCTGGCCAAGTTAAGTTTATCAGTATGGTGCATCAATACTTCTAGTGTTTCAACGCATTATAGATTTTTTCTGCCAATGCATAAGAAATAGAAGGTACTTTTGCGATCTCTTCTACACTTGCGTTGCGTAAAGGTTGTAATCCTCCCATATATTTAAGTAACATTTGTCTACGTTTCGGCCCTATACCATCAATCGATTCCAATGTACTGGTCTTTTTCACTTTTTCCCGGCGCTGACGATGTCCTGTAATGGCATGGTTGTGAGATTCATCACGAATATGTTGAATAACGTGTAACGCAGGTGAATCAGGAGGAAGTGCTATCCCCTCCCCTTCCGCTGCAAAGAATAGGGTTTCTAGCCCAGCCTTACGATCACTGCCTTTCGCAACACCAATTAGCTTAGGATACTTTTTATTCCATTCAACCTTCAAAGAATCGAAAACTTCAATCGCACGCGCAAGCTGCCCTTTTCCACCGTCAATAAAGATAATGTCCGGGATTTTTGTCTGATCGATAGCTTTGCTATATCGACGACGCAGGACTTGGCTCATCGCAGCATAATCATCCCCTGGAGTAATACCTGTAATATTATAGCGTCGATATTCTGCACGAACCGGGCCATTAGCATCAAAAACAACACATGATGCAACAGTTTGTTCTCCCATCGTGTGACTGATGTCAAAACATTCCATACGTTGGATTTTTTCAAGGCCGATAAATGCGGTCAGTGATTCTAATCGCTGATGAATTGTCGATTGTTGGGAAAGTTTGGTAAGCAAAGCGGTAGCGGCATTAGTACGTGCTAATTTTAAGTAACGCGCTCTGTCACCTCTTGGCCGTGCCTGGATATAGATTTTTCTGCCCGATATTTCAGCAAGTGATTTTTCCAATAGTTCTTTTTCAGGTAATGCAAAATCCAACAAAATTTCTGTCGGCAATGTCCTGTTTTGGCTTCCCTGAAGATAAAATTGACCAAGGAAAGTTTGCACTACTTCATCTAATTTCGTATCAACCAGAATTTTGGGATAATAACTGCGGCTGCCCAATATCTTGCCCTGACGGATAAATAAGACATGCACACAGGCCATTCCCGCCTCAAAAGCAACGCTAATAACATCAAGATCATCACCTTCTCCAGAAACAAATTGTCGTTCCGTAACTTGCCGTACTGCCTGGATCTGATCGCGATAACGGGCAGCCTCTTCAAACTTAAGCTGTTGACTCGCTTTTTCCATTTTTGTAACCAGCTCATCCAATACTTGCTGATCTTTCCCCGCCAAAAACAAACGGACGTATTCAACTTGCTGCAGATATTCTTCATCTGTTACAAATCCCTTAACACAAGGGGCGAGGCAGTGCCCAATCTGATATTGCAAACAAGGTCTTGAACGATTGCGATACACATTGTCTTCACATTGGCGAATAGGAAATAGTTTCTGCAATAAAGCTAAAGTGTCACGTATTGCATGAGAATTGGGGAATGGGCCGAAGTATTCTCCTTTCGCATGCCTGGCTCCACGATATAAGGTTAAACGGGGATGGATATCACTACTCAAGAAAATATAAGGATAAGATTTATCATCTCTCAGTAATACATTGTAGCGAGGCTGATACAGTTTGATGTAGTTATGTTCGAGCAGGAGCGCCTCTGTCTCTGTGTGGGTAACGGTGACATCTATCTGGACGATATTTTTCACTAATGATTCAGTTTTGCGACTACTAACTTGTGCCCTAAAATAGCTCGATAACCGTTTTTTTAGATCCTTAGCTTTACCGACATAGATCACGGTGCCAGCGATATCATACATGCGGTAGACACCCGGCTGACTGGTAACTGTTTTTAAAAATGCCTTTGAATTAAATAGTTCCGCCATGACTGATCACCCATCAAATCTTATTACCCACTGTGAGTTACCATATTCTGCGCATCAAACAATCCACAGCGTATTGCCATATGGGTCAATTCTACATCACCTTTGATATTTAGTTTACTGAACATCCTATAGCGGTAACTATTCACTGTTTTTGGACTCAGATTAAGCAACTCAGAAATCTCATTAACTTTACGCCCCTGAGTTATCATTGTCATGATCTGCAATTCCCGATCCGAAAGTTCATCCAACGGGTTTTCTTTTGGGGGTGATAACTGGTTGAGTGCCATCTGCTGGGCAATGTCCGAGGAAATGTAACGCTGGCCTGCATAAACCGCCCGAATTGCATTGATCATATCCTGAGGAGCGGCAGCCTTGCTCAAATATCCCCTAATCCCTGCTTGCATCACTTTTGTGGGCAAAGAACTTTCAGTATGGATAGTTAGCATAATCACCCGTGTATCAGGTGAATAACGGATGATTTTTTTAGCCGCCTCCAACCCTCCTATTCCGGGCATTCCCATATCCATCATGACAATATCCGTGCTGTTTGATCTACACCATCTGACTGCATCTTCTCCACTACTGGCTTCCCCTACGACTTTTATCCCTTTTACATCATCAAGGACGCCTTTCACACCAATGCGCACCAGTTCATGGTCATCAACTAATAAAACATTAATCAAACAACATCTCCACTAACGTAATATCCACTATAATGATAAAATTAATAAATCCCAAAACGAAACGAACACGCTGAATTTATCTTTATGATTTTCATAAGATAAATTAACAAAAGATAACAGATTATACTCACATTAGCGCAAAACAGAAAGAAAATTGTTACATATCAATGAAATGTAATAAATATATACCAATCCAACTTCAAGATGCGTGTTATATTTCCCCGCGCAGTGGGGAAATATAAGGCTTCACGTCGTCTTGCGGATTGCAACTTGAAGTTTATCAAGCATATAGCCAATTGATTTCGTTTAATATTTCTTAAAAACATATCTCTATATTATTCATAGCAATCCAGAACAATATGAGGATGATATTTTCCCCCATACTGCAATAATTATTTAAATAAGTTAAGGATATCTGCTTTAGTCAGCATAGGGGTTTTTTCAACAAAGTTATAATATGCTGGCTTGTTGTCCACATAAATTTGGCGAGATAATTTACTTTTATTACTATTATCAAACAATGCAACTGGAACATAATAAGCGCTTGGTTGATGCAGGTGGTAAAAAAGATGTGTGCCGCACCTGTTACAGAAAGCGCGTTCTGCCCATTCGGATGACGAATATGTTGAAATATTTTCAGCTCCTTCTATTTTTAGGTCATCCTTACAGTCCACAGATAAAAATGGACCTCCATTCCATTTTTGGCAATTTTTACAGTGGCATACGTTAATATCTCCAATACCTTGATTGGTTTTTACACTCACCGCACCGCATAAACAATGACCTTTATTCATCATTTAACTCTCTATCTATAATAAATTTATAGGGAAAAATCTTATATCTGAGATTGAGTAAATCTACCACTATATTTCATCAAAAATACCCTATTCACTACAATGATCCTCTAATTTTTAACCATACAAATAAGTTTTGGAAACATCAAATTATGGCTTGATAGCAGAAAATTAAGTTATTTATTTTTTCACATCTTCGTTATCCTCCTCTTCATCATCATCTATGTGCCAGCTATGCAATATTCTGTGGACAAAAGGCGTCACCACCATACCTACTGCGATAAAAAAGATAGCCTGAAGGAATAGTCCATAAACGGCAGCAAAATATTTCCCCAGAGTACTGACGGGTTCAATATGCAAGTTTTGTGTTCCAATCATTGAAACTGAATTTAGTATTGCATCAGGAATAGCATGGCTTTCGATCAAGAAAAAACCCAGTACACCAGGAATAATGCCGATCAGAAAGATAATGAATGCATGCAAAAGAAAGCGCAGTATCCGTAAAAGAAATCGGTCAAAGCTAATTAATTTATCAGTAAATTTTTCCATATCAGATCTCCACTAATAAATTAGTTACCATGGTGATTGTATGTTAGTTTTTATTTTTATCAATGTTCATGAACCGGACATTACTCAATATTCCCTGCCCCAAGAGCACCCCCACAATAGTGATAACAACGCCGATTAGTTGTGGCAAGCTGGGAATATTTCCCATCATTAGCTGTATCATGAGTGCAAACATGGGAACCAAGTTAAAAAATACCGCCGTTTTTCCTGCTCCACGAATAGCAACCCCCATATTCCAAAAAAGATAGGCAACAGTAGAACCACCAATACCTATATAAAAACAGGCCAAATGGCTTTCAAATGTTCCCGAAGATAATGCAGTTATTGGCGATTCCACAAAAATCGCAATAAACGCTAATATGATCGCACCAAAAAGCATTGTCCAGCTCGTAGTCGCCAATGGCGTCGCATCTTTGACAAACACCCGTGTTCCCACTGTGTAAATTGACCAACCAAGACTTCCCATAAAAATGATTATATCGCCGGCTACTATCTGAGAGACACCTCCCAAATTCAATTCACCGTTGGTAATAACCAAAGCAACCCCCAACAAACTGATTGCCATACCAATAACCCGCATCAATCCAGGTAACCGACGATTTATCATCGCTTCCAGAATATTGGCAGAGATAGGCGTCGTTGCCACAATCAAAGCCGCCGTCACTGGATTGGAACTTTGCAGACCAACAAAAAATGCCCCATTAAATCCCGCCACACCAATCGCCCCAAGAATAATAAATGCCCACCAGTTTTGTTTCAAAACCTTGCTGTGAATCCCCTCTTTCCATGCAAAAAAAATGAAAATACAGATAACTGCATAAAAAAAACGCTCAACAGAAGCTGTCCACGGAGGCAAACTCGTAAGTGCAAATTTTGTTATCTGAAAATTTGATCCCCAAAAGAATGTTGCAATTAACGTCAGTGCAATCGCTGACTGTGGGGTTGTTTTCATATTCATTACCCTATCTTGATTTATCTTAAACAAAGTGATCCTTGACAAAATCATTGTGGCACCTTTTAAAATTGAAATATTTAGGCAAAATTGGTAATCAAATTTTCAGAAATGGAAAACAAATCGTGCAATCACTTATTTGGGATGATATTCGAATATTCTTGGCAATCGCGCGAGCAGGGACTATCAGTAAAGCGGCTGAGTTTCTTAGTATTGGAGTGGCAACGGTATCGAGAAAAATCGAACGTCTGGAAAATACTTTCGGAATGCCATTATTTTTGCGGCATCAAACAGGCTATCAACTAACAGAAGATGGCGCAGAACTATTGGAAAAAGCCAAAGCCATGGAGATAGCAGCAAGTTCATTTCTGTTTGAGGCCGATCTACGGGCAACTATTGCAGGCAGTGTACGCCTTGCAACACTCGAAACATTATCCAATTATTTAATTATGCCCAACTTGCCGACCTTACAAAAAAATCATCCAAACCTGACATTAGAAATCACAACGGATAATTACACAGTAAACCTTCACCGCCGTGATGCTGATTTAGCACTTCGTATCATCAGACCGGAGCAAGGCCATGTTAATCTCCGACAACTGGGAACCTTGGGGTTTGGTCTGTATGGCAGCGAAACTTATTTAGCGACCTGCCCCTCCGATATATTCAAAGGTAAATACAACGATGCGCATTTTATTGGCTGGACAAGTGAGTACTCGCAATTTCCTTCCGTTAACTGGCTTAAACAAGTCTTACAAGGACGCTCACTTTCAGTCGCAACAACTTCGATTTGTTCTCAAATTGCGGCAGCAACTGCGGGCCTGGGATTAGCCGTGCTGCCTCATATTGCAGCCAATGGCGCAGGGCTTACGTGTATTTCGCCTGATTTAGGCATAGATAAACCCATCTGGCTTGTTATTCAATCTGATTTGGCCCATTCTCCCAGAATACGGAAAGTGGCAGATTTTCTGGCAGAGGTGGTTTTTCAAAATCAGGATAAACTTTCAGGACGGTCACACCAATCGGGCATACTATAACATTCAGCATGACCAACAGCGGCACACTTGGTTGGATAAGCGATAAGATAGCCATCTAATTTCAATTTGGACTCCTGTCTGATCAATTGCTATCGGCCAGGCTTCCGTTTAAGATTATGTTAAGATGTTAAAGATGAATAAATCTTTAACATCCGATTATATTCGTCTCAATGGGATTGCCTGTTAAAGCAAGTTAATAAATATTCTGATAATAAATTAATTAACTGAAATAGAAGTAAAATAACATGTTAAATATTTAAGTCCTCAAGAGAAATTAACTTATCAGTCTTATGAAATGGATCAAACTGGCAACCCATTCAATCAAGCACTTCGTTCATCAATTTGGCAATTATCTTCAACTGATAAATGGCAGCTTAGATTCCATCAAGGTACGATCCTGCCTGTTTAAGAGAAAAATGGCCCAATATTTGGGCCACCAAAATTAATCAGCAGGATTTTTTTACTTCATGAACAAGGCGAGTTTTACGCTTTTTCACAATCTGAAACCCTATCATTAGAATAATAAACCAAATTGGTGTAGCCACTAACGCCTGGCGGGTATCTGGCTGCAAGGAAAGCAATACCAAAACAAAAGCAAAGAAAACCAAGCATATCCAAGACATTACAATACCAAATGGCATTTTGTACACCGAAGCCAGATGTAGTTCTGGGCGATGCTTTCTATAAACCAGATAAGAACATAAGATCATGCTCCAAATAAACATAAACAGGATCGCAGAAACGGTTGTCACTAGAGTAAAAACCCGCATCACATCGGGGATAAAATAGATCAAAATGACCCCAAAAGAGAGGCACAGACATGTAAAGACCAACCCTGATGCCGGAACCGAACGGCGGGAAAGACGGCTAAACTGCTTTGGTGCATCTCCTTCTTTTGCCAGCCCGAACAACATCCGGCTAGTAGAGAAAACCCCACTATTTGCCGAAGATGCCGCAGAAGTCAAAACCACAAAGTTAACAACGCTGGCAGCAGCAGGCAATCCGATCAAGATAAACAATTCCACGAAAGGACTTTTATCCGCACTGACGGCTCGCCACGGTGTAACTGACATAATGACAATCAGAGCCAATACATAAAACGTGATAATACGGATAGGAATAGCATTAATCGCTTTTGGTAAAGATTTCATCGGATTTTTAGTTTCCGCTGCGGCAGTTCCCACCAACTCAATCCCAACAAAAGCGAATATCGCTATCTGGAACCCGGCAAAAAATCCGCTTAGCCCCATAGGGAACATACCACCATCATTCCAGACATTAGCAAGTGCTGCAACATGCCCTGCTGGTGATTTAAAGTTGATGCCAATCAGAATGCCTCCTGTCACAATCAAGGCAATAATGGCAATAATTTTGATCATGGAAAACCAAAACTCCAGTTCACCAAACAGCTTAACTGTCGCTAGATTCAGAGTTAACAATACCAGAACACACAAAAGCGAAGTTCCCCATTCTGGAAAACCAGGCAGCCAATATCCAACATAAGCAGTGATGGCAACAATATCTGCTATACCAGTAATTACCCAGCAGAACCAATAAGTCCAGCCGACAAAAAAACCGGCCCACGGCCCTAGTAAATCCGCAGAGAAATCGCTAAACGACTTATAGTGCAAATTAGAAAGTAATAACTCTCCCATTGCCCGCATAACAAAAAACAGCATAAAACCGATGATCATATAAACAAAAATGATCGATGGTCCCGCAAGAGAAACTGTTTTGCCTGATCCCATAAACAGGCCAGTACCGATAGCACCACCAATTGCGATTAGTTGTATATGTCGGTTGGTGAGACTTCGCTGCAAGTGCGAACTTTCAGTTTCAGTCGTGTGAGTGGGTTGTATTTTTTCTTCCATAGTTGTATCCAATTTATTCTCACAGCATGGTCTTAATACCCTCAAGCTGTGTTTAATAGAACATTTTGACATAGACAACCGCGCCATTAACAGAAGGATTTCACATGAAAAACAGAGTGATTGTAATTCGACCAATTCGTTAAGAATTTATTGTGCGTATTTTATTCAATTAGTAAAAAAATGGATAATAGGCCATTGACGCCCGGTTAACATTGGAGAATAATTAATCGCGTTGGGTCGTTAGCTCAGTCGGTAGAGCCGTTGACTCTTAATCAATTGGTCGGGAGTTCGAACCCTGTACGACCCACCAAAATTAACAAGGACTTACGCTAATATCGTGAGTCCTTTTATTTTTCAAGGATACCCTTTCAAAGTAGTAGAAAGTATAACGAGTTAATATAATTACTGTACAAAACCAGCAACATACAAGAACAAAAAAACCTTGATCTTAAAAAATGGTTAAATATTGCTCCACTTTTAATCTCAAGGCTCACATCAAAAATTATTCTTTCACAAAATAAATAACGATTAGTGAGTTATTATTACTCTGGTTTATTTCTAACCTTCATTTATTGCAACTCAAATGGGGCATGTTTCATCACAAATGGTTCACAGTGTTTACGGTGCGTGGATGAGTGAAAATAGCGATGACCAAATTAAATTGCTAAATGAAAAACTCGCAATTGCCCCACATGTGCCCCAAGCAATTAATGAAAAATAAATATTTATTTTAAATCAATTGGTTAAACTTCTAAACCTGCATATTCATAATTTCGTGATAGGCACTCACCAGCTTATTCCTTACCTGGATACCCATTTGCAGGGAAATGCTCGATTTTTGCATATTCACCATAACATCATTTAGCTCCACACCGGGTACGCCCAGGGTGAAATCTTGTGCCTGCTTCGTCGCACTCAAGCGGTTTTGGTTTATTTTTTCCACTGCCGTCGTCAGTTGGCTGGCAAAACTGCCTTGTATTGGCATGGGTTTGGCAATGTTTGCTGCTTGGAACGCCTGAACCTGCATCTGTTGCAGTACACCTTCAATTGCCGGAATTGACATAAAAACCTCGCGTTAAATCACCCTATTGATTATGTGATTAAGTGCCATATTAGCCGTAGCCTGGTTGACAGTTTTCCACGACTGCCACCGTAACATAGCCTTTCTAAACTAAAGCGGGTAATTGAAGTAAAAATTCGAAGCTTATTGTGCCATTAAAAGAGGTGTGAACAGCGAATAATGATGGGATTAATAATAGGAAGAATCTTTTCGCTTGCGTATGGGGAGTCTGTTTTGTTACGCCACGCTTTTAGTATTCATGTTGACCAGCAAGGCAAGGATCGTCTATGAGTGCAGCAACAACCGACGTTGAAAACCAAAATAAAGGCTTCAACGCTATTATCAGCAGGATAAAAGCTGATCCAAAAGTTCCGTTATTAGTTGCTGGCGCTGCTGCCATCGCTATTGTTATCGCCCTGTTTCTCTGGTTGCGCAGCCCCGACTATCGGGTGCTTTACAGCAATCTGAGCGATAAGGATGGTGGCGAGATTGTTACGCAATTAACCCAAATGAATATCCCTTACCGTTTTGCCGAGAACGGCGCTGCGCTCATGATACCTACCGATAAGGTGCATGAAACACGTCTGAAACTGGCACAACAAGGATTGCCCAAAGGGGGCACTGCGGGTTTCGAACTCTTGGATAAAGAAAAATTCGGCATCAGCCAGTTCAGTGAGCAGGTCAATTACCAACGTGCGCTGGAAGGTGAGTTGGCTCGCACCGTGGAATCACTTGGCCCAGTCCAGAGCGTCCGTGTCCATCTGGCGCTGCCTAAGCCGTCTTTGTTTGTTCGTGAACAAAAATCGCCCTCAGCCTCGGTGACGGTAGGATTGCTGCAAGGCCGGGTGCTGGATGAAGGGCAAATCAATGCCATCGTGCATATGGTTTCCAGTAGTGTTGCCGGCTTACCGGCAAGCAATGTCACGATTGTGGATCAATCTGGGCGTTTACTGACACAAAGCGATGCAACCAGCCGTGATTTGAATACCACTCAGTTGAAATATACCCAAGAAGTGGAAAACCGTTTCCAACATCGAATTGAAACCATTCTGGCCCCTGTGGTTGGCCGTAGCAACGTTCATGCTCAGGTCACTGCACAAATTGATTTCTCCCGGCGCGAAGAAACAGCTGAAGAATATAAACCTAATCAGCCACCGAATCAGGCTGCTGTCCGTTCTAAGCAGAGCAGCACCAACGAGCAAAGCGGCGGGCCATTAGTCGGTGGCGTACCGGGTGCGTTGTCAAATCAGCCAAGTGCTGCCCCGAGTGCACCAATCGAAAAACCGAACGCAAATGCCAAAAACAACGGTGATGAAAAAACTGACCAACAGCGCAGTAACGCTAACAAAAACAATAGTTACGAGCGTATGTTAAGCAACAACCGCAATAACCGTTATGACGAAACCACTAACTATGAAGTAGATCGCACCATTCGTCATACCCAATTGCAGGCTGGCGCAGTGGAACGCCTTTCGGTTGCCGTTGTGGTCAACTATGCCACCGTGAAGGGAGAGAATGGCCCTGAAACACAAGCGCTGACACCAGAACAGCTATCACAAATCGAAGCATTGACGCGTGAAGCTATGGGCTTCTCTGCTGACCGTGGCGATAGCCTGAATGTGGTTAACACACCGTTCAATGACACCACCGAAGTGATAGAACCTTTGCCGTTCTGGCAGCACCCTGCCCTGCTGGAAAAACTGTTAGAAGCCGGTCGTTGGTTACTGTTGGTACTGGTTGCATGGCTACTGTGGCGTAAGATGGTCGTGCCACAAATCGCTAAAAAACGGGCTGCGGAAAAAGCGGCGCAGGAAGCACAAAAGAAACAACTGAAACAGCATACAGAAACCAGTCCTGAATTGGACGAAAAAATGCGCCGTAACATGGCTCGCCAGCGGGTCAATGTTGAGCTTCAAAGCCAGCGTCTGCGCGAACTTGCAGAAAAAGATCCTCGCGTCGTCGCGCTGGTGATCCGTCAATGGATGAGTAACGAACAATGAGCCTGACAGGAACAGAAAGAAGTGCCGTCATGTTAATGACCCTGGGAGAAGATCAGGCGGCCGAGGTGTTCAAGCACCTGAATTCCCGCGAAGTACAACAACTGAGTGTTGCGATGGCGGGGATGAAACAAGTCTCCAATCAACAACTGGTTGAAGTGCTGGCAGAGTTTGAAGAAGATGCGGGACAATTTACAGCCCTCAGCATCAACGCCAACGACTATCTGCGCAACGTACTGATTAAGGCATTGGGGGAAGAGCGGGCTTCCAGCCTGCTTGAGGATATCCTGGAGTCCCGTGATACCACGACCGGCATCGAAACGCTTAACTTTATGGAGCCACAGATGGCAGCTGATATGATCCGCGATGAACATCCGCAGATCATTGCCACCATTCTGGTTCACCTGAGCCGGGGTCAGGCCGCTGATATCCTCGCCCTGTTTGATGACCGTCTGCGTAACGATGTCATGTTGCGTATCGCTACTTTTGGTGGTGTCCAACCCTCCGCGTTAGCGGAATTGACGGAAGTCCTGAATAACCTGCTGGATGGTCAGAACCTGAAACGCAGCAAGATGGGGGGTATTCGTACAGCGGCAGAAATCATCAACTTGATGAAAAGCCAGCAGGAAGAAGGTGTCATTGACGCCGTTCGTTCCTATGATAACGAACTGGCACAGAAGATCATTGATGAGATGTTCCTGTTCGAAAACCTTATCAGCGTGGACGATCGCAGTATCCAGCGTCTGTTGCAGGAGATTACCACCGATTCCTTGCTGGTGGCATTGAAAGGTTGCGATCAGGCATTGCGCGATCACTTCCTCAATAATATGTCGCAGCGGGCGGCTGAAATCATGCGCGATGATTTGGCAAATCGTGGCCCTGTGCGGATGTCTCAAGTGGAAGCTGAACAGAAAGCCATCCTGCTTGTTGTTCGTCGTCTGGCAGAAAGTGGCGAAATGATCCTAACCGGTGGTGATGATACCTATGTCTGATAAGTCGAATAATGGCAACTGGCGGCCGTGGCAGCCGGGCGAATTGACTCAGTGGGAAACTCTGCGAACAAAACTGGAACCCATAGATGAGAAACAACAGCCAAGCGAACAAGATCGGCTGCGGGAACAAGCAAGAATACTGGACGAGCTAAAAGAGCAGGCGCGTCATGCTGGTCATGCACAGGGTTTTGCAGAAGGCCAGATACAAGGCTATGAACAAGGGGTTCAGGAAGGTCGCCAAGCCGGACTGGAACAAGGTTTGCAGGAAACCAGACAACAACAGCAAGTTATTACTGATCAGTGGAAAGCCTTGCTAACGGACTTTAGCCATTCACTGGATGGGTTGGATACCGTGATTGCTTCCCGCCTGATGCAACTTGCATTGACTGCGGCTCACCATATTCTGGGGCAACCTGCGGTTTGTGATGGCACCGCCCTGCTGAACCAAATCCGCGAATTTATCCAGCAAGAACCTATGTTCAGCGGCAAACCCCAATTGCGTATCCATCCACAAAATATCCCGCTGGTTGAACAGCAACTGGGGGAAGTTTTGGCGCTACACGGCTGGCGTTTAGTTGCGGATAACAAACTGCATCCGGGCGGCTGTAAAGTCAGCGCCGATGAAGGGGATATGGACGCCAGTTTAGCTACCCGCTGGCATGAAATGTGTCGTCTGGCAGCACCGGGAGAATTGTGATGACGGCAAGATTGGGTCGCTGGCTGGCAACGCTGGATTCCTTGGAGAAACGACTGGAAAAAACCCCAAAAGTACGTCGCTATGGACGCCTGACCCGCGCCACAGGCTTGGTACTGGAAGCCATTGGCTTACATATGCCCCTCGGCGCTACCTGCCTGATCGAGCGCCAAAATGGCAACGCCATTGAAGAGGTTGAAAGTGAAGTCGTCGGCTTCAATGGCGAAAAACTGTTGCTGATGCCACTGGAAGAATTGGAAGGCATTGTGCCGGGCGCTCGCGTCTATGCCCGTTCTTATGGCGAAGAGGCGGGTGCCGGACGCCGTTTGCCTCTGGGAGCGGAATTACTCGGCAGGGTTCTGGATGGTGCAGGCCGGCCACTTGATGGTTTACCTGCCCCTGATACAGGTTATCGTGCCCCTTTGACAACGACGCCATTTAATCCCCTGCAAAGAACCCCTATCAGCAATGTATTGGACGTTGGCGTCCGTGCCATTAATGCCCTGCTGACCGTGGGCCGTGGGCAACGTATGGGATTATTTGCCGGCTCCGGCGTCGGTAAAAGTGTGCTGCTTGGTATGATGGCGCGTTATACCCAAGCCGATGTGATCGTTGTGGGATTAATTGGTGAGCGTGGCCGTGAAGTTAAAGACTTTATCGAAAATATTTTGGGTACGGAGGGATTATCCCGCTCAGTCGTTGTTGCCGCTCCCGCCGACGTTTCACCTTTGCTGAGGATGCAAGGTGCCGCTTATGCCACGCGCATCGCCGAAGATTTCCGCGACAGAGGCAAACATGTCTTGTTGATCATGGATTCCCTGACCCGTTACAGCATGGCACAGCGTGAAATTGCGCTGGCTATCGGCGAACCACCGGCAACTAAAGGTTATCCCCCGTCTGTATTTGCCAAGTTACCGGCACTGGTGGAAAGAGCCGGAAATGGTGTCAGTGATGGTGGCTCCATTACGGCATTTTACACCGTGTTGACAGAAGGTGATGACCAGCAAGATCCGATTGCCGATGCGGCGCGAGCCATTCTGGATGGTCATATCGTACTATCACGTTCACTGGCGGAATCGGGGCATTATCCTGCTATTGATATTGAGGCTTCTATCAGTCGTGCCATGACCGCGCTGATCGACAATACCCATTATCGGCGGGTGCAACATTTCAAACAGTTACTTTCCAGCTATCAACGTAACCGAGATTTGATTAACGTCGGCGCATATGCTACAGGCAGTGATCCCCTGCTTGACAGAGCGATTGAGCTTTATCCTCATATGTCCCAATTCCTGCAACAAAGCATTGACGAGCATAGCGAATACGATAAGGCCTGTACTGAGCTTCAACAATTATTGCCAACATAATATTTTACTCAGGGGAAATTAACAGAAAAATACTTTTGCCAAAGGGTATAACGTTTATCGATACGATGCCGATATAACTTTACTATTGATGTCATTCAGTAACGCGTCTGTTTGGTGATTAAAACGAGGAAATACATGCAACAACACTCCCCTCTCAAAACTTTGCGTGAACTTGCCCAAGATGCGGCAGAAAAAGCGGCATCGCAACTTACACAGATTCGGCAAAGTCATCAACAAATGGAACAACAACTCACGGCGTTAATGAATTATCAGGATGAGTATCGTACCCGTCTGAATAACACACTTAGCAATGGTATGTCCTGCTCGACCTGGCAAAATTACCAGCAGTTTATGAAAACGCTGGAAATGGCCATTGAACAGCACAGATTACAACTCAATCAATGGAAAAAACGTCTTGAGCAAGCCATGTCACAATGGCAGGAAAAACAGCAACGCCTGAACGCCTTCGACACTCTGCAACAGCGGGCAGAGCATAATTTGAAGTTACACCAAAATCGCATGGAGCAAAAACAAATGGATGAGTACGCACAACGCGGTGCACAACGGAGAATGAAACAATGAACCTCACTCTTTTGCCTACTGATTTAAAACTCACAGACAAAGGTACGGATAAAAGTCAACCGACTCTGAATAATGCCGTGATCGGTCACCATTCTTCTCAATTTGGGCAACTTCTCAATGCAGAAACAGCCGCTATGCATAAGCCCATTACTCAGGCGGATAAAAATAGTCTGAAAGAGGAAAAATCCACTGCTGATAAAACAGCAGAAAACAACTGGCCGCAATTGGCCGTCGTGTCAGATAACAGTGTAGTCAAGGATAAATCACCGGTAGAAACAGCACCACAAGAAAACAGTGCCAAATTTGCTGTATTAAAAGATGAAGATCTCTTATCAGCCGAAGCATTAAGTGCAGCGATCCCCATCCAGCTTGCCGGGCTGCTTAACTTTCATCCCCATTCCGCGCTTCTTGCTGAAAACTCACAGGGTTTGATGGGCAATGGATCGTTAGAAAATACATTATTGGGGAATTCTTCATCAGAAGATGCCTTACTGAAAAATGAATGGCTGGATAGCGAAGGCAGCACGGTTGACACACTTTTGGACAGAAATACCGAAATTAGCCGGCTAACTGACACCAACCTTGCTGAACAATCTAAAGTCAGTGAACAAGATAAAGGCATTCAGCTTTCTGCTAAACAGGATATCCCCCTGAATACTAAGACAGAAGACTCTGCCAATCTTCAATCTGAATTGGCACCGCTGGCCGGACAAATCAGACAGGCCGCTAATCACTTTGCCACCCATAACAAAACCGAATCTGAACATACTCTTAAAAACACCGATTCAGGCAATAGCAAAGAGTCAAATCTGCTCCAGATGGCCAGTCAGGCCGGCCTTGCCTTAACAACCTCCACGACAGAAACAACGTCTATCGACTCACCGATGGTATTGGCAACCCCTTCCCTATTTTCAGTAGGGCAACACCCGACAGGGCAATTTCCGCTGAACAGTGCAACAACACCTTTATTAAATGCTCACCCTGGCAGTGAAGAGTGGCAACAACAACTCAATCAACATGTGCTGTTTTTTAATCGTAATGGATTGCAACAGGCTGAACTCCGCTTACATCCTCAAGAGCTGGGGGCGCTGCATATCCGTATGAACGTTGAAGACAATCAGGCTCACTTACATTTTGTTTCCGCCCATCAGAATGTTCGTGCGGCGCTGGAAGCCGCATTACCCGGATTACGCCATGCACTGGCTGAAAATGGCATTCAACTGGCGCAAAGCAGCATTAACAGCAATGCTCAGGGAAGCGGGCAGCAAGAGCACTTGGCTCATGATCATGCCAATAACCCGAACAGCCATTCCAATCCCCATGCTGAAACGCAAGCGTCTGGTTTAGCGGCCGCGACAGGGAGCACAGCCTCTCAGATATCAGCCATCAGGGTAACCCCTCAGCAACTCACCTCGATCCGAGGAGGCATTGATACTTTCGCCTGATTATTCACCTAAATATTAAGCCTAATTTCGTGAGGCATCGGAATAAAACGAAAATGGATCGATAACAAACGTGCGAGTTAATGGTTTTTTCCTCGTTTGTTCCAGCCATTGCCGGAACAAAGACGCGGGATAATTGATATCGATTTTGATGGATAGGGACTCCGCCACGGAATGAGCGGTGACTTATTTGCAACAGAAAACAGGAATTTATCTGTCCATGTCTGATTATAGCTACGAGCATAAACGCAAAAATCCAATTTGGATGATACTGTTAATACTGATTGCTGTTCTTGGTGTTGCCATCGGAGGGTATAGCTGGTGGGTAATGAACCAGTCAACCAACAACAGTTCAGAAAAAACCAAGGTCATTGACGCCCCCGTATTTATGACTCTGGAACCATTTACCGTCAATTTGATCGACAACGAAGCGCATTTCGATCGTGTGCTGTACGTTGGCATCACATTGCGTTTGACTGACGAGAAAACCCGTCAGCGATTTCATGCATATCTGCCCGAAGTTCGTAGTCGTATGTTGCTGCTATTATCTCGTCAGAAAGCGGCTGATCTGGCAAAAGATGACGGTAAGATGCGTTTGGTAGCAGATATCAAACAGGCACTACACCCGACACTAATACCCGGTGAACCCGATCAGGAAATCACCGATGTGTTATTTACCACGTTTATTCTGCGATAATCACAATGAGCGACAATATTCTTTCACAAGCAGAGATCGATGCTCTGCTCAATGGTGACAGTGCCTCTGCGGATGACGCAGAACAAGCTGCGTCCCAAGAAAGTGAGGTTCGCCCTTACGATCCCAATACCCAACGCCGTGTTGTACGCGAGCGTTTGCAGTCACTGGAAATCATCAACGAACGTTTTGCCCGCCAGTTCAGGATGGGATTGTTTAACATGCTGCGCCGTAGCCCGGATATTACGGTCGGCGCTATCAAAGTTCAGCCTTACCTCGAATTTGCCCGCAATTTGGCGGTGCCAACCAACCTCAATCTGGTTCACCTGAAACCATTGAGGGGCACTGCACTATTCGCTTTCGAGCCTAGCTTAGTTTATATCGCTGTTGATAACCTGTTTGGCGGGGATGGCCGTTTTCCAACCAAAGTGGAAGGTCGTGAATTTACCCATACCGAACAACGGATCATTAACCGGATGCTAAAACTGGCACTGGATGCCTATCGTGACGCCTGGGATTCCATCTTTAAACTTGAAGTGGAATACGTGCGTTCCGAGACGCAGGTGAAATTCACCAATATCACCACTTCACCGAATGACATCGTGGTGACTACCCCGTTCCAGGTAGAGATCGGGGCATTGACCGGGGAATTCAATATCTGTATTCCATTCGCCATGATCGAACCGCTGCGCGAGCGCCTGACCAATCCCCCTGTGGAAAATGTACGTCAGGAAGAGAGCCAGTGGCGTGAAAGTTTAGTGAAGCAAGTTCAACATTCAGAATTAGAGCTGGTGGCAAACTTTGTTGATATTCCTCTGCGGCTGTCAAAAATCCTTCAATTGAAAAGAGGCGATATCTTGCCGATTGAAAAACCTGAACGCCTGATCGTTCACGTTGATGGTGTGCCTGTGCTCACCAGTCAATATGGAACACTAAACGGGCAATATGCCCTGCGTGTTGAACACCTGATTAACCCTGTTTTAACTGCTCTGGATGAGGAAAAGCCCAATGAGTGATGCTAAACAACCTACAGATACCAGCTCGACTGAAGATATGTGGGCGGAAGCGCTGGAACAACAGGCCGCACAGCAAACCTCTGACGGCGGCGCATCAATATTTGAGAACCTGGAAGCGCAGGATGCGTTGGCCCAACTTTCCGATATTGATTTGATCATGGATATTCCGGTCAAGCTCTCTGTCGAGCTAGGCCGTACTAAAATGACCATCAAACAACTGTTGAGACTGTCACAAGGCTCAGTTGTTCCTCTTGATGGTTTAGCGGGGGAACCATTGGATATTCTGATTAATGGTTATTTGATCGCGCAGGGAGAAGTGGTTGTCGTATCGGATAAATACGGTATCCGTATTACAGATATCATCACGCCTTCTGAGCGTATGCGTCGCTTGAGTCGTTAACTATGATGGCGAACCAGCCCTCCGTTCATACGTCTTTTCAGTCTGGTGCGGCATCTGATGCTGCACCTGTTAACACGGCAGCCAGCCATGTTCATGTCAATACAATCAAACAGGTCCCTCTTTCGGCCAGCCAAACGCTGATGCAAGTCAGCAGTGCTCTGGGCGGCATTTTATTGCTGATTTTCTTCATAACATGGCTCGTTCGCCGTTTGGGTTTTTCCCCTGCCAAAAGCAAAAATCATCGTTTGCTAAACGTTAAGGCAAGCTGCGCCCTTGGACCGAAAGAACGGGTCGTCGTGGTAGAAGTTGAGGATAACTGGCTGGTTTTGGGCGTCACATCCCAACAGATCAGTATGCTGCATCAAATGCCTGCACCACCTGACAACGTGGACAAGGAACCCGCGCTCAAGCCGCTGCCATTTGGACAGATGCTAAAAAAGACACTCCAGAAAAAGCAAGAATAACAAGGACGATGATGAAAAATAGCGTTTTTATGACAGGCAAGAAATTGGTTTCACGGCTTTATCCCATGCGTTTGACGACGCTGTTTATGGTGCTCCTGCTGCCACTGTTCCCTATGAACGCGGCGGCTGAGTTTCCTGGTATCATCAGCCAGCCCTTAGCCAATGGTGGACAAAGTTGGTCATTGCCAGTCCAAACCCTGATTTTCATCACGGCACTGGGGTTCATCCCAGCTGCCCTGCTAATGATGACCAGTTTTACCCGCATCATCATTGTACTGGGTTTGCTGCGCAATGCGCTGGGAACACCTTCTGCCCCGCCTAATCAGGTTATGTTGGGTTTGGCGTTGTTTATGACTTTTTTTATCATGGCGCCGGTATTTGATAAAGTTTATCAAAACGCTTATCTGCCCTACAGCGAGGATAAAATCACGCTGGAAGTCGCACTGGATCAAGGTGCCAAACCCCTGCGCCAATTCATGTTACGCCAGACACGGGAAAATGATTTGGCACTGTTTGCCCGCTTGGCAGATCAGGGGGCATTTGAAACGGCGGATTCAGTTCCAATGCGCGTGCTCGTTCCCGCATTTATTACCAGTGAATTGAAAACCGCATTCCAGATTGGCTTTACGCTCTTCATTCCGTTCCTGATCATCGATCTGGTTGTTGCCAGTGTCTTGATGGCGTTGGGGATGATGATGGTTCCGCCCGCTACCATTTCATTGCCGTTCAAACTTATGCTGTTTGTTCTGGTCGATGGCTGGCAACTCTTGCTGGGTTCACTGGCACAAAGTTTTTATGTTTAATCAACAACTTTATATCTAACGTGAAATCTTATTGGAATAAAGATCAAAAAGCGGTTTAAGGAAATTATGACTCCAGAATCGGTAATGGCCCTCGGTGTTGAGGCGATGAAAGTGGCGTTAGCACTGGCCGCCCCTCCCCTTTTATCCGCCTTAATTAGTGGCTTAATCATCAGCTTATTGCAGGCGGCAACTCAGGTAAACGAGATGACCTTATCGTTTATTCCAAAAATTCTGGCCGTCTTCGTGACTATCGTCACTGCCGGACCCTGGATGTTAAATTTATTGCTGGATTACATGCGCACGCTGTTTAGCAGTATTCCGGCTATCATCGGTTAATTATGATCCCGTTTGATAGTGAAACCCTTTCCCGCCTTGTCAGTGATTTTTTCTGGCCAATGGTGCGCCTGTTGGCCTTGTTCAGCACCGCCCCCATTTTCAGTGAAAAACAGATACCGATAAACGTTAAAATTGGCTTGGCCTTAGTGATCACAGCGTTACTCGTTCCAACCCTTCCCTCCCCGCAAATTCCGATTTTTTCTGTTGCCGGAATTTGGGTTTTGATACAACAAGTATTGATTGGTATGGCCCTGGGATTGACCATGCAGATCACCTTTGCCGTAGTGCGTCATGCAGGTGAAGTACTCGGCTTACAAATGGGGCTTTCATTCGCCACTTTTTTTGATCCTACCGGTGGCCCGAATATGCCTATCTTAGCCCGCATCCTCAATATGATGATGATGTTGCTGTTCCTGGCTTTTGATGGGCATTTATGGCTATTATCAATTCTGGCCGATACATTTTATTCTATTCCCATTCAATCAACCCAATTGAATCCAAAGGGTTTCTTACTGCTATCCCAAAGTGCCAGCCTGATTTTTATCAATGGCATGATGCTGGCAATGCCAATGATTACCCTACTTCTGGTTCTGAATTTTTCTCTGGGCATGTTAAACCGCATGACACCCCAACTTTCTGTATTTGTGGTCGGTTTTCCATTAACGCTGACAGTGGGGATTTTCACGCTTTCCCTGTTATTTCCAACATTGGTGCCATTCACTGAGCGGTTATTTGGTGAAATGTTTGACCATTTGGCGATCATTATTCGTGAACTGGTACGGTAGCTGTTATTTTTCTGATAAACCCGTCAATCTGGCGGGATAACTTCCATCTTATCCTGATACTCCTCTTCAACCATCCGCTATAGCACCCGCACCCAACATTAACGTTAACATTTAAGCTACAAAAAATATCGACACACGGTATTTATTTCAGTTAATTTAATTTCAAAATGTTACTATCAAGCGTGCATTTAGCATAAAAAGCCGCCAAATTGGCGATAATCAGTTCATTTTTACAAAAAAACAGTTACAGGCGGTGTTTAATTTACTTTCAAACGGATGCAACAAATAAAAATCAAATAACTACAAAGGAGTAATGAAAATGTTACACAAAAATTCTTCACAAACTTCTTCAGACGCTTGTCATAACCATTCTCTCTCTTTGTCTGCCTCTCCTCTTAGTTCTTATCCTCTTAGTTCTCCCCAGCAAGCCATCTGGTTTGATCAGGCTATTCATCCCAATTCTTCCAACTACAACCTCAGCATTTTTATCTGCATTGAAGGAGAATTGAATGAAGCATTATTTGCCCGTGCCTTTGAATCCGTTGTTTATTGTCATGACACTCTGCGGTTGCAGTTTCTCAACACCCACGCTTTACCCAGACAAAAAGTGGTGCATTCTCTCCCGGTAGCTATAGATATACAGGATTTTTCATTGCATCCAGAGGCTGAAACCAAAGTAAAACAATACATGGATGACGAGTTCATGCATCCATTTCGCCTGAACGAGACACTGTGGCGTTCCAGATTATTGCGGGTCAGCAATACCTGTCGGTACTGGCAATTTTGCTGTCATCATTTAGTCATTGATGGCACGGGTATGTTCATCCTCATCAACAAGGTTATCGATGCCTATAACCGCCTGATGAAAGGAGAAACCCTGAACAACTCCGCTCATTCTTATCTGGATTTTATTACGGATAACCTCAATTATCTTGCTTCCGAACACTACTCGCACGATAGGCAATTTTGGTTGAAGCGCTATGAAAACCCGCCGCCTCCCTTGCTCCAGCCTGTCAATTGCACTAACACGACGGGCCATAAACAAATCAAACCCACGGCTGCCCAGTCTGTCATTTGGTCAATCGACCATGCTCTTTTTAAACGTATCGAAAACGTAGCGGGTGGGCAGGGATTGCCCTTCCTGCATTTCATGTATGCCATTCTGGCCTGCTATTTCACCCGAGTCACCGATGTCAATGAAATTGTCATTGGTGTTCCCGTGCACAACCGCAAAAATACGCGACAAAAGTACACGATGGGTATGTTCGCATCCGTGATCCCTATTGGTATCACCCTTTCGCCGGAAGATACGTTTCGTGATGTCATGCGCAAAGCCGCAACCGAAATGAGTCTTTGCCATGAACATGACCGTTTTCCCATCGCAGAACTCAACCGACAAATACCCTCGCGGCAACAAGTCGGAAATGCGCGATTATTTGACGTGACTTTATCTCTCGAACCGTTTAAAGCTAATTTGCATATGGAAGGAGAAAACGTCAGCGCCAAACAGTTCGACCTGCGTTCCGGCACTCCCTATCCTCTTTGTGTCAGAATGAAGCAATACACAAACACCGCCCGCCCTGAAGATACCTATTCTCCGGTTTCCATTGAGTTCTATTTTTCTCCTGATTATCTGAGTACCCCGGAGGTTACGGCGCTCCGCTCTCGTCTTGCTGTCCTGCTTGACGCCGCTCTCACTTCTCTGGAGACCCCCTCTCTTGCGCAGACAAAAATAGTCAATCTGCCAATCCTGCCCGATATCGAACGCCAGCAGGTATTAAGGGATTTCAATGCCACTCAAACCGAGTTCCCGCAAGATACGCTGATTCATCAACTGTTCGAAGCACAAGTGCGACGCACACCCGATGCCACCGCCGTGGTTTTTGAAGAGCAATCTCTGAGCTACGATGAACTGAACAAACGCGCCAACCGTCTGGCGTATCATCTGATTGCTCTCGGCGTGCGTCCTGATGATCGGGTGGCAATTTGTATTGAACGTAGTCTGGAAATGGTGGTCGGTTTATTAGGTATCCTCAAGGCCGGTGGCGCTTTCGTTCCCCTTGACCCGACTTATCCAACCTCGCGGCTGACCTATATGCTCAATGACTCAGCCCCCGTGGCGCTGATAACTCAAACAACGGTGACAGGAATAGGGAACAGTCACCTGCCTGTCATTCTACTGGATATTCCAGACGATCCTGTTTTGGATGGAAGATCGGAAGAAAACCCAGAAATCCCGTCATTAGGACTAACCTCCCGTCATCTGGCTTATGTTATCTATACCTCCGGCTCCACAGGGCAACCCAAAGGGGTTATGATCGAACATCGCAGTTTGTGTAACCTGATTACCACCCAGCAAGACCGACTCTCCATCACGTCAGACAGTCGGATCTTGCAGTTTGCCTCAAACAGTTTCGATGCCTGTATTTGGGAATTCGGCATGGCTCTACTGGCGGGCGGATGCCTTTACCTTGCCAGGCGGGAAAACCTGCTGCCGGGAACAACCCTGTCTCACTATTTAGAGACTCACACCATGACTCATGCCCTCTTGTCCCCCACGGCTCTGGCAACGATGGACTCGCTTCCGGCAACCCTGCAAACCTTAATGGTGGGAGGAGAAGCCTGTCCGCCTACGCTGACCAAACGCTGGGCATCAGGACGACAGATGATCAATGCATATGGCCCGACGGAAGCCACTGTTTGTGCTACTCTTTGCCGATGTGAAAGTCAGGGAGATAATGCCCCGCCGATTGGTCGCCCCATCGCCAATACCCAGATCTATATCCTTGACAGGCACGGCCAACCCGTTCCGTGGGGAGTGGCAGGAGAAATATATATCGCGGGCGTCGGCGTTGCCCGTGGTTACCTGAACCGTCCCGAACTCACTGCCGAACGTTTCCTCATTAATCCGTTCTCTTCTGAGCACAATGCGCGTATGTACAAAAGCGGGGATCTGGGACGTTGGCTACCCGATGGCAAAATTGAATATCTCGGCCGTAATGATTTCCAGATCAAACTGCGGGGTTTCCGCATTGAGCCGGGAGAGATCGAAGCAAGGCTGCGGCAATGCCACGGCGTACGTGAGGCTTTGGTACTGCCTTGTGAAAAATTACCTTGTGAAAACAGTCCGGTATCAAAACAGCTAATCGCCTACTTGTTACCGAAGACCGGTGTTGAACTGGAACCCATGACATTAAGGCAGCAACTCGCACAACATCTGGCTGAATACATGATACCCGGTGCTTTCGTGACACTCGACGCCTTCCCACTCACACCCAATGGCAAACTTGACCGTCAGGCTCTTCCCAAACCCGATCATACGGCAATCGTCACACGCAGTTACCAGACGCCCATAGGCGAAGCAGAAACTCTCCTGAGTCAAATTTGGCAAATGTTGCTCGGCGTGAAATATGTCAGCCGCTGCGATCACTTTTTCGAGCTTGGCGGGCACTCGCTGACAGCCATTGGTCTGATCGAAAAACTTCGTGAATTGGGGTGGTCTCTTGACATTCAGAATGTATTCACCAAACCCGTATTGAAAGAGATGGCCAAAGCGCTACTGTCGGTACAAAAAGATACCGTTCAAGGGAATACCGCGCAAGAAAATGCAACTGTGTTCACTGTACCACCTAATCTCATTCCAGAAGGCTGTACTGCCATTACCCCCGACATGTTGACTTTAGTTTCCCTGTCCCGGCACGAGATTAATGCCATCGCTGCCACTATTCCTGGTGGTGCGGCCAATATTCAGGATATCTATCCTCTTGCACCGCTACAGGAAGGTATTTTGTTCCATCATCTGCTACAAAAACAAGGTGATACTTATCTGTTACGCGAGTTGCTTGCCTTCGACACCCGCGAACGGCTCGATATCTTTCTGGCAACCTTACAACGGGTCATTAACCGTCACGATATTCTGCACACGTCAATCTACTGGCAGGGGTTAGCACAACCTGTGCAGGTTGTCTGGCGACAGACATCTTTGAACATCAAGACATTCTTACCCGATGACGATCAGGATATTCCTCGCCAATTACTGGCGCGTACCGATCCCCATCACTACCGCCTTGATGTGAGTCAGGCACCACTATTTTCCGCTGACATCGCCTATGACCCGCATCAGGATGAGTGGTTACTGGTTTTATGCATCCATCATTTAGTCTGTGATCATATAACACTGGAACGTATCATTGATGAAATTGATCTATTATCACCCGACCATAGCGAAAAGGGATATCCTGACCATCGTCATTCTGTAAAATTACCCCCAATATTGCCTTATCGTCATTTTGTGGCCCAATGCCTGCATTGGCCGACGTCAGATCATGAAGCCTATTTTCGTAAAATATTCTCTGACATAGATGCACCCACAGCGCCTTTCGGGATACTGGATATTCACAGTGAGGATAAGCAGATAACCGAGGCCAAACAGCCACTGGATGCGGCACTGTCCAGAGCTATTCGCACCCAAGCCCGTCGTCAGGGTGTCAGCCCCAGTATATTGTTTCATGTTGCTTTGGCGCTGGTGCTGGCAAAAACCAGTGGCCGCGACGATGTCGTCTTTGGTACGGTATTGTTGGGACGTATGCAGGGCAGTACCGGCATTGATCACATGATGGGGCTGCTTATCAATACGTTGCCCATTCGGATCGGACTGACAGATAATAGTGCACAGGCGATCGTTCAAGAAACCTACCTCAATTTGATGAACTTGCTGGAACATGAACAGGCAACACTGACACTGGCGCAACATTGCAGCCGTGTGTTACCCCCTTTGCCGCTCTTTAACACACTATTCAATTATCGTCATAGCCAGGCGGATATTACTCTGGCTAAATGGGAAGGTGTGCGTCTGCTGATGGAAGAAGAGAGGATCAATTATCCTATCGGTTTATTTGTTGATGATTGGGGCGATGGATTTAGTTTGGTTGCTCAAACCGTATCGGGCATCGATCCGATTCGGCTGATCGGCTATATGACCACTGCCCTGACGGGGCTACTCGAAGCGCTGGAAACCGCCCCCCACCAGCCAGTTTTGGCTATTCCGATTTTGCCCAATGCGGAACGTCAACAAGTGCTGGTGGATTTTAACGCACTCCCATCTTCTCCAGACCTTGTATTCTCTCAAAATACAGCAACCGACGTCCCACAAGATGCATTTATTCACCAACTGTTTGAAAAGCAAGTACAGCAAAATCCCGATGCGATTGCTGTCATCTTTGAAGAGCAATCATTGAGTTATGCTGAACTGAACCGTCAAGCCAATTGTTTAGCGCATTATCTGATTACCCTGGGTGTCCGCCCGGATGATCGGGTGGCGATTTGTTCTGAACGCAGTCCGGTTATGATGGTGGGATTACTCGCTATCCTTAAGGCTGGCGGGGCCTATGTTCCGCTCGACCCAAACTATCCAGCCGAACGACTGGCTTATATACTTGAAGATGCCGCTCCCGTTGCCTTGCTCACCCAAACTTTATTCACCCAAACAACGTTAATCAATCGCCTGACCAACGTCCCCATTGTGGATCTCAACCATCTTGCATTTCTTAGTGCCGACATGCCAGATAGCAACCCTGATCCTCAAGTGCTTGACCTAACCTCACGCCATCTGGCTTATGTGATTTATACCTCGGGTTCAACAGGCCTGCCTAAAGGGGTAATGAATGAACATCGCGGGGTTGTGAATGGTCTGCTCTGGTCACAGAAGACTTATCAATTAACCCCGCAGGATCGGGTCTTGCAGAAAACACCCTTTAGTTTTGATGTTTCCGTTTGGGAGCTATTCCCGCCCCTGATGTCTGGGGCACAATTAATTCTGGCTCGTCCCGATGGTCATAAAGATCCGCACTATTTACGGTCTGAGATAGAAAAACGCCAGATTACTCTTCTCTACTTCGTGCCTGCCATGCTACAGCAATTTGTCCATGCTATTCCTGCCGGTTGTTGTCCTTCCTTGCGTCATATTTTATGCAGTGGTGAAGAATTTCCTTATGCTTTACAGCAGAAATGTCTGTCCCATTTTGCTCACTGCCAGTTACACAATTTATATGGCCCGACTGAAGCGGCGATTCATGTCACCGCCTGGCAATGCGTGCCGGATCGTTATATCGGACGAGTACCGATTGGGAAACCCATCGCCAATATCCAAATTTATCTGCTTGATAGTCACAAAAAACCCGTGCCAATCGGTGTTACAGGGGAGCTTTACATTGGTGGGATCGGTGTTGCCCGAGGTTATCTGAACCGTCCAGAACTAACCGCAGAACGCTTCCTTGCTGATCCTTTTTCTTCAGGCCCTGATGCCCGCCTCTACAAAAGTGGTGATCTGGCGCGTTGGTTGCCTGACGGTAATATTGAATATCTTGGTCGTAATGATTTTCAGGTCAAGATCCGGGGTTTTCGTATCGAACTTGGCGAAATTGAGACGACTCTGGCGCAATGTCACGGTGTACGGGAAGCGGTTGTAATTGTCCGAGAAGATATCCCGAATGAAAAGCGTCTGGTTGCTTATCTGCTCGCCGAACCCAATGCGACACTGGTGCCAGCAGAACTACGCCAGCAACTGGCGCAACACCTTGCCGAATATATGCTGCCCAGCGCCTTTGTCACGCTAGCGACTTTCCCGTTAACCCCTAACGGTAAACTCGACCGCCAGGCACTGCCAGAGCCAGATCAAACAGCACTCGCAACCCGCAATTACGCAGCACCCATCGGAGACATAGAAACAGCGCTGGCCGGCATTTGGCAACAATTGCTGAAACTGGAACAAGTCGGTCGTCATGATCATTTCTTTGAACTCGGTGGTCATTCTCTGCTCGCCATTCAGCTTGCCGCACGAATACGCCAGAAACTGGCGCGAGAATTGCATTTGCAGCAACTCTTTTCCCATCCTGTTCTGGCTGATTTGGCTGCCTTGCTCATCGACACGCCGGTCACAACCCACATCGTTATTCCCGCTACCGATCGCAATCAACCACTACCACTCTCTTTCTCCCAACAACGCTTGTGGTTCCTTACCAGACTCAACAGCAAAGCCAGTCTGGCCTATCATATCCCGATAATCCTGCATCTCAGCGGAGATCTCGATCATGCGGCGTTTACGTCTGCACTTGACCATCTCGTTAGCCGACATGAAAGTCTGCGAACCCGTTTTGTCCTGATTGATGACCAACCTTACCAACACATAGATAATGCCGATACGGGTTTTTCTCTGACCTGTCAGGATCTGCGCGGGCTAGACGAAATTTCTCGTATGGCCCGCATTCACGAATTAGCGGAACTTGAAACACAAACCCCATTCGATTTCGCTAATGAGCCAATGATCCGAGGTCATTTACTGCAACTGTCTGATAAAGAACATGTGCTGATCCTTACCCAGCATCACATCATCACCGATGGCTGGTCAGTAGGGATATTGCTCCGCGAACTGAGTGCCCTCTACCGTACCGCACAAGGGAAGTGTGGCAATCCTTTGCCCCACCTTCCCATCCAGTATGCGGACTATGCCGTCTGGCAACAGAAATGGCTGCAAGGTGATGTGCTTACTGCACAACGGGATTTCTGGCAGAAACAACTGCAAAACGCACCGACATTGCTGACTCTCCCTATTGATCATCCACGCCCGCCAGAACAAAGTTACACCGGCGATCATGTGCCCGTGCACCTGAATGTTGATTTATTGTCGGCTCTCAAAGCGCTCGGACAACGGCAGGATGCCACATTATTTATGATGTTGCTTGCAGCCTGGAGCATCGTGCTGGCCCGTTTGAGTGGGCAGGATGATGTTGTCATTGGCATCCCCGTTGCCAATCGTTCATTGAGTGACCTTGAAGGCTTGATTGGCTTTTTTGTCAATACCCTGCCTTTACGCATCAAACTGGAACAGGCCAACCCGGTGACCAATCTGCTTGCCCATGTTCGGGAACAGACGCTGGCAGCTTATGCACATCAAGACCTGCCTTTTGAACAATTGGTGGAAATCCTAAAACCCGAACGCAGCTTAAGCTACAACCCCATTTTTCAGGTTATGCTGGCCCTGAACAATACCCCCACTCAATCCCTTGAATTACCGGGTTTATCTGTCTCGAAGATAGCGCCGCCACACCGCAGCGCGTACTTTGACCTGACATTGTCACTGACCGAAAGCCGGGAGGGTCTCAGTGGTTATCTGGAATATGCATCAAGCCTGTTCGACCGGCCGACGGTTGAACGCATGGTGGGTTATCTCATCCATGTACTGACTGCCATGACAACGAATGAAACACAGACTATTGCCCGTCTGCCGGTGTTGTCCGTGGCAGAACGCCAACAATTATTGATTGATTTCAATGCCCCTCAAGCGGATTTTACGCATAATGCGCTGATTCACCAGCTGTTCGAAGCGCAGGTACAACGCACACCAGATGCTACGGCGGTGATCTTTGAAGAACAATCCTTGAGTTATGACGAACTGAACTGCCGGGCCAACCAACTGGCACATAGTTTGATGGCTTTTGGTGTACGCCCTGATGACCGCGTGGCCATTCAGGTTGAACGAGGTTTGGATATGATCATTGGTCTGTTCGGGATCTTAAAAGCAGGTGCCGGTTATATCCCGCTTGATCCAGCATATCCTGCCGAGCGGCTGATTTATCAGTTGTCAGACTGCAAGCCTGCCATATTGCTGACCCAGAAACATTTACAGGCACGCTTACCAATACAAGGTATTCCCATCTGGCTGCTGGACGATGAAATTCATCAAAATAATCTGCAAAAACAGCCTGATTATAATCCTGACAGCCGGCAAACAGGCGCTCAGCCTCATCATTTGGCCTATATCATCTATACCTCGGGTTCAACCGGAAACCCCAAAGGCGTCATGCTGGAACATCGCAATGTTGTCAGCCTTATCCATGCTCATTGCCAGATCAGTGAACCAGGCTTGGGGGATCGTATTCTGCAATTTGTGACTTTCGCGTTTGACATTTCAGTGTCAGATATTTTTCCTACTCTGGCATCAGGTGCCACGCTGGTTTTGCGACCACCTCATATCAAAATACCGAATAGCACGTTTGTTAATTTTTTACGTGAACAAAAAGTAACGATCATCAATATACCGACGGCTTTCTGGCACCATTGGGCGCAAGAAATGAAAGCTGAACGTGTCGGTTTCAGCCCCTATATACGTACCGTTATTGTGGGGGGGGATAAAGTAGAATACCGTTATTTAGTGGATTGGCTGTCGTGCCCGGAAACCCAATCTTGCCGCTGGTTCAACGCTTATGGTCCGACAGAAATCACCATCACGGCTACCGCTATGCAGATAGATAAAGAAATGGTGATAGATAACCAATGTACTCCGCCTATCACCAACAATATTCCGATTGGCCGACCACTGTCCAACACACTTATTTATATTTTGGATGCCTCTGGTCAGCCAGCGCCGGTTGGCGTAAGTGGCGAAATCTATATCGGCGGAATGGGGGTCGCCCGGGGTTATTCCAACCAACCGGCGCTGACAGCCGAGAAATTTGTTGCCGATCCCTTTAGTGAACATCCCAACGCTCGCATGTATAAGACCGGAGATTTGGCTCGCTGGCGATCTGACGGCAATATTGAGTACCTCGGCCGCAATGATTTTCAGGTTAAGCTGCGCGGCTTCCGTATCGAGTTAGGAGAAATCGAAACCCGATTAATGCAATGCCGCGGTGTGCGTGAGGCTATCGTGCTTGCCCGCGAAGATAAGCTGGGTGATAAACGTCTGATTGCTTATCTGATCGCTGAACCGAATGCCAAACTGATACCGACAGAACTGCGCCAGCAACTCGCACAACATCTCGCCGACTATATGCTGCCCAGCGCCTTTGTGACACTGCCTGCTTTTCCGTTAGCGCCTAATGGCAAGATTAACCGCCAGGCCCTACCGATGCCGGATCAGACATCCATTGCAACCCATACTTATGAAGAGCCGCTTGGTGAAATGGAAATTGCGCTGGCTGAAATTTGGCAAGCATTATTAGGACTGAAAAAGGTTGGCCGTTATGATCATTTCTTTGAACTCGGTGGTCATTCTCTGATGGTTATCAACCTGATTGAGCGGTTGCGCAATCGAGGTTGGCACCTTGATATTCGTGCTGTATTTTCCACACCAACATTGGCGGAAATAGCAAAAATAATGCGGGTCATTCAAGATGATGAGGCCGCTTTTACCCTCCCCCCCAATCTTATCCCTGATGACTGCACCGCCATCACTCCTGATATGCTGCCGCTGGTTTCGCTGACGCAACATGAGATTGATACCATCGCGGCGACTATTCCTCATGGTGTCAACAATATTCAGGATATCTATCCACTTGCATCATTACAGGAAGGTATGCTGTTTCATCATCTGCTGCAAACACAAGGGGATGTTTATCTGTTGCACCTTTTGCTTGCTTTCAACACCCGCGAGCGTCTTGATGCTTTTCTGGCTGCTTTGCAACAAGTTATTAATCGTCACGATATTTTACGCACTGCCATCTGCTGGCAGGGTTTAACGCAGCCCGTACAGGTTGTCTGGCGCCAGGCTTCTCTGCGCATCAATACGTTTGTGCCAGATAACGATAAAGAAGATGTATCGTCTCAATTGCTGGCACAGACAGATCCATCCCAACACCGCCTCGATATCAGCCAGGCTCCACTATTCTCTGCTGATATTACCCATGATCCGAATCAGGGAGAGTGGTTGTTAGCGTTGTGTTGTCACCATATCCTCAATGACCACATATCGCTGAATATCATCATGGCTGAAATCAATGAACTTCTGCACTATCGTACTGAGCCATTACCGCCTGTATTACCGTACCGCCATTTTATCGCCCAATCCTTGTGTGTGCCGAAGCCCGATCACGAAGCCTATTTTCAGGAAATACTCGCTAGTGTGGATACGCCAACAACACCTTTCGGCATATTGGATGTTCACCGTGGGGACAGGCCCGTCACAGAGGTCATTAAGCCACTTAATGCAGCACTGACTAACGCTATTCGCAAACAGGCACGCCGTCAAAGTGTTAGCCCCGGTGTTCTGTTTCATGTTGCGTTGGCACAAGTTCTGGCAAAAATAAGTGGGCGAGATGATGTCGTCTTCGGGACAGTTTTGTCAGGACGGATGCAGGGCAGTGCCGATATTGAGCGAATTCTGGGAATGTTCATCAACACCCTGCCCGTGCGGATCACGCTGGCGGGGAACAGCACACAAGAAACCGTGCAAGCAACTTACCGCAGTTTGACGCAGTTACTTGAACATGAACAGGCACCACTGGCACTGGCTCAACGTTGCAGCGGTGTAGCACATCCTCTGCCGCTTTTTAATACACTCCTTAATTATCGCCATAGCCAATCGAATGCTATCAATACCCTATGGGAAGGTATACGTCTGGTAACCGGGCGAGAAAGGACTAACTATCCCATCTATCTGGCTGTCGATGATTTGGGTAAAAGTTTCCTGCTGACCGCTCAGGCCATATCAGGAATCGATCCGGCACGCCTGATTGCTGATGTAACGACTGCTTTAGCGGATCTGGTAAAAACATTGGAAACCGAACCCCAAAAACCAATCATGAACATTACGGCCCTGTCTGCCACTGAGTGCCGGCCGCTACTGACCGATTTCAACGCTATTCAGGCGGGCTTACCGCAAGATACACTGACATCAGGACACTCTACTATTGGAACAACTTCCGGTTACGAAGCGCCACGCGGTGATGTGGAAACTGCACTGGCTGAGATTTGGCAGAAATTGCTAAAACGGGAACGGGTCGGTCGTTATGACAATTTCTTTGCATTGGGAGGTCATTCATTGACAGCAATACAATTGTTGGCGCGTATGCGTGAACAAGACATGGAAATGCCATTAGCAACTTTGTTCACTCACCCTACACTGTGTGAACTGGCCGGGGCTATAAACCCAAATCGCTCAACGGTAGTGAGTCGCCTAAACTGATACTCTGGGCCAAAACGAAATTAAGTGGTTCCACTCCCCGTGGAGCCACTTTTCAATCAATCATCTAACAGGTAATGTTTGCGGCAAACTCAGTTAAAATTAGGTTGACCATTGGATGCATTTACCCCGCCATCTATCGGCAAGTTCACCCCATTAATGAAACTGGCATCTTCGCTGGCCAAAAATGCAATGGCTGCTGCCACTTCAGAAGGTTGGCCCGCCCTTTTTAACGGAATACGACTATCGAAATGCGCAAGGGTTTCATCATCAAAGCGGGCAACCATCGGAGTCAATACCAGGCTCGGGCAAACCGCATTGACACGGATCCCTTGTGAACCATGATCCAGCGCCATCGCACGGGTTAAATTCACGACAGCACCTTTTGCTGCACAATAGTGAGCGCCGCCCCAATCTCCCCCCAAGCCAGATACCGAGGCATTATTGACAATACACCCTTTGCTTTTCAGCAAATGAGGCAAAGCAGAATAGCTACAATTGAGTACACCATTGAGATTCGTAGCCAGTACTGCATTACCGTCTTCTTGTGAAGTACTCAATAAATCACCAACCACATATAACCCGGCGTTGTTCACCAGAATATCTATCCGGCCAAAATGCCTGACGGTTTCATCAACCATATTTTTAGCCGATTCCCGGTCCGCGACATCTGTCTGAATCACTAACGCTTTGCTCGAAGGCAACTCGCTCAGTACACGATTAAGCTTCTCTGTATCCCGCCCAGCTAACACCACAATGGCTCCCTCTTGTGAGAAACGCTTTGCTGTAGCCTCACCAATACCACTACCTGCACCAGTAATAATGACAACTTTATCCTCAAATCGAATCATTTTATTACCCTCATTGATATATATTCAAAGCTTACCGTGTAATATCAAACACCAGAGTCTTCCCTCAATAAACTTATATTCATTAGTTAATCACAATATAAAATATTACTTATTTAATATTTAATATAATGTACTTATTTATATTCGATAAACTTCAAGTTGCAATCCGCAAGACGACGCGAGACCTTATATTTCCCCGCTTCGCGGGGAAATATAACACGCATCTTAAAGTTGGATTGGTATAGTATATTCTGTTTAGGCTACGGGTTATCGCATTATTTTAGATATTCACCACGACGAAGGGCTTCAATACGCTTATCCAACGGCGGATGAGATAAGAACAACTCACTGAAGCTCTTAGCTTTGCCATTAATACAGAATGCCATCATTCTCCCCTCTTCCTGAGGTTCATAACTGGTCTTAAGACGTTGCAATGCAGCAATCATCTTTTCGCGGCCAACCAATTTCGCTGATCCTGCATCCGCATGGAATTCACGATAACGGGAGAACCACATGGTAATAATACTGGCTAAAATACCAAATACGATCTCCAATACCATGGAAATCACCATGTAGACGATTGGATTACCATTACTGCTGCTTTCACTTTCATCATCGCTGCTGGAAAGGAAACTCGCAGCAGCCTGTGCAATGATCCGTGAAATAAAGATAACGAATGTATTCACGATACCCTGCAACAATGTCATCGTCACCATATCACCATTAGCGATATGACTAATTTCATGTGCAATGACGGCTTCGGCTTCGTCACGGCTCATATTGTTCAGTAGCCCCGTACTAACAGCAACCAGAGAAGCATTACGGCGTGCCCCTGTAGCAAATGCGTTAATATCCAGGGCATCATAGATAGCCACTTGTGGCATCGTGATTCCAACCTGATCCGCCTGACGACGGACAGTTTCCATCAACCAGGCTTCAGTTTCATCGGACGGTTTTTCAATAACCTGACCACCAACAGAACGTAAAGCCATCCATTTCGACATTAACAAAGAAATGAATGCACCACCAAAACCAAACAAACCAGCCATAATCATGAGACCAGCAACACTGCTCCGCTGAACTCCTGTAAGTGAAAGTATTATTCCAAACACCACCATGACAGCAAGGTTTGTGAGAAGGAACAAGGCAATTCTCATCATATAAATTTGCTTCCTTTAATTATCAAACAGTTCAACTAAGCGTTAAGCCATAAGATGGGGATTAACCCCATATTATTCAAGTTTTTTAAGATGTTAAGCGATGTAAACAACATAACTTTACAATATGATAAAAAAAGGCCGGCTAACAAGCCGACCTTTTATCTATAACGAATTTTAAAACTATCTCGTTACAGCCATTTCAGCAGGCTGATGCGCCAAATCCAGGGCAATTTTTACAGATTCATCTAAGTAAGGATCAGGCCCTTTATAATCTTTTGGTAAATCCTCAAGCGATTTGAGCGGTTTTTTACCTGCCCGTTTAAAGCGTTCATTAAGATGATTCAATTTGTTTGTTTCGTATTCCTTGTTTTCTTTCTCTCTTTGAGCATAGTTCAAGGAGTAAACGCCCTTACGTTCTTTCATGGCTTTATAGTAAGCAATATCCTGTCTGATATATTTAAACTCAGGATCATTAGCAATCCGTTGATTATGCAGCTTAGTCAGTAGCGGGGTTAACTCTGAAATCACTTTCAAGGAAGTATAATGCGCAGGCTGAATGCTGTCCCAAGGTAACGCATTATCCTCTTGACTTTCCCCTATTTCAGACGGTTCTTCTCCTGTCGGCATAATGATATCAGGCGTTACCCCTTTAAGCTGGGTGCTCCCCCCATTTATCCGGTAGAATTTCTGGATAGTGTATTGCACAGAGCCAATTTCAGGCCACTCAGGCCGTAACATTTGATCATAAATACGATTCAAAGGGCGATATTGCTGAACGGTACCTTTACCGAAAGAAGGATCCCCCACAATTAATCCACGGCCATAATCCTGCATCGCAGCTGCAAAAATTTCAGATGCAGAAGCACTTCTGTTGTCAATCAGAACGACCAGAGACCCTTTATAATATCTTGCCTCATCTGTATCTGCCTCCACTTTGACTCTACCGGTATTGTCCCGGATCTGGACAACGGGACCCGTGGGAATAAATAAGCCAGATAACGATACAGCTTCTGTGAGCGCTCCACCACCATTGCCGCGCAAATCAATAACAACCGAAGCAACCCCCTGTTTAGTGAGCTTTTGCAACTGCACTTTTACATCGTTAGTCAAGCCGACATAGAAACTGGGTATATCCAGAACACCCACCTTCTCTTTCCCTACCGTTTTCACCGACATCTTGACAGCATTATCTTCAAGGCGGATATTCTCGCGGGTTAAGGTAACAATGTGGTTTTTTGCCCCTTTTGTACTCGGCGTGATTTCAAGGCGGACTTTACTCCCCTTTGGCCCTTTAATAAGCGCAACAACATCTTCCAAACGCCATCCAACAACATCGACAATTGGCTTGCCTACTTGCCCAACACCAATGATTTTATCTCCAACTTTCAATAAATTGCTTTTGGCAGCCGGGCCGCCCGCAAGTAATGAACGAATGGTAATATACTCATCATCATATTGTAAAACAGCACCGATGCCCTCAAGAGATAAGCTCATCTCTGAATTAAACTGTTCTGTATCACGAGGAGAGAGATAACTGGTATGCGGATCTATTTCACGGGCAAAAGCCATCATAATGCTTTGAAAAACATCCTCACTCTTGGTTTGTGTAAGGCGTTTTAATAACGTCCGATAGCGCTTAGTCAGGGTTTCTTTAATTTCTTTATCATCTTTTTTGCCGGATAACTTAAGGTTTATCCAATCAAATTTGATTTTGGCATCCCAAAGCCTGTCCAACTCTTCAACACTCTTTGGCCATGGTGCTTTGATACGGTCGGTTTCAATGGTGTCATGACCATTTAAGTCAACGGGTCGTTCTAAACGGGAGAGCACATATTGATAACGTTCAAAGCGGCGTTTTTGCATCAGATTAAATAGATCATAAGGAAGCTTTAGATCGCCATTTTCAAGCTCTTTTCCTAATCCTCCCTTTTGAGACGCGAAGGGGGCAATATCAGATGCCAAAAAAACATTGTGTCCATAATCCAGTTGATTCAGGTAACGATCAAAAATTTTTCCTGAAAAATCTGCATCCAGATAAAACTGGCGATAATGAGAACGGAGAAAGCGGGAAACAATCCGCTTACTTACTGTGGGATGCTGTGGTTCCGGTTTTAAATCTGGCAGTTGGCTCAGGCTGATAACAGCCGTATTGTGACCATTAATGACATTGGCGTTAGTCGCGTGGCTACCACCCGCGACATTGTCATTAATCGTATCTGCATAACCTATACTAGAAAATGGTAGACCTAAAACGAAAGCCAATGTAATGAGTTTGTTCATGCCCAAGTTGGCCTCCGTATCAGAACTTTAAGTGTTCTGCGCGTACAATCATTGCCAAACCAGTAGGTAACTGCACTCTGACACCATCTTTTGCAATTTCAAGCACAGATGCATCCATTAAGCTTTTTCCTACGTTTACTTTAATAGTCTGGCCGACTTTCAAAGCGGATACGTCAGTGACTGAGTTTAACTCAGGTTGTGCCATTTTTTTTATGGTTTTATCTGCTGGTTTACGCGATTGTAGCGGGTGGTTTTGCGAACGCACCGGACGTTTTTCACCATCACCTGATCTCTTTTGATGACGAGGAGCCGGCTTTTTATTCACAGGGCGTTCATTTTTCTTGTCAGATACGTTTTCAGCTTCACGTTTCTTGGCACGCTGTTCAGATCGTTGAGCCTGTACCCGTGCTTTCGCTTCTGCCAGTTGCTGACGCGCATGTTCAATATGTTCAATTTCCAGCTCCCCACACATGTTTCCGTCAAGGTCAACACGCTGGGCACCTTCTTTTACACCATAGAGATAACGCCAACTGGAGGTATACAAGCGCAAAGCAGAACGGAGCTGTGTTTTACTCAAACACTCCTCGTCCTGAATACGTTCAACGATGTCCTGGAAGATCCCAATCTTCAAAGGACGTGCTTCACCTTCTGCTACAAAGCAAAGCGGGAAGCGCTCAGCCAAGAAAGCAATGACTTCTTTACTACTGTTCAACTTAGGTTGATTTTCCATGAAATTTCCTGATTACAACGGTTTTGCCAACCAGCGCAGGCATGAACAGGCGACATTATAATAGCGTTGCTGATAAATGCCACGTTATACGTATGTTAAGTTACGTTCTGTTGTAGATATTTTGACATAACACATTGTTCCAAATGGTTACAAAGCCTGATAACCAGCGCTTTCAAGCCATTTTCATCATTCTCGTCAAACCGATCAAAAACCGTGCTATCAATATCCAAAACGCCAATAATTTGTCCATTGATTTCTAAAGGAAGTACAATTTCAGCATTACTGGTGGCATCGCAGGCTATATGACCGGGGAAAGCATGTACATCAGAAATACGCTGTATACGCTTATTTGCAACAGCCGTTCCGCATACACCTTTTCCTACAGGAATACGAACGCAAGCGATCTTACCCTGAAATGGCCCTAAAACCAGAGTATCATCATCAACTAAATAAAAACCAACCCAATTAACATTATCCAAACGTTCGTATAACAATGCGCTTGTGTTAGCAAGAGAAGCAATAAGATCGTACTCCCCTGATAGCAGTGCCATCAGACTATCTGCTAGCTCTTGATAAAATTCATTCTTATTCATAAACTCCTACGCAATAGACAATTTTTAACAAAATAGAAATAATGATTTCACATAAAATTTTTACCATATTTAACAGACTATTTCTAAGCATAATCTGCCACTATGATTTAAATTTTCGTTCAGAATACTACCTCTCTTCCTGAATTTAAATTTTCTTTAATTATTTTTACCCATATTCACTTATAAAATCTAGGGAGATATCACAGCTTATTTAAAAACCAGCGTGTTTTGTTATGTAAGCACAAGCAAAAAAAAGGCCGAGTTCACTCCTCAACTCGACCCAGGGAAAAATAGCTCTATCAAAGAGCCTTGCGCTAAAAGTTGCCATTGAGACGTAGAACAACTTACGATTTAAAGCGTAGTTTACATACAATGATTTACCAAATTTCAACCATTATCGGTTGGATGGAGGGTCACATAAAGCCAATGCCGCTTTCTGGAATGGCACAACACTCATTTTTTGATTGGGATGTTCGGGGTCATTTAATAGGATTGTCTCTAATGATGATGCAATCACTTTATTGGCTTGCATAAGTTGTGTTGCTCGATCATTCAACGGATACTGCATCAATGTGCCGGGATTTATCACAAACAACGCGCCATCTCCTCGACAATCAAGCATAACCTCTTCGCGAGTAAATGCCCACTGTTTGCCAAACTGTAGCTTGCTAATGGTTTTTATTGGTGCAGCCACTCCCTGAAAAGAGAGAAGCAAAAGAGGCAAAGCCCAAAATAGTCGTTTCATTATCTTTCCCCTGATAGATACATGCCGTGATTTTATCGCTAATTTTCCTGTTGATATAGCCAGATTTACACCAATCATTTAAAAATCACGCAGGCGGTTGCGTTGCAAAAATCGCTACGCATAACAATGCGGTTGTACCCAGAATAATTTCCAGCCAACTATTGATTATCAATTGCTGATAGCTCCTTTTCTGCTTTAACTTGGGAACTAAAATATAGCGGTTAATCAAAGCCAAAAGTACCATTCCAATAACCAGCACTATTTTTAACCATAACATGGATTGGTATTCAGACAGAACTCGACTGAAGACAGGCCAGTCTGGAATGAGGATCACACTACTCACAATTCCTGTCACAATCACCAGAAACACGGCAACATGCCCATAAAGAGAGAATTTCCTCATGGCTGTTACGCTCTCTGCATACAGGATAGTCACATTGGGAGATAAGCTTGTTTCTGCTGGCTGCCGTAATCGCAAGCATTGCAGACACACTAAGAATGGCCACAATCCACCAAACCAGTAACCTGCACTGAGTAAATGGATAACCTGATTGGCTTGAAATAATAGCCCTATGCTTCCTTCATACATCGCTGCATGCCCAATGAAAGCATGGCTGGAGAGTAAAATAATCGAGCAACCTAACAACAGGAAATTTCTGACTTTAATATCGGAAAGGAACAATCCACCAGCAGCAAGTACAGCTATCAATAACTGCCATCGCCATACTTGCCCAAAAGAGGTTCTCAAGACAGCCAGCCAGATATCCGAAGCATAAACATCGTGCCAGCCATCCCCCATTAATCCAGCCTGTACAATAAACCAGATGATTGAGGTTAGCAAAACCAGCACGGTGCTGATTAAAACTCCAACGTTTAACCATTCTCTCATTAGGATCGAGAAATGCCCAGAAACAAGCATTACGGTGAATAAGCTAAGGCCGAACATCAACATGACGACCACAAAATGAGAGAAACGGCAGAATATGTATAGCACCTCTAGAGAGATCATTATCTTACGGTAAAGCTATAAACGCCTTTTGTTTTATGACCATCGACAGAGAGTACACTCCAGTCAACACTGTATTTTCCCGCCGTAAGTTTGCTTTCAACCGGCAGGATTAACTTGGTTTTGGTTTCAGGATCGAGTTCCAGCTTACCTGTTTTAACTACGTTTTTTTCTGGGCCAATCAATTTTACCTTACTGAATCCAAGTTCAATACGTTCTGAGAAGTTCAAGGTGATAATTTGTGGGATAGCTTCAACCGTTGTATTTTCTGCGGGAGTCTGATCTTTCAAATGTGCATGGGCCAAAGCCTGCTGACAAGACATACCGACAAACAGAACCACAAGAGTCGATAATTTGGTCCAGAATGAACGGATGTTAAGAATAAACATATAGATAACCCTTTAATATGTTGATGAATTTTTTATGCCTGAAAGGAGATTCTATATCAAAAAATCTGTTTAATCTGCGGTAAATGACGGGGAATGTCCTGACCTGTGAGACACTACGCAAAAATGGGAATAAAGGAGGGTGGGCCGTAACCCCGGTTTCACAATGCATGAAAAAATACGTAAAGAAACGGGAGTTACGGTGGAAAAACAGATCAAGTTGAAAGACGAAAGCGATATCAGGCGTGTGCCGGTGCCATAGACAATCCCTTAAGATCTTTATCTAGTAAGAACAAGGCATTTCCCGTTTCACCCACCATATCCAGTTTGTCCAGAATAGATTTGAACAGTTTTTCTTCTTCGTGCTGTTCAGCCACATACCACTGCAAGAAATTAAAAGTGGAATAGTCTTGTGTCGTCATCGCTACATGGGCAAGTTTATTGATCTCTTCTGTGATCAATTTTTCATGCTCATAAGTCTGATTGAATACATCGGAGATAGATTTAAATTCAACAGGCGGGGCCTGAATAGCGCCTAAAACAGGCATTGAACCCGTATCACCCAAATAATCAAACAAGCGTTGCATATGTTGCATTTCTTCCTGTGAATGCGTCTTTAAAAACGCTGCTGCGCCTTCATATCCCTTATCGCTGCACCATGCACTCATTTGCAGGTATAAATTCGCAGAATAAAATTCCAGATTTAATTGCTCATTTAATTTTTTGATCATTTCTTTTTTTAACATCGGACAACCCTCCTAATAATTCATTAAACCTGGCGTATTATGCCAATTAAAATCACATAATACAAAAACAAAATAAAAATACATAATAATATGATAAATAAAGATTTATTTATAAAAACCAACAAGAATAAATCTCATTAAATATGAGAAAATAAGAATCAATTTTATTTAATTAAATTTTTATTCAGAAAAACATTTTTAATAAAAATGAGAATTGATATTATTTATATTTATACCAATCCAACGTCAAGATGTGTGTTATATTTCCCCGCACAGCGGGAAAATATAAGATCCCGCGTCGTCTTGCGGATTGCAACTTGACGTTTATCGCGTATATCAGGTGAATTTTTGCCCTTTTTTAAACAACTTGCTAAACGAAAAAGAGTCTATTAATTTTCTGTTATGTTAGATAAATTAAAAATGCGTTTTCAGAGAGGCCAAAATGGAACATAACTTAGCCAAATTATCTAAAGATGAGATGAATGAGGTCAATGTTGATTTAGCCGCATCCGGTGTTGCTTTTAAAGAACGTTATAACATGCCTGTCATTCCTGACACTGTTGAACAATCACAACCAGCACATCTGCGGAAATATTTCCAACAACGCTTACAGCACTACCGCCAGCAATCAAGATTACTGTCGCGCCTGCCTTATGAGCCTAAAAGCCGTTAACGGAATGATAAGAAAGGATAACCACCACTTTGCGGGTGGTTATCTTAACTATTTTCGGTAAATCTATTTTCCAACAAACTTATCAGTCGCCTTAATGAGTTGGTGTAAAATACCGGCTTCATCAAAAGAGTGACCCGCACCTTCCACAAGGTGCAATTCGGCTTCCGGCCACGCTTTTGCCAAATCCCACGCATTCTGTACCGGACATGCCATATCGTAGCGGCCATGGATAATCACCGCTGGGATATGTCTGATCACATCAATATGATCCAGTAATTGCTGGGTTTCATCCATAAAACCATTATTGATAAAGTAATGGCTTTCAATACGTGCAAATGCCAAAGCAAAATTATCTTCTGCAAAAGAAGCTGAACTTGCAGAAGGCAGCAACGTTACCGTTTCGCCTTCCCAGAGACTCCATAAACGTGCTGCTTCCAACTGTACTTGCACATCTTCATTGGTCAGCCGTTTGTTATAGGCAGCGATGACATCTTTACGCTCTTCTTCCGACAGGATAGATAATGTACGTTCCCATTTTTCTGGGAAAAAATGAGAAGCGCCTTCTTGATAATACCAATGCAATTCTTGTGGGCGAAGCAGGAAAATCCCTCTTAGCACTAATTCTGACACGCTATTCGGGTGTTTCTCAGCATAGGCTAAAGCCAGCGTTGATCCCCATGACCCCCCAAAAACCAGCCACTGCTCAACGCCCATAAGATTACGCAGCCGTTCAAGATCGGCTATCAAATGCCATGTGGTATTATTTTCCAGACTCGCATAGGGCTTAGAACGCCCACAGCCACGCTGATCAAATAACATAATGTGATAGCGTTCGGGATCGAATAACTGACGATGATAGTTTGCTATCCCACCACCAGGCCCACCATGAATGAATACTGCGGGCTTACCTTTTGGGTTGCCACACAATTCCCAATAAACCTGGTGTCCATCACCTGTATCCAGATACCCTGTTTGATACGCGTTATAAGCGGGATAGAGTTTCCGTTGTTCCGTCATAAAGCCCTCTCACTGTTCAAACAAAACGGGATACTTTCTCAGTATCCCGTACATATTTAAAGAAAAGATAGCGCGACAAATTATTTACTATAATTGATAGTCTCTTTTTGACAATCAATGATGACATTGTAACTTTTATCTTTTTTCGTGCCCCGGACGACCAGAGGAACCTGCAATGCGTCCTTATCACCAGTAATATCATTGATATTTACCCACGCAATCAGTTTTGCAGTGCCTAATTGCTTTCTGTCTTCATCCCAGTGATTAATACGATTTTGTAAAAAATCTTGTTTAACCTGTGCCGCCACTTGATCTTTGGTTAAATTTTTACAAGAAATAAACTTCGCCACACGCTCATTATCAGCAGCGATTGCAGTAAATGAAACAGAAAACAGGACACCGACACTCAATAAACCAATACGACGAATGAATTGACTTGACTTCATGTTACCTCCTATTACCATCCAAATAGTATGGATTAAAAGTTGCGGTAAATTAACATGTAATAGAAAGTAATTATGTGATTTTTGTTAAAAATGCGTTGCGATTAGTTTTCACCGTCTTCAAATAAAACATGGATCTGCTCATGGTGCTGGTGCTTTTCGCGCAATTTCCGAGCAATAATAGCAATGGCTTCTCCGCTGCTCATTCCTTCGGAAATAAGCTGATGGATCCTTTCTACGGCAGCTTGCTGCTCTTCATGGGATAATGCTGGCATACCTGAAAACATCGTTATAACCTCAAACAAAACATAACAGTTAATGGCAAGCGGCGATTATAGCCTGTTTTACCTCAAGTCAGGAGCAAGATTGTATGATAATCTCCGCAGATTAATATGTTATTCCTTGTGGATTGCTAAACACCAATATTGATTCCGTCATGAAAATTGCATTACAAAAACGACAATTGCCGTATTCTCCTGATCTCGCCATTCACTATTTTGCGCCCCTTTCTGCATTACCCTGGGCCATGCTGTTACATTCTGGCGCTGCCGAACATCCGCATAATCGATTTGATATTATCGTCGCCGAACCAGTGACAACGCTTGTCACTCAAAGAGCCTCTACCGAAATTAATCGTCATGGTCAGGTTTCTCTTTCCAAAGAAGATCCCTTCCAGCTATTGAAAGACCATCTTCACGCCTGTGGTATTGATACTCAATTTGATCCAGACCTCCCTTTTCAAGGAGGCGCATTAGGGATATGGGGATACGATCTCGGACGACGTATCGAAACGCTACCTGAATTAGCTGCCAATGAACTGAGCTTTCCTGATATGGCTGTGGGTATCTACGATTGGGGCTTAGTTATTGATCATCAGCTACAGAAAGCGACGTTACTAAGCTACCACAATATTGACCAACGGCTGACATGGTTAGAGTCTCTGCGAGAAAACAGGAAAGACGTTTTTTCCCTGACAAGTCCGTGGCAATCCAATATGACAGAGCAGCAATACCACGAAAAAATTGCTCATATCCATCGCTACCTACGAGAAGGGGATTGCTATCAAGTCAATTTATCACAACGGTTCCAGGCTGATTACAAGGGAGATGAATGGCAGGCATTTAGCCAGCTCAATGAAAGTAATCAAGCGCCTTTTTCTGCCTTTATTCGCTTGCCTGAGCACTGCATCATCAGCGTTTCACCTGAACGTTTTATTCTTTTGAAAGACCATCGCATTCAGACACGCCCAATAAAGGGAACGCTGCCCCGATTGCAAGATCCCGCAGAGGATCAAAGACAAGCAGAGAAATTAGCAAACTCACGCAAAGATCGTGCGGAAAACCTGATGATTGTTGACTTGTTGAGAAATGATATTGGGCGGGTTGCTATTCCAGGCTCGGTCAAAGTCCCTGAATTATTTGTTGTTGAACCTTTTCCGGCCGTACACCATCTGGTCAGTACTATCACTGCAACCTTGCCCGATACATATCATGCCACAGATTTACTGCGTGCCTGTTTTCCCGGTGGATCAATTACGGGTGCCCCTAAAATTCGGGCCATGGAAATCATTGAAGAGTTGGAACCACATCGCAGACACGGATATTGTGGCGCTGTTGGCTATATTAGTTTCTGTGGCACAATGGACAGCAATATTACTATTCGTACCTTATTGACAGAAAAAGGAAAAATTTACTGTTGGGCCGGTGGTGGTATCGTTGCAGATAGCATTGCTGAAAAAGAGTATCAGGAAACATTTGATAAACTCGGACGGATCTTACCTCAATTAGGGAAACTCTCTCTATCATGACATCGCTCTCTGACTTCATTCATCGGTTTCAATTGCAGCTTCCTGCACGACCAACACATTCAGCCAGCAACTCGCGCAATGCGGCAGTATTATTACCGATTATATGTAAGCCAGAACCCACGCTGTTATTCACTCAACGCTCTGCAAGCCTCCGCTCCCATGCCGGGCAAATTGCTTTTCCCGGCGGAGCGGCAGATCCTGAAGACACATCCCTGATTGCCACCGCCCTGCGTGAGGCAGAAGAAGAAGTCAGCCTACCGCAAGATAAGGTGCAAATACTGGGGCAATTAGCCCCCCTGGATAGCATTGGCGGTTATCGTGTCACTCCGGTAATTGGGCTTATTTCCGAACCTATCTCTTTTCGAACCAACCCAGCAGAAGTAGCAAGCATTTTTGAAATCCCACTGTTTGATGCTCTTTCTCTTCCCCATTACCGGTATCTGGATATAAAACGCCGTAATCAACAACGCCGAGTCTATTTTTATTGGCACCAAGAGCATATGATTTGGGGATTAACCGCAGCCATTCTTTATCACTTAGCACAGCAAGTGCAAAAAACGTTCTGAATTGGGCGCAAAACACCACAAAACTGTGCATTACTTATCCATAATCATATCAATTGCTATTATAATTAAAAAAAAACTGTAAACTCCTTTATCAACACTATCAAATAACAGTAAAGTAGCGCGCTTTATAAAATAACTATATCTCTTTCTTCTTTAAAGGAGTCTGGCGTGATTAGCGTTTTCGACATGTTTAAGGTGGGTATTGGCCCATCCAGCTCTCATACTGTTGGTCCTATGAAAGCAGGCAAACAATTTGTCGATGATCTTGTAAACCAAGGGGTAATGTCCTCTATCACGCGTGTAGCTGTTGATGTATACGGCTCACTTTCATTAACCGGGAAAGGTCACCATACGGATATCGCTATCATCATGGGCCTGGCAGGTAATATGCCCGCAACTGTTGATATTGATTCAATTCCAGGTTTTATTCGTGATGTTGAGCAAACTGAACGTTTGCCACTGGCAAATGGTTTACACGAAGTCGATTTTCCTCGCAATGGCGGTATGAACTTCCGTAGCGATAACTTATCACTGCACGAAAACGGCATGCAAATTCATGCGTTCGCTGGTGATGAAAAAGTTTACAGCAAAACCTACTACTCTATCGGTGGTGGTTTTATTGTTGATGAAGAACATTTTGGCAAGCCATCCCAAGATTCCAAACCTGTTTCTTATCCTTATAGCTCTGCGGCAGAACTGCTGATGAACTGTAATAAAACCGGCTTGTCTGTTTCTGGCTTGATGATGAAAAATGAATTGGATTTACACAGCAAAGAAGAAATTGCTGAGTATTTCGCCGATATCTGGGCAACGATGCAAGCTTGTATTGAGCGTGGCCTGAATACAGAAGGCATTTTACCAGGTCCCTTGCGGGTTCCTCGCCGTGCCGCCGCATTGCAGCGTATGCTGACATCATCAAACAAATTGTCGAATGACCCAATGAATGTTGTTGATTTAATCAATATGTTTGCATTGGCCGTCAATGAAGAAAATGCGGCGGGTGGCCGGGTTGTGACAGCGCCAACTAATGGCGCGTGTGGTATTGTCCCGGCTGTTTTGGCCTATTACAACCATTGCATTGAACCTGTAACGGCGGAACTGTACACCCGCTATTTTCTGGCTGCCGGTGCAATCGGTATCTTATATAAGATGAATGCCTCTATTTCTGGTGCCGAAGTTGGCTGCCAGGGTGAAGTTGGGGTTGCTTGTTCTATGGCCGCAGCCGGCATTGCAGAATTACTGGGTGCAAGCCCTGAGCAGGTTTGTATCGCAGCAGAAATTGGCATGGAACATAACCTCGGCCTGACCTGTGACCCTGTCGCGGGCCAGGTGCAAGTGCCTTGTATTGAACGTAATGCGATTGCTTCCGTTAAAGCGATCAATGCTGCCCGTATGGCACTTCGCCGTACCAGTGAACCACGTGTTTCTCTCGATAAAGTGATTGAGACCATGTATGAAACCGGCAAAGATATGAACGCAAAATACCGTGAAACTTCACGCGGTGGTTTGGCAATAAAAGTTCAATGTGACTAGTCGTAAGATATCGTTCATTTATTTTACAATAAGCGATATTTATGCCTGTTTTTCCTACCATTGAATGGTAACTGAAAAAATATCCCTGCCATTTGGCAGGGATATTTTTTTGGCTGAAACGAATTACTAAAGTATATTTTTTTCTATTTTCGCCAAAAACATCACAATTTTTTTATAATAAATTTAAGAAAATGTTACCGGGAACGGATTTAAACACTAAATTATAATGAATGACCGGAGTTTAACGACAAACAAAGATAATTTCTTAGAATAAAATATTGTTTTAGCCTGTCAAAATAGTCTATCTTAATTTTTCTGACTGATAGCAATTTTCTTGAAGCCTGCAAATGATATTCTAACTATATATTTACTTATGTAACAAAATATAAAACCATGACAGTTTTATGTTCACGACTATCCTATTGATTGATAGGAAGTTAAATACATTAGAAATATTGAGTATGAGCGTGCAGTAGTCTGAGTTCAATTGTTATAGAAAGGGGAAAACAAGTGAGTATAGCCATTATGATTGGCACACACGGAGCCGCGGCGGAACAACTGCTTCGTACCACAGAGATGTTGATTGGGGAACAGGAAAATGTTTCTTATATCGACTTTGTGCCCGGTGAAAATGCTGATACGTTATTCGAGAAATACAACCAAAAACTGGCATCGCTTGATACAGAACAAGGCGTACTGTTTTTCGTCGATACCTGGGGTGGCAGTCCATTCAATGCTGCAAACCGTATTGTGATTGATAAAGACAACTATGAAATCGTTACTGGTGTCAATGTTCCGATGTTGGTTGAAGCTTTCATGTGTCGTGACGATGATCCAACGATGGAAGAGCTGGTTGCTGTTGCATTGGAAACCGGCAAAGAAGGGATCCGAGCCTTTAAAGCAAAACAAGATGAAGAGCCTGCCAAACCTGAACCCGTAAAACCCGCTGCACCGGTTTCAGCCATTTCAGCTTCATCACCCCCTGCCGGCGGCCATATGAAGATTGCCCTTGCACGTATTGATGATCGCCTTATCCACGGCCAGGTTGCTACCCGTTGGACGAAGGAAACTAACGTCAAGCGTATCATTGTCGTCAGTGATGAAGTTGCCCAGGATACTGTTCGTTCTACCTTGTTGAAACAAGTTGCACCTCCCGGCGTCAGCGCACATGTCATAGACGTTGCTAAGTGTGTTCGGGTTTACAACAACCCCAAATATGCTAACGAACGCGTCATGTTGCTCTTCACCAATCCAACAGATGTTCTGCGTATTGTCGAAGGTGGCGTCGCTATCGAATCCATAAACATCGGGGGCATGGCTTTCCGCCAAGGAAAAACCCAAATCAACAACGCGATTTCCGTTGATAAAACTGACATTGAATCTTTTGAAAAACTGAACTCTCGGGGCATAGAACTTGAAGCGCGTAAAGTTGCCAGCGATACCCGTTTGAACATGATGGATCTACTGAAAAAAGTTTAACAATAAAAAACAGATGTCATTTTACTCACCATTACTTAATAACAAAATTCTTACCAAATTACATTTGGTTACAGGAGAAAAACAATGGAAATTACCGTTGTTCAACTTGTGTTGATATTCATCGTTGCCTGTATCGCAGGTATGGAGTCAATTCTTGATGAATTTCAATTCCACCGTCCATTAGTTGCTTGTACATTAATCGGCTTAGTGCTCGGCGATATGAAAACCGGCATTATCATCGGCGGTACACTGGAAATGATTGCCCTTGGCTGGATGAATATCGGTGCAGCAATCGCCCCCGATGCAGCATTGGCTTCCATCATTTCAACCATCCTGGTTATCGCCGGCGGACAAGATGTCGGTGCCGGTATCGCACTAGCTATTCCACTGGCAGCAGCAGGCCAGGTTCTGACTATCATCGTCCGTACCTTAACTGTGGGTTTCCAGCACGCAGCCGACAAAGCCGCAGAAAACGGTAATCTTCGTGCCATTAGCGTCATTCACATTTCCGCTTTGCTGCTCCAGGCGATGCGGATCGCCATCCCTGCCCTGATTGTTGCGGTATCAGTAGGAACGTCTGAAGTTCAGCATATGTTGAATTCCATTCCACAAGTGGTCACCAGCGGCCTGAATATCGCCGGGGGTATGATCGTGGTTGTCGGTTATGCCATGGTGATTAACATGATGCGCGCAGGTTATCTGATGCCGTTCTTTTACCTTGGTTTCGTTACGGCAGCCTTCACTAACTTCAACCTTGTGGCATTAGGTGTGATTGGTATTGTTATGGCAATCCTGTATATCCAGCTTAGCCCTAAATATAATCAATCACAGGCAGCCGCTTCTGCTGGCAATACTCCAAACGACCTTGATAACGAATTAGATTAAGAGAATGAACAACATGTCAGAAGCAACAAATATGGGTCAGAAAAAACTGACACAAAGCGATATTCGTGGTGTATTCCTCCGTTCTAACCTATTTCAAGGATCGTGGAACTTTGAACGTATGCAGGCAATCGGTTTCTGCTTCTCAATGATACCTGCCATTCGTCGTCTGTACCCGGAGAATACCGAAGAAAGGAAGCAAGCTCTCAAACGACATATGGAATTTTTTAATACCCATCCTTATGTTGCGGCACCTATCCTTGGTGTCACTATGGCAATGGAAGAGCAACGGGCCAATGGGGCTGACATTGATGACGGGGCTATCAACGGTATCAAAGTGGGGTTAATGGGTCCTTTAGCGGGTGTCGGTGATCCCATTTTCTGGGGCACTGTTCGTCCGGTATTCGCTGCTCTGGGTGCAGGTATTGCCATGAGTGGCAGTCTGTTAGGCCCTGTTCTGTTTTTCTTCCTGTTTAATTTAGTGCGATTACTTACCCGTTACTTGGGGGTCGCTTATGGCTACAAAAAAGGATTGGATATCGTTAAAGATATGGGGGGGGGCTTCTTGCAGAAAATGACCGAAGGCGCGTCAATTCTCGGCTTGTTTGTCATGGGTGCCCTCGTCAATAAATGGACCAAAGTAAATATTCCGCTCGTGGTTTCTGAAGTGCCTGATCCCATCACGGGTGAGATGAAAGTGACTACAGTTCAAACCATCCTTGACCAGTTAATGCCGGGCTTAATGCCCTTGTTGTTAACATTTGGCTGTATGTGGCTACTGCGGAAGAAAGTCAATCCGTTATGGATTATCATCGGCTTTTTCGTGCTGGGGATCGTCGGTTTCCATTTTGGTTTCCTCGGCCAGGTCTGATATTCCTGCATGGCTTGAATATTCGGGGGAGGTTTACCTCCCCTTTTCTTTGTTAAGACAATAAATTAAATAGGGATTAAAAATGAGTTTGAATGATATTGTTCTGATCGTTTTAATTGTATTCATGCTCGCTTTTGCGATTTATGATGAATTTATTATCAATCAGCTCAAAGGAAAAACGCTGTTAAATATCAAACTCAAAAGAAAGCAACGAATTGATGCGCTGATATTTATCATTTTGATTGCTATTATTATTTACAATAATGTCACATTACATGGCAGTCAGTTCACGACTTACTTGTTAACATTTATCATCCTGGTGACATTATATTTAGGTTATATTCGCTCACCAAAATTAATATTCAAAAAACAGGGTTTTTATTATGCCAACCGTTTCTTTTCTTATGAAAGCATTAACGCAATGAATTTATCTGAAGACGGCATTCTTATGATGGATTTAGAGCAAAACAAAATATATGTATCCGTCACAAAGCTGGATGACTTAGAAAAAATTTATCAATTTCTGGTTAACAACAGATGATTGCACTTGGCAGATTCGACTAAATAAGATCAATAATTCATATTAGTCTTATTTCCCTCTCAAAACAGATATAGATAACGATAAGCATTATCATTTTCATATTTAAAATTATGGCAAAATATTTTTTGCCTTTTATTCTTAATATGATATTGTCCGTCGCAGTCATTGGGGAGTAGCCTGTTCCAGAAAATTTCTGGAAAATTCGTATCAACATGCTCGTTTAAAATAAAACGTGGTACGAATACCTAAAGAACCTAATAACGTCCAGGTTTTTATATTCCCGTTATATTTCAAGTGACAATTAACAAAGTCGCAGCTTGAAAGATACGGGAATAAATCGGTTGGCAAGACCATAGACACATAACCGCACCATTGGCTGGGGGGTATGTTATGTGTATATGGAATCACCCAGCCGAGGCTATTTTGATGAATCTCTATGCAACACTTATTCTCGCGCTTGCCCTGTCTATGGATGCTTTTGCCGCTGCTGTAAGCAAAGGTGCCGCCCTTCACCGACCTCATTTTAGCGAAGCTATTCGCACAGGTATCATCTTTGGTCTGGTTGAAGCCTGTACGCCTTTAATTGGTTGGTCATTGGGCTTGTATGCCAGCCAATATATTATGGAATGGGATCATTGGATTGCCTTTTTCTTGCTCCTGATCCTTGGCTGCCGCATGATAATTGATAGCTTCAAACGTGAACCTGAAACTTCTTATCAAGCTACACCTCAACGCCATAGTTCAGCGGCATTGGTTCTCACTGCCATCGCAACCAGTCTGGATGCGATGGCAATTGGTGTCGGCCTAGCCTTCTTACAAGTTGATATTCTCCACACAGCCATGACAATTGGCCTGATGACTATGATTATGGCCACATTAGGCATGTTAATTGGTCGTTATATTGGCCCGCTATTGGGTAAAAAAGCCGAGTTGGTTGGGGGATTAATCTTAATTGCCATTGGCTTCAATATATTATTCGAGCATCTTAAATTATTTTGGTATGTGGACTAACACTATTATTTAACGTTTTTTACGTTGTAGTTTTATTAACTCAATTTACTCCGGGATATATAGTTCGTTATATTCCGGAGAGTTGTTCCCTTGTCATCATACTTCTATGGTTTATAAGATGACAGCAATTATCTTATTATCAAATACGTCGATATACTTTTAACGTAAAATCGGCTTCACAATTAAGCTGTTCTCTCGCTATTAAATCCCTTTTAACTTCGTCTGATGCCCGCCAGGCAAAAGGCGTCATCTGCAATAAATTATGCGCTTGTTCACCATTTAATGACATTGTATAGGCCAGTGTTTCAGTTGAAATTAATTCAAATTCTTCCCATTGTTCCTGATTTTCAGGATGTAAATGCACTTCCTGATAAATAAGCGCTTTCAATTGATACAAGTGACGAGGCCCTGGCGTTACCGTCAGAACAATACCACCCGTTTTCACCACTCGAGCCAATTCTGTTGCCTTGCAAGGGGCGTAGATCCGCAAAATACCATCCAATGAATGGTTCGCAAATGGCAGTCGATGGCTAGATGCTACGCAGAAATGAACATCAGGGTAACGCCTGGCACCATAACGAACGGCGATTTTCGCCACATCTAATCCATACACCGCCAGTTTCCGGTGTGGATTCAACTGTTCCTGAACTGCGGCGGTGTAATAACCTTCGCCGCAACCAATATCCAGCAAAGTTTCAGCACTTTCTGGTAAATATTCCCCAAGTAACTCCACCGTTTTTTGTTGCAGAGCCTGATAATGACCTGAATGCAAAAACGCCCTTCTCGCCTGCATCATCTCCACACTATCCCCAGGTTCTTTTGAGCGTTTATGCTGAACGGGCAGTAAATTGACGTACCCTTCTTTTGCACAATCAAACTGGTGATTGTTTTCACAACGCCATTGGTGGTTTGCAAACAATAAGGATGAGTGACATAAAGGACATTGATAAGACATAACATTTCAACGAATAGGAAAAATCAGGGGCATACTATACTCGATAAACTTCAAGTTGCAATCCGCAAGACGACGCGAGGCCTTATATTTCCCCGCTGCGCGGGGGAAAGTAGAAGAAAAAGAGTATGTTTCAGGAAAATATGACTGCGAATTCCGGGATATTTTTCATTAAATTAACTTAACCATCAATCCTGCATCCTCTGGCTAGAAAACTGGGCTTGCAGGAATGGCAATAATAACAAACCTATCATTACTGCACAGACAGAAATGGTAATAAATAACCCGGTCCAATGGTAATACTTCAAAATAATCGCAGAAGGGTAACCGGCAAGTGCAGCGCCCGTATAAGCAAAGAGTCCAACAAACCCCGTTGCCGCCCCCGCAGAATCTTTATGAGAACATTCCGCAGCCGCCATACCAATTAATAATTGTGGACCAAAAACGAAAAAACCAATCGTGAAAAAGCCAATTGACTGAAAAATCAAATCAGTCACCGGCATCAACCATAAAGCCGCTACCGATAAGAAAATACCCATCGCAAATAGCAAGTTCATCGGCCCACGATTACCGCCAAACACTTTATCTGATCCCCAGCCCGCCACCAGTGAGCCTGTAAATCCCCCCACTTCAAACAGTGACAATACCGCATTTGCACTCACTAAATCATAATGATGATATTCTGTCAGATAGAGGTTTCCCCAATCGTTAATCACCGTACGGACGAGATAGACCAACACGTAACTCAGTGAAAGCAACCAAATATATTTATTGCAAAAAACATAGGTTTTCAGTATTTCTTTGGGGGTTAGCTCTTGTCCTTGATTTTCCTGTATCTTTTCTAAATGATCATTACGAAATTGACCAACGGTTGGTAATCCCATTGTTGCAGGCTTATCACGTAGCCGCCAACATAAAAATATCCCAGCCAAAATACCTAAACAGCCCGGCACAATAAATCCTTCTCGCCAGCTAAAATGTAATGTTAAGAAACTGACAAACAACGCAACCAAAGCACTCCCTATATGGTGTGATGTATTCCATATAGACCACCAAAAACCACGCTCTGAGCGAGAATACCAACTGGTGAGCAGTTTGGCACAGGGCGGCGAACCCCAACCCTGAAACCACGCATTTAATATCCACAAAAAGGTAAACATCACAATCGAGCTGGACAGACCAAAAAAGATATTGATGATCCCGGTGGCAATTAACCCGCCCCCCATGAAATAACGCGGATTGGAGCGATCAGAGATAATACCGGAAAGAAATTTGGAACAACCATAAGTGATATAAAACAACGTGCCAATAAGACCGATTTCCCCCTTATCAAGGCCGAGATCGGTTATCATGGCAGGCATCGCATAATTGAAACTTTTACGGGTAAAGTAGAATAGCGCATAGCCCACATAAAGACTCAGCATGATATGCAACCGCCAGTAGCGATACTGTTGCCGGATTTCTTCATCAGATAACTGTTTGTCATGTACCGACTTGGATTGAGAAGAAGCTGTCATGACCGTATCTTAAAGTTTAGGCAGGATGATAGACAAATCCGTCCCCGAAGGAGTCGAATCACCTTGTCGTTTTCCACTGTGAATTGAGAACGTCCCACCCAGCGCCTGCACACGCTCCCGCATACCACGCAAGCCAAACCCTTTCATATGATCTTCAAATTTACAGCCAATACCATTATCCCTGATCAATAAGTGGATCATTCCGCTGATGGAAAAATGTAATTCAATACAATCCGCTTGAGCATATTTCACGGCATTATTCAGTGCTTCCTGACAAAGGCGATATAACGTAATTTGGGTGGTGTCACTGAGTTGCGCAATGGTCATAGCTGAATCCGTTTCCCAATAAACTGCTACCAATATGCCATGGGACTCAAATTCCATATCCCGCAATAATTGCTCAACCGCCTCTTTCAAACCGAGGTCATCAAGAATTTTAGGCCGTAGCCGGCTAAGTAACCCTTTAGTTGTATCATAAACATTGAGGGATAACGATTCGATAGTTTTCGCACAATTAGCACTAATCGGTGCGACTTCTACCCGCTGAATAATATTGGCCTGCGTACGAATAGCCGTAATATTCTGACCAATTTCATCATGCAGTTCACGTGCAATTTCCCGCCTTACCGACTCTTCTGCTTTCACCAATTGGCGGGACAAACTGTGATTACAATGAAGTTGACGCTTTAGCTGTGCATTAAGGTCACGCTGACGCTGCACCGCCATTCCCAGCATGATCCCCGTTAACGTTTGAGCCAACAGTGATAACAAGAGATCCGTGATCTCGATATGCGAAACACCATTATTCGAAACACCATTACGCGCGGCAATCAAAGCAATGCTGTTTAGCAAAGTACCGATCACTGCGCCTTGCCAGCCGTAGCGAAAAGCCAGCAAGATAATAGGGATCGCCAGGCAAAACGGGGCAAAATAACGCAACTCATTCGGAAGACCAACTTGAAGAAAAATATTTATTATAAACAATGAACTATAAAGAATAATCTGTTTCAGATGAAACTGAATACGATGTGATACAAGATTAGCAGTCAGGGGAAGCCAAATATTTTGGAACAGGTAATGCCATACTAAGTAACACAAAGGGACTAACATGACACCCCCGGTTAAACTCACCAAAAATGCAATACTTAAAGCAGAATTATGATTACTGATCGCCGCGACATTAATCATGGAAGTTGCCAGAATAATACCAGCCATAACAGCAAATCGCTGCCATTGACTGCCACAATAATAGCGACTGACAAACCAAACAAGAGGAAAACTGGCCATGCTGGCAGTTAATACCGTCAGCCATTGTAGCTGCCCCATGAGGAGCGTCAAACAGATGGTAAGCCCCCATTCTGCGCCGTAAATAGTCGCCCAATAACGCTTGGGGGTATGGAGAGTAATGCCGAGACGCAAAGCAAAAGGAAAAAACAGGATAGCCAGTTCAGAGTCATTGACAAAATAGTAAGCGATGACCCATAAGCAGAACCACCAACAAGAAAACAGTAACCAGCCGCAAAATGAATTAATCAGATATTGACGCATTTAAAGATCATTAGTGGCAAAATAATTCGCCAAACCCACGTTATTCGTTACCCCTAATTTACTCATCGCATTGGCTCGATGAACATGTACGGTTTTATGGCTTAATCCTAATTCAGCCGCGACGGCTTTAACATCCATACCACTCGCCAACATTTCGCCAACTTGCCGTTCCCGTTTAGTCAGGTATTCCAATGAAGACGGATTGCCTTTTGATGACGTTAAATTAAGGACAATATCCGGTGTCAGATAACAACCATTATTGGCGGTAGTCCGCACCGCTTGAATCAGTTCATCCGGGCTGCAACGTTTACTGAGATAACCACGCGCACCCGCTTTCAAGGCCTTCTCTACCATTGTGGCAGAATCATGCACACTCAGCATAATACAGGTAATGCCTGAGGGAAGATCTTTCAGTAGTGAAAGTCCACTTTCATCTTTCATTGAAATATCAAGAATACAAACTGTTGCACCCGATCCCGGTAATCCTTGCCTGGCTTCAGCACATGAACTGAATTCCCCCACGATTTCAATATCAGGCTCTAAATTCAACAATTGAGCAAATCCTGAACGAACAACAACATGATCATCTACTAATGCGACTTTAATCATCATTATTTATTATCGAGTTAAGCATCGGATTAAACTACTCTTATTGATATCGCTTCGCAACAGTACGTCATCGATAGAAAATAGGGGATATTAGGGCAAAAAGTGATGAAAAGATGCTACTGCGGTTATACAGCAGCATCAGTAAGTTTTTAATACAGCTTAATGTGCTTTCTTCGCTTTTCGAATCTTTTTCTCTTCCGCAATAGCCACGAAAGCAAGCAAGGTAAGGCATGCGAAGGCTGAGGTATCCAGAGCAACAAATGTCCCTTTCCAACCCGTTAAACCAAAGACAGGTACACCATCAGCAATCATTCCCAAACCGAGCTTGGCAAAACTGTCACCGATTAAATAAGCAAACGTTCCTTTAACACCATCAGCCACACTGATCGCCTTTTTCGGTACAAACCCTACAGCAGCCACACCAATCAACAACTGTGGGCCAAATACCAGAAAACCAAGCACAAACAGAGAACTCAAATACATGTATTCACTGGTTGCATGTTGATAGAATTCAAGGCAGACAATAATCAACCCTAACGAGACACAGGCAACCAGGGCACGACGGCCATTCGCCAAATCTGACAAATACCCCCACATTAAGGTACCTACCAGCGCCCCTATTTCGAACATGGTAAAACCCGTGATGGCCGTTTCTTTTGATTGCCCCAATTCCTGATAGGCATACACGGTTGACCATTGGTCAATACCAATACGTACGATGTAAAGGAAGATATTGGCAAAACAGAGTAGCCAAATGACTTTATTTTTTAAGACATATTCAACAAAGATCTCACGTTTGGTCATTTGGTTTTTTTCTGCCGCGATATCTTCTTCGCTGACAGATTCATCAAATAACTCTTCTACCTTACCCAAACCATAACTTTCTGGAGAATCGCTACCATAACGCAATCCAATGAAACCAATGATCAGGGCGATAATAGAAGGGAAAATAAACATCCCTATTACATGACCATCAAAGAAATAATTGGCACCAAAGAGGGCAACCCCAGCCGCCGCGGCGCCACCGACATTATGTGACATATTCCACAAACCCAGATAGGTTCCACGCTTGTTACGGGGAGTCCATTTCGTAATAGTGGAATAGCTGGCAGGCCCTCCTATGCTTTGGAAAAAGCCACTCAACGCATAAAATGCCATCATCAGGAAAATGCTGATGCCGGAATTTCCCATACTCATGCTAAACCCTAACATGGCAATGCCAGATAGGATCAACATAAATGGCAGGAATTGTTTGGTATTTTTACCATCGGCATAATAAGCAACAACGGTTTTACCAATCCCATAAGTAATAGAAAAACCTAACCCTATCAACCCAAGCTGTGTCATCGACAGACCATAAGTCGAGATCATATCGTTTTGGGCTATGTTAAAGTTTTTACGTACCAAATACATAGCCATATAGCCAATAAAAACCACCAAATACGACTGCATAAAGGGTTTGAACCACATTTTGCGGCGTACTTCCACTGGCAGATCCAGTGTTGGTTTACGAATTTGTTCTAAAATTTTAAGCATTTGAAATCCTTAAATAACCACGAGAAAAAGCGCCTTTTGAAGCAGGTGAAAATAAAAAAGGCAAATTGCAAGAAAGCAAAAGTTTTCGTAGTTATAGTTTTCGTAAATATAGTTTCGCAGATATAGTTATTATCCGGTCAGTTTAGAAAACTAAAGGCAGGTTGGCTTGAGCTATGGTCTTAGTTTAACTAAGAATATTTCCTATTTTTGCCTTATTCGAGCATAAAGCGTGAAAGAAATCACACTCTTTGCTCAGTACAGGGAGAAATAAGGGCTATTTTTTGGTGTTTGATGTCCAACAATATTTAGGCCAGTAAAAACTGAACAAGATCATCAACATTGTTAACGGCCAGCCACGAGTAAAAAAGCCCTGAAATCAGGGCGTTAATTAGAAAATCATGATGATTTGGTAAGTCTTGGGGAAGCTTTAAATCATTCCCACTCAATTGTTGCGGGGGGCTTACCGCTGATGTCATAGACTACCCGCGAAATACCACCTACTTCATTAATAATTCTGTTCGAGACACGACCCAAGAAGTCATAGGGCAGATGCGCCCAGTGCGCGGTCATAAAGTCAATGGTTTCTACCGCACGCAGGGACACAACCCAGTCGTATTTACGACCGTCACCCATAACACCAACAGAACGAACCGGCAGGAACACGGTAAATGCCTGGCTGACTTTATTGTATAAATCCGCTTTATGCAGTTCTTCAATAAAGATCGCATCCGCGCGACGCAGCAAGTCACAATATTCTTTCTTCACTTCGCCCAATACGCGAACACCAAGGCCCGGTCCCGGGAATGGATGACGATACAACATGTCGTATGGCAGGCCTAATTCCAGACCGATACGGCGCACTTCGTCTTTGAACAACTCTTTCAGCGGTTCAACCAGACCCAGTTTCATATCTTCTGGCAAACCACCGACATTGTGGTGAGATTTGATCACATGGGCGTTGCCAGTTGCAGATGCGGCTGATTCGATAACATCCGGATAAATCGTGCCCTGGGCCAGCCACTTAACCTGAGTTTGTTTCGATGCTTCTTCATCGAACACATCAATAAATACGTGACCAATGGTTTTGCGTTTAGCTTCTGGTTCATCAATGCCTGCCAGTGCAGATAAGAAGCGGTCTTCCGCTTTAACATGCACGATGTTCAGGTCAAATTTACCGGCAAACATCGCCATCACCTGATCCGCTTCGTTCAAACGCAGCAAGCCATTATCGACGAAAACGCAAGTCAAACGCTTACCAATCGCACGGTTTAACAACAGTGCAGTCACCGAAGAATCCACACCGCCAGACAGTGCCAGGATAACATGGTCATCCCCAATCTGCGCACGCAGACGTTCTACGATATCGTCGATGATAGAGGCAGGCGTCCATAGCGCTTCACATTGACAAATATCCTGCACGAAGCGTTTCAGGATATTCAAACCCTGGTGAGTATGAGTCACTTCTGGGTGGAACTGTACGCCGTAAAAACGTTTCGCTTCGTTGGCCATGATGGCAAACGGGCAAGTATCCGTACTGGCAATGGTTGTGAAATCAGCCGGGATCGCTGTCACTTTATCACCATGACTCATCCATACATCCAGCAGCGGTTTGCCTGTTTCGCTTAGGGCATCTTGAATATCGCGGAATAGTTCACAATCATTCTTGATTTCAACCTGCGCATAACCAAATTCACGTTCATCAGAGTTGGAAACCTGACCACCCAATTGTGTGGACATGGTTTGCATACCATAACAGATACCCAGCACAGGTATACCTGCATTGAAAACATACTCCGGCGCACGTGGGCTATTGTGCTCAGTCGTACTTTCTGGTCCACCAGAAAGGATAATACCATTCGGATTAAATTCACGGATTTGTTCTTCAGTGACATTCCATGTCCAAAGTTCACAATAAACACCAAGTTCACGAATGCGGCGGGCAATAAGCTGGGTATATTGCGAACCAAAATCAAGGATCAGAATGCGATGCTGATGGATATTAGTCGTCATTTGAGGTGAATTCCCAAAACAAGTGGCAATTAAAAAATAAAAAAGTCAGTGACCCAATGGTGGGCCACTCTCAATAAATTACAGACCTGAACGATAGTTTGGTGATTCTTTGGTGATCGTCACATCATGAACGTGGCTTTCCTGAATACCTGCACCACTGATACGAACGAATTCGGCTTTAGTTCTCAGTTCATCAATCGTGGCACAACCCGTCAGCCCCATACAAGAACGCAAACCGCCCATTTGCTGGTGAACGATGGTTTTCAGCAGGCCCTTGTAAGCCACACGACCTTCAATACCTTCAGGAACCAGTTTGTCGGCTGCGTTATCAGTCTGAAAATAACGATCAGAAGAACCCCTGGACATCGCGCCCAAAGAACCCATGCCGCGGTAAGATTTGAATGAACGGCCCTGGTAAAGTTCGATTTCACCCGGAGATTCTTCAGTTCCTGCCAGCATAGAACCAACCATGACACAGGATGCACCCGCCGCAATCGCCTTGGCAATATCACCAGAGAAACGGATACCACCGTCGGCAATAACAGGAATGCCCGTATCTTCCAGTGCTTCAACCGCATCTGCAATAGCCGTGATTTGAGGAACACCCACACCGGTTACGATACGGGTTGTACAAATAGAACCCGGACCAATACCCACTTTAACCGCGTTTACACCCGCTTCTACCAGAGCCTTGGCACCTTCACCCGTCGCTACGTTACCCCCAATGATTTGCAAATCAGGATACTTAGCGCGAGTTTCACGAATACGCTGCAACACACCTTCCGAATGGCCATGAGAGGAGTCAATAAGCAGGACATCGACCCCCGCAGCAACTAATGCATCAACCCGTTCTTCGTTGCCAGAACCTGCACCCACGGCAGCGCCAACACGCAGACGACCTTGTTCATCTTTACATGCGTTTGGCTTACGTTCTGCTTTCTGGAAATCTTTCACCGTAATCAAGCCAAGCAGGTGGAAGCTATCATCAACAACCAGTGCTTTTTCCACGCGTTTTTCGTGCATTTTCTGCAAAACAACTTCGCGGGCTTCGCCTTCTTTTACCGTCACCAAACGTTCTTTAGGCGTCATCACCGCAGTCACAGGCTGATCCAAATCAGTCACAAAGCGCACATCACGACCAGTAATGATACCCACCAGTTCGTTTTGTTCTGTTACCACCGGGTAACCCGCAAAACCATTACGTTTAGCCAGTTCATGGACTCCGCGCAGGGTCGTTTGTGGCGTGACCGTGACAGGATCAGTGACTACGCCGCTTTCATGTTTCTTCACGCGGCTGACTTCTTCAGCCTGGCGTTCGATTGACATATTTTTATGAATGAAGCCGATGCCCCCTTCCTGTGCCAGTGCGATTGCCAGTGAAGATTCCGTCACAGTATCCATAGCGGCAGAAAGCATAGGGATGTTCAGGCGAATAGTGGAAGTTAATTGAGTGGACAAATCTGCTGTGTTAGGCAAGACTGTTGAGTGGGCAGGAACCAACAATACATCGTCAAAAGTTAATGCTTCTTTTTTAATTCGTAACATGGGCAATATCTCACCAGGCTATGGAGCAATAAGAGGGATAAAATATTGCCGCGGCATTATACAGGCCGAAACCGGTTGCCTCCAGCATTTTTTGAAAAAAATTCTTGATTCGTAATCTGATGGGATTAATATCAGCCAATTAAGTCATTGTTTTAAAATTTGATCTAGCTCACATGTCACTACCAATCAATACCGGAATTTTTTCCGTCAGCCGTTTAAACCAAACTGTTCGTCAGTTACTTGAGCTGGAAATGGGCAGAATTTGGCTATCCGCCGAAATATCCAATTTTTCTCAGCCATCGTCAGGGCATTGGTACTTCACGTTAAAAGATGAACGGGCACAAGTTCGTGCTGCCATGTTTCGCAGTCACAATTTGAGGGCAACGTTTCGTCCACAAAATGGTCAGCAAGTATTGGTTCGGGCACAAATCACCTTGTATGAGCCTAGGGGTGACTATCAGCTGATTGTAGAAAGTATCCAGCCTGCCGGAGAGGGTTTGCTTCAACAACAGTTTGAAATGTTAAAACAAAAGCTTTCCACCGAAGGCTTGTTTGATCAAATTCATAAAAAATTACTCCCCTCTCCTGCCAAACGACTCGGTGTCATCACTTCCACCAGTGGCGCAGCACTGCATGATATTCTGCATATCCTGAAACGCCGTGATCCTGTCTTGCCAATTGTCATTTATCCCACGGCCGTTCAGGGAGCCGAAGCGCCATTACAGATTATTCGGGCAATCGAACTGGCAAATGTGCGACACGAGTGTGATGTTTTGATTGTCGGTCGTGGCGGAGGGTCACTGGAAGATTTATGGTGCTTCAATGATGAACACGTGGCACGGGCAATATTCCAAAGCCGTATTCCCATTGTCAGCGCAGTCGGCCATGAAACCGATGTCACCATTGCGGATTTTGTCGCTGACTTACGGGCACCAACGCCCTCTGCGGCAGCAGAATTGGTCAGCCGCAATCAGACAGAGTTATTACGACAAATACAATCCCTGCAACAACGTCTGGAAATGGCAATGGATTATTTCTTTGCCCAAAAACAACAGAGAGTGAATGTATTGCAGCACCGCCTCCAGCAGCAACGCCCTGATTTGCAATTGGCGCGCCAGCAGAATCATTTAGCTGAGTTACGGCAAAAACTGACCGATAGTGTCTTACGTTGTCTAAAACAGAACTCAATTTCATATGAGAAGTTGAACCAGCGATTGTTGCAACGCCATCCTGAGCGGGAAATTCAGCGTTATAACTCATTTATCCAGCAACTTGACTTTCGTTTGAGACAGTCCATTGAACGGCAATTAGGGCGTTATCGGGAAAAATTTGCCGTTTCTTGTTCACGTATGGAAGCAGTCAGTCCACTGGCAACATTGAGTCGCGGTTACAGTATCAGCGAAGTATCTGATGGAAAATTATTAAAGCAAGTCAAACAAGTAAAAGCAGGCGATATGCTGAAAACGCGGTTGCAGGATGGCTGGGTTGAGAGCCAGATAACGCAGGTTACAAAAGTCAATAACAGAAAGAAATTAAAATAGATTTCTGAGATAGCGGTGAATTTTCACCGCTATCGTTATATGCCTATTTAAATGTTATTTTCCATTAGAGAAATTAGAGAAATTAGAGAAATTAGAGAAATTAGAAGCGAATTTCTGCGCCCATGACGTAGGTTCGGCCACGGGCAGTTTGGGTTTTAGCATCTTGCTCCCCCATCATCGGTGATGAGTTCATACGGTTCAATGCATCAGAATAATTTCGATTTGTCAGATTCTGCACAGAGAATTTAATCAATAAATTTTTGTTAATCTGATAATCACTATACAGATCAATAATTGTTGGAATTTTATCCGATTCTTCCATTACAATTTTATTATTATCATCCCGCTCATCTTCAGGACTCTGATGATAAGATTGCCCTGTATATTTTATAATAGTTCCTACCCGAAATTTTTCATCCAAGAAACGAACACCGGTATCTAATGTCAAATAACGTTCTGGTAATTGTGATTCCGGGCTTGCGCCCATATAATGTGTCGCTAATGATGTCGGTTGCTGTGTTTTCTGTTGGCTATATGCCAATAAACTATAGAACATACCCGCATCATAATTAGCGGAAATCTCATAACCTTTCATAGTTACTGGTTTCACGCTATTGGTATAGATATAAGCACTAACATTCGGGTTAAGTGAACCCTCTTCTTCGGCTGTCAATTTTCCATCAAGTTTACACAGTTTCTTTTCAGTACAAAGCATATACTGATCACTACTGATATAATGTTTAATTTTGGTATGGAAGTACGTTGCTTTTAAACGGAAAGTATCTCCATCTACAATTAAATTCGGGTGGTAGCTATTAAATCCGATTTGATAGGTATCCATCAGCAATCAAGGTTTTGGTCGCATCAGTAAAATCGTGGAAACTGTTTATCTTATTTTTGAGTTTCCCCTGCAAGTACCAGTTTTTGCCTAAATTACCACCACCACGGACATGCACCAAGGCATAGACAAAGCCACGATCCAACAAACTCAGCAAGGCAGAACTAAAATAAGGGTCCATGCTGATACCGTAAGAACCATACCCATAAATCAGGATCGGGTTCTCGCCTTTTTTGAACAAAGATTTGCGGTATACCAGAGAAACAGGGACGTCCACGCCATCACGGGCTTTTACCCAGATGCGCTGGCTTTCATAGTTTTCTTTGTTGAATCCTTTTACTGCCTGTTGTTTCAACAATTCACGCTCACCTGTTTGCATATTCCACTGGAATACTGAACTTGGTGTGGTCATTGATGAATAGCTATAGCGCAAGAAATGGGTATCGGGTTCTGGGTTAAAACCCAATGATGCCATATAGGCCGGATCATCGAATTGAACCCGTTTTTCCTGCCGGGTTTTCCAATCAATCTGGCGGATCGACGGCAATCCTTTAGCCCGTTCCTGTACAACCAACCCCTCGTTGAACAGGGCAAAATTTTCCAGATCGGTATTTTCCTGTGGGGCAATCACGGTTTCCCAGGGATTATTAATGGCATCTGTCCGATACAGGCCAAACAATAGATGTTCACGATTAGAGCGGATATAGAATTGCCCACGGAAATGGTCTAGATCATATTCATGCCCAACTTGCCGAGCAGAAAAAACCTGCGGCTCTGATTGTGGGTGGTTAGCCTCAATGAGTCGATATTCTGAACTCGTGTAACTGGTACTCGAAATCAAAATATAATCAAGTGACGTACTCTCCGATATCGACAGATAGAAACGTTCATCTTCCTCTTGATAGATTTTTTTATCTTGTTGGCTATCAGTGCCATATTGGTGGCGGAATAACTGATAAGGCAGCAACGTTTGTGGATCTCTGCGCACATAAAACAGCGTCACGCCATCATTTGCCCACACAATGTTGCCGGAAGTATTCTCTATGACATTATTCTGCCAATCGGTATTACTGAAATTTTTAAATGAGATCTTGTAGTTACGGCGCCCTTGGGTATCCTCTGCCACTGCGATGCGCTCGTTATCCAATGAAACCGCAAAGCCACCCAGTTGATAGAACTTATGGCCTTTTGCCCGCTCATTGCCGTCAACCATGACCTGCCAATCCGTTGAATTATCGACTGGTTTGCGCTGATAGATCGGGAAATCTTTTCCTGCCTCGTAAACAGTACGATAAATATACCCATTATAGGTATAAGGAACGGACTGATCGTCTTTGCTCATTCTATCAGCCATTTCTTTATAGAGAGTTTCGCGCAATTCCTGACCTGATTTCAGCATCTGCTCGGCGTATTGATTCTCAGCCTTTAAGTAATCAATGACGTTTTTATCCTGATGGCTGTCATCGCGCAGCCAATAATAGTTATCAACCCGCACATCCCCGTGGAGTTCCATTTTATGCGGCTGTTTTGCGGCCATCGGTAGCACCCTGTTTTCCTCCATTGCAGTAGCAACAAAACTGTGGTTCCATAAACTACCACTGAGTAACAAGCTAAGCATTACTCTTTTACCACGCACTGCCTTACTGCAAGCTTTCTTTTCTTTATTCGACCTTTTCATATCTGATGAAAACGCCGCCTTATGCTGTGACATGCCATCAATCCTGTATTTTTATTGAGATAAATAAAAATCTATCGGCAGTTCAACCGTAACACTACCATTAGTTAAAATAACTTCAGGTGGCTTAGGCAAAGGCTGTGCCCTTTCCAACACCATCCTTGCTTCCCTGTCCAGTGAGTTAGTCCCTGAACGTCGAGTGAGTTCGCTGTTCATTACGACACCCAATGGGTTAACCATAAATTTCACCATCGGACGCCCTGTTCGTCTTCTTCTCTGGGCATCTTCTGGGTATTTTTTATAGCGGTTTAAGTGCCCGGCTACCTCTGCCTGCCAAACAGCTTTGGCATCAGCAATGGCATCAGAATTGCTTTCGTAGGATGCCGCGGTACGAGCGGTCACATTATCGGCCGTCGTATTGCTGGTTGCTGGCGCGGCACTACTGTGGGATTTTTCGCTTTCCTGCTCTTTTGCTTTCACGCGCTTAACAGGCTGAGTTTTCTTCGGTGCATCTTGTTTTTTCTTTTTTTTCTTCTGCTTATCCACCAAAAGCAGGGCGTTTTCATTTACATCCAATTTGGGCATGTTTATTTCGTCAATTTTGCTCTCCTGCTGCTTACTGGCAACGGATAGCTGCTGTTCAATGCCAATCGGCTGTTTTTGTATTTTTTGTAGCGCTTCTGTCTGCGTTGACAATTCCACCATCACCGCCGGCGGAGGAAGAAGCTCCTCAAGATCCACATCCTTTGGTTTGTAAACCAGCCATCCTACGAACAAGGCATGAAGTGTGATCGCAGCGAGGAAGGATTTTGTCACATGACCCGTGTGAGCATTTTGATACGTGATGTACGTCAACATCTCTTATAGCACATTATGTCAATGATAAATGGAGATGAATGATAATCAATTCAATATATAAATGAAAACTATTTTTATTTGTTAATTAGTCACTTCCTTGTGATACTTACTCTTATTGGGTTATATTTTCGCTTACTTTAGGTGTAAACCAGACAAAATCAGCATATTCGTTATCTAACGAAACGCCCTCTTCCGCGATGACAAAGACAGCTATTTTTTCATTTGGCGCTATTTTTTTGACGTGCTGAGGAACCCCCATAGTTTTTACCGCGTGGTATCCTCCGGCAAACAGTAAGGCAGGTGATGGAGCCTTCATTAGCTGCTCTGCCATCCGTTGATCCCGCATTTGCTGGATCTTAGTCATGCCAGAAAGCAGTTGTGGCTCTATCTTTCCGCCATGGGAATGGCTAATCGTGGCTTCAATCAGCTTTTTGACCTCATCAGAAACCAAGGAATTTTTATCTTCTACATCATGATTTCTATACGCTTGTTCAACTTCACTGCGATCCAAATTTGCTGCCAGCAGAGGATAAGGCGCCCTCATCAGTTCCATAACCAAATCACCATACCATTTCCACGGCCAGCCCTGTTGCCATGCCAATAAATTCTGGATCCGCTCTTCCCTGACGATCGGATTACTCTGCAACCAACTTTTCACTTTATTCACTTTTTCTTGCTGGTTTGGATTAATCATTTCCAGTAATACGGAACCCTGGGGACGCTTTTTCCCAAGTTGTTGCACTAACCATAACTCGATTTGGTGATGGTAAGGATTGTCATGTTTTTCACCAACAATGACACGAGGATAATTTGCCAATTGCTCCCGCAGTTGATCTGGCGTGATCGCTTTGCCTGTTTTCATATCAAGCACCACACCCGATCGCATCAACTCGCCGGGGAGAGTTTGCAGCGCTGCCTGAGCGCTATTTTGAGCGTTGTTTAGAACTGCGGTACAACCTGCGAGAAAACAACCACCAAGCAGGAGAGAACCGGTTAAAAAAGTCGATTTTATACGGGTAGATGTTTGCATAACTGTAAGTCATTAAAAAAATTAATCATCAAAAAATTGCCCGCATATTATAGATAATGAGAATTATTTACAAATTAAAAAACCCTGTCAGGCATAAACCTAACAGGGTAATTCACCGATTTATTCCAAACCACGGTTAGAATGGCGAGTTATTTTTATAGTGGATCTGTTTGTGCTTCAACCGCCGCCAACGCCACCATATTCACGATACGACGTACAGAAGCAATCGGTGTCAGGATATGAACCGGCTTCGCAACCCCCATCAAAACCGGGCCAACAGTTACCCCCTCTGAACTGGTCACACGCAGCAAGTTATAGCTGATACGAGCCGCTTCCATATTCGGCATAATTAACAGATTTGCTGAACCCTTGAGCGGGCTGTCCGGCATAATATCGCGGCGGATACTTTCCACCAGCGCAGCATCACCGTGCATTTCACCATCAATTTCAAGTGTTGGTGCCATTTGCTGAACCAATGCCAATGTCTTACGCATTTTTTGCGCAGAATCACATTCAGAAGCACCAAAACTTGAGCGTGATAGCAAGGCCACTTTAGGTTCAATACCAAAACGGCGAACCGTTTCAGCCGCCATCAGCGTGATTTCTGCCAACTCTTCTGGGCTTGGATCTTCATTAACATAAGTATCGGCAATAAACGTATTTCCCATCGGTAACATTAAGGCGTTCATGGCACCTGCGGTATGCACTCCCTGGCGAAAACCAAAGACATCTTTTACGACCTGATAATGTTCGCTGTAGCTGCCAACAGTACCACAAATCAGGCCATCTGCTTCACCACGGTGCACCATAATTGTACCTATCAGCGTTGGGTTACCAATCACTGCACGACGTGCTTGCTCTTGCGAAACACCACGGCGTTTCATCATTTGATAATATTCCTGCCAATACTCTTTGAAACGTGGATCATTTTCATTGTTCACCACTTCAAAATCTTTACCCGCTTCAATATGCAGCCCTTGCTTTTTAATCCGCATTTCAATGACGCCAGGGCGGCCAATCAGGACAGGAAATGCCAGCCCAAGGGAGACAAGTTCTTGGGTCGCATGTAGTACCCGAACATCTTCCCCTTCAGCCAATACAATCCGTTTCTTCTCTTTTTTGGCTTGGGAAAAGATGGGTTTCATAAATAAGTTGGTCTTATAGACAAACTCATTGAGTTTCTCAATATACGCCCCGAAATCGGTAATAGGTCGGGTTGCCACACCGGAGTCCATCGCCGCTTTCGCTACAGCCGGTGCAATTTTTACAATCAAGCGAGGATCAAACGGTTTCGGAATGATGTAATCGGGACCAAAGAACAGGTCTTGATCGCCATAAGCAGAAGCCACTTCCTGACTTTGTTCAGCCAGTGCAAGATCAGCAATGGCATGCACACAGGCAAGTTTCATCTCTTCATTGATGGTTGTGGCCCCCACATCCAATGCGCCACGGAAAATAAACGGGAAGCAAAGAACGTTATTCACCTGATTAGGAAAATCAGAACGGCCAGTACAAATAATGGCATCGGGACGTACTGCTTTTGCCAATGGTGGCAAAATTTCTGGCTCTGGATTGGCTAATGCCATAATGAGCGGATTTTTTGCCATGGTTTTCACCATGTCTTGGGTCAATACGCCCGGCCCGGAACAGCCGAGGAAAATATCAGCATCAGGGATCACATCTGCCAATGTACGGCTGCCATGATCCTCAATGGCATAATCCGCCTTGGTCTTTTCCATGTTCTCTTCGCGGCCACGATAAATAACCCCTTTTGAGTCACAGACGACAATATTTTCACGTTTCAAACCCAATGCTACCAGCAGGTTCATACAGGCAATTGAGGCAGCACCCGCCCCCGATACCACCATGCGCACCTTGCCAATGTCTTTATTAACGACCCGCAATCCATTCAGCACGGCTGCGGTACAGATAATGGCTGTGCCATGTTGATCATCGTGGAATACAGGAATTTTCATGCGCTCACGGAGTTTCTGCTCAATGTAGAAACACTCCGGTGCTTTAATATCTTCCAGGTTGATACCACCAAAAGTGGGTTCCAGCGCGGCGATGATATCAATCAATTTATCAGGATTGGATTCATCCACTTCGATGTCAAAAACATCAATACCAGAGAATTTCTTAAATAAAACGCCCTTCCCTTCCATAACAGGTTTACCGGCTAATGCACCGATATTACCCAGCCCTAAGACAGCGCTGCCGTTAGAAATAACCGCAACAAGATTGCCACGTGCAGTATATTTATAAGCCGCCAAAGGATCTTCTGCTATTTCAAGACACGGTGCAGCAACCCCCGGTGAGTATGCCAACGCCAAATCACGTTGCGTTGCCAATGGCTTGGTTGGTGTAACCGTAATTTTTCCAGGTTGTGGGAACTCATGAAAATCAAGAGCACTTTGTTTTAATTTTTCATCCATCATCAGATCCTTTACGCGTCATGTCTTAGTGAAAACCGTTTCAGTATAATAGTTACAGAAGGTTAAATCATGATATCAGTAGCATTTTGTTCATAATCTTTAAAATCAAGGTGCAAAAACAAACAAATGATGACGTTACGTTAATCAATATTATATAGATACTCTCTTAATGATACCTATATAGGGGTATTTTATCTTCAATTAATAACCTGATAAATTAATTAAAGATGAATTTTAAAATTAACATTTAAAATAAGTTTACAAAAACAAAAATTAATCTATAAAATATTCATCCAAATTTATTTGGAAAATTATTAGCAATTAAGGAAACACATTTTCTTATGAAAGTGAATTTCATCTGAGTGGTTAAACCTGTTTGCGCCATTTCTATTTTTATATCAGGATATATTTTCAGAATCTCATTAATGATGATTCAATATACTCCATAAAAATCACACAGCGATTTAACATAAAGCAGAAACCTGTCTTTTATGTTTTATTAAACATAAATCTGCATTTCTATATGGGAGAAAGAATATGCATAATCATTCAGTCATGATAGTGGATGATCATCCTATCATTCGTCACGGCTTAAAAGGGTTGATTGAATTAGAACGAGAACTCATTGTGACAGCCGAAACTGGCAATGGCGAAGACGCAATTAATATCGCTTGCCAAATAAAGCCTGACATTATTCTGATAGATTTGAAAATCAATGGTCTTTCAGGAATTGATACGATTAAATCTCTCCGCCGCAAAGGGCTTGATTCCTATATCCTGGTACTTTCTGATTCAGATCACAGAAGTGATATTTACGATGCAGTTGATGCCGGTGCGAATGGTTATTTATTAAAAGATATCGAGCTGACCTCTCTATTGAACAACATAAAAAAAGCCATAGATGGTCATGCGGTGTTCAGTGAAAACGTCCATCAATATTTATCCACTCGCCATCTTTATGTTGATCCGTTATCAAAATTAACCAAACGTGAATTAGATGTTTTAAAAGAAATTGCAGAAGGAATGACAAATAAAGAAATTGCTGATTTTCTTTTTATTTCAGAAGAAACGGTGAAAGTTCACACCCGTAACTTATTGAAAAAACTTAAATCACGTTCTCGTCTCGAAGCCACTATCATCTATCTGAAACACAGAAAAACAGAGTTCATTTAAACATTGGCTTGTTGCTTAACGCCCCAATACAAAACACAATTTCCCTCATTTTTACCGATGGGGAAATTGTGAGTTATCAAGAATTATAAATTAATTAGGAACAAATTAATTTTGCATATAATAATCAAGGATATTATCTATAAATTTATTACTTGAAATGCAGGCAATCTATTTTTGTCGATAATTTGAACACCCGTAACGTCAATGCCAGGAAAAAGCAGACAGAAAGTCTGCGCAAAAACGCGTTATCTGGATAAAATAGCCAATTTCCCGCATTATGTCGGATATGTTGAACAAGACAAAACTAAGGCTCTCATCATGTCAAATACCTCTTTGTATCCGGATACCCTTTCTCACAAAATAGCCATTCTCTACGGCATCAAAAACTGCGATACCATAAAAAAAGCACGTCGTTGGTTAGAAGATCAAAAAATACCTTATCAATTCCATGACTATCGGGTTGATGGTCTATCCCCTGAGCTACTTCAAGCATTTATTGAGCAAGTTGGCTGGGGATCTCTCCTGAATACCCGCGGTACAACGTGGCGCAAATTGCCCGACGAGCAAAAAGCAGCTATTAACAATGCAGAAGCGGCTAAGGCACTCATGCTGGAATACCCTTCAATCATAAAACGCCCTCTCTTGGTTTCAGGCTCAGAAAGTTCAAAAAGCGAAGGAACAGAAAAGTATTTACTCGGTTTCAAGGCAGAGCAGTATCAACAATTTTTCTCGCATGACTAGATAAGGAGAGCACCATGATCTGTCCGGTAATTGAACTTGCTCAACAGTTAATCAAACGTCCTTCTGTCAGTCCAGATGATCAAGGTTGTCAGGAACTGCTTATCCAGCGCCTGCAAGACATTGGTTTTACAATCGAACCAATGCCTTTTGGCGATACCCTGAATTTTTGGGCTTATCGCGGAAGCGGAGTCACTTTAGCCCTTGCCGGGCACACCGATGTTGTTCCTGCCGGCGATATCTCACAATGGCAAACGCCGCCCTTCGAACCTTCTATCCGTGATGGAATGCTGTATGGCCGTGGTGCCGCAGATATGAAAAGCTCTCTGGCTGCAATGGTTGTTGCTGCTGAACGTTTTGTCGCAGAAAATCCTGCGCATAAAGGCCGTCTGGCTTTTCTGATCACCTCCGACGAAGAGGCCAAAGCCACCAATGGTACCGTCAAGGTCGTTGAAACGTTAATCTCTCGCCACGAACGTCTGGATTATTGCCTGGTCGGAGAGCCATCCAGCCAGAACTGCCTTGGGGATATGATCAAAAACGGACGACGGGGGTCACTAACCGCCAGCTTAACTCTCTTTGGCACCCAAGGACATGTTGCCTATCCACAGTTGGCAGATAACCCGATCCATCGTTCAATACCTTTCCTGCAAGAACTCGTCAATACTCAGTGGGATAACGGTAATGAATTTTTCCCGTCCACAAGTATGCAAATCGCCAATATTCAGGCGGGAACCGGCAGTAATAACATTATTCCTGGTAAATTGTGGGTGCAATTTAATTTCCGTTTCAGCACTGAACTGACAGACAGCGAGATCCGCCAACAGGTTGAAGATATGCTGAAAAAGCATCATCTAAAATATGAGATTGACTGGTGGTTATCAGGTCAGCCTTTTCTGACGTGCAAGGGGGTTCTTGTTGACACTGTAGTTGAATCCATTGAGCACTATTGTGGATATAAACCAGAGCTATCAACCAGTGGCGGTACATCAGATGGACGTTTTATCGCTAAGATGGGGACTCAGGTCGTGGAGTTGGGACCAATTAATGCCACCATCCATAAAACCAATGAATGTGTCAAAGTGACTGATTTACAAAAATTGAGCCTGATTTATCAACGTATCATGGAGCAATTAATCAAATGATGACACCTGAAGCTTTGACCGGCCTGTCCACTGATCACCTGATCACTCTTACAGGCAATCACCGTTTGCAGTTTAATGCCACCAAAGCGTTTCTTGCCATGCAGAAAGAAGCGGCCAAAGCAGGTTTTAAGCTACAACCTGCCAGTTCGTTCCGTGATTTCACTCGCCAGCAAACTATCTGGAGTGAAAAATTCTGTGGTCAGCGTCCAGTATTAGATGAAAATAGCCAGCCTCTTGATATCTCGAAAATGGATGAAGGAGAACGCTGTAAAGCCATTCTTCGCTGGTCAGCTTTGCCAGGAGCAAGCCGCCATCATTGGGGGACAGAGCTGGATATTTATGATCCCTTTCTGCTACCAGAAGGTAAAAAATTGCAGCTAGAACCGTGGGAGTATGAAAACGGCGGATACTTTGAGCCATTAACCCATTGGTTGACAGAAAACATGTCTCAGTATGATTTCTACCGTCCCTTTACGCGCCACGATGCAGGTGTCGCTTATGAACCGTGGCATATCAGCTACTGGCCATTATCCCATGAAGCCGAAAATTTATTCGATGAACACGTTCTATTAAATGCCTGGGAAGATCGTGATATTGCCGGCATAAACTGGTTAAAAACCAATCTATCCTATATATTTGAAAAATACATCAGGATAATAGATTAAAAAAACGATACTCGATAAACTTCACGTTGCAATCCGCAAGACGACGCGAGACCTTATATTTCCCCGTGGCGCGGGGAAATATAACACGCATCCTGACGTTGGATGGGTATATAAATCAGGAAAATAACAGATCAGCAAAATAGCTGCTTCACACATTAGGCTCCTGAGCCTCACGGAAGAGGCTCTAAACATTCTGAGGAAAATACCATGCATTGGTTGATAGATTATTGGTGGATTGTTCTGTTAGTGCTCGTCGGCATTATTGTTAACGCAGTAAAAGCACTGAGTCGCGTCGATAAGAAATCTTTCTTAGATAACAAACCCGAATTGCCCCCGCACCGGGATCTTAATGATCAATGGGATGATGAGGATGATTGGCCACAGCGGGATCGCAAGAAATAACCCAATCTCTCCAGTGGCTGGCAAGTATTTTGTCGATGCTTGCCAATGCCTCAGCCGCCTCTTCACGCCACTGTTTTAACAGGGCCTTACGGCCATTCAGCGATAATTCACTGACACATTGTTCGATACTTAGCCGCTGTTGAAGATGCTTTCTCAACGCAGGCAAGGCCAAATTGCTCTTCAACAGTATTCTCTGTAATGCAAAATAAGAGGCTGACAGAGGACGATGAGCAAAGGCAAACCCAGCCAATTCCTGCCAGTCACTGTCATTGATCTGTTCGTCACCATCATGCTCAACTGGTAAGGTAAAGCCAAGTAACGATCCTAATCCTTTGGCATCTCTGGATAATCGCTGTTGTGCGGATTGAGCAAATCGCTCTCCCTGCTCACTCAAAGGCAAAACAGCCATCGCGGTATAACAACCACTACTCGCTTCCCGGTGAGTGCCCATTCTTATCAGGCGAAAACCACATTTTTGCCAAAGACCCCATAAATTAGTGGTATAACCAAAACTAACAGAGAGGAAATCCAGCTTTTGTTGACTGGCTGCCTGACATTGTTGAATGATCAAATGTCGTGCGACACCACGACGGCGATATTGAGCTTGTACAGCAATACGGCTGATCCGCTGTGATCGTAAAGTTGCAGCCTGCGGAAAACCGCTATGTGCCGCCAGGGATTGGGCCACCAAATTGCCTCTTGGCCGCCGACGTCCTGCCCAGATCTCATGTGCTAATGTCTGTGACAAACCACCTTCGTTCACCATCCACAAAGCGCCAACCAATGATTGATGATGTTCTGGAGAACCCGAAAGGGCAGCCAAAAATGTCATTCCGTTACCATCCATTAATCGCCGCAGATCAAGGGGAGATGTCCGGTAATGTGCACTGGTTAATAAGCCATAAAATTGGCGCAATAATAAGGTCGGGTGTTGTAACCATTCAGGCTGACATATCAGGTGAAAATGCAATTCTTCTGCGTCTAATCGTGTGTCATACACGAGCGATTTATCATCGAATAACAGAGCACTATCCAGCCACGCTTCCAATGGATCATTTTCAGCCCAGCGCATAGGCGTTTTCAATTCACGAATATGGCAGTCAGGCAATTCGGCACACAATTTCAACAAAAAACCGCGTCCTGTTCCCTCATAACCCTGGACTGTTGAAGTCAACAATACTCGTGGAAAATGGCGGATTAATTCTGCTAATTGTGGCGTTGGGATCGCTGCGGCTTCGTCAATCAATAACCAATCAGCATCGCTTTTATTTTTTTGTCGACCTTTTTTCGTCCGGCAATATTTCAACAAATTGTCTACTGACCAAAACGGCGTTTCTTGCTCCAAAAATTTCTGTTCAGCCGAACCTGAGATAGCGGAATAACGTCGAATAACGTCTGTGGTTATTTTGGCAGGAGCACATAACCAGCATTTTCCTTGCCAATATCGCACTAACATTCCTGCCAGCGCCGACTTTCCCCGCCCCCGAGATGCGGTGATCACCCAAACGCCTCGTGTGGCCTGTAACAGTTCGTCAAGAAGAGATTGCTGACTTACCGTTGGGTTGCCATCAGGCATCTGCCAGACTCCGGTTGCAGGCAATGGTGGTATCTGAGATATCTGAAAAGGTATTTCCTGACGCCATAATAATACTTCAGGAAAGGCGCGGATTTGCTGCTGAATATGGCGAATAAAATGAGGCGTCGAAATGACGCCTGACGATTCATTCCAGCGCAAACTATCTTCATCAGGCTGTTCGGGCCATTGTGACCAGGCGGGTACGCGCATCACCAACCAACTTCCCGCTTTTAATGTGCCAGCCAGTATCGCTAATGCCTCAGCATTAAGCCCTTGAGTCGCATCAAAAACACCATGTAAGAATTCACGGCCAAGCAAGCTGACGGCTTTTGTGGGATCTATGGCCCCCGCTACATGCGCTGAAACCGTTAACCAGTCCCCTTGAAACTGTTCTGTTAGCTGATTGACAATCAATTCACTCCATTGCGGATCACCACTCAAAACAACTAAACGGCGCTTGCCCTGTTGTTGCATTTGTGCCTGCAACATTGCCCATACGCTATACATAGTGCGAACTATCCATAAAATGAACTGCATAACATGTGAAATATCTGATGGCTAAAATGGCTTCCGGCATGGTCACGATTTACCAATCATCAGTGATAAAATGCCAGCGGCAATCAGAGGGCCTACCGGAACCCCCTTAAATAGAGCCACGCCCAATACAGTGCCGACCAATAATCCAGCCACGGTAGAAGGCTGGCCAGACATTAAAGTCACGCCACGGCTTCCCAACCATGACACAAGGACACCAACAGCAATAGCCAGCAGGGACTTCCAATTTAAGAACGAGCTAAAAATTTCCTGAGCGGAGATTTTCCCACTTGCGATAGGTGCCATGACGCCGACAGTCAGAATCAGGATACCTATCGCCAAGCCGTACTTTTCCACCCAAGGGAAAAACTGATCCAAAGGCGTGATACGCACTACCAGTAGAAATAACATGGCAAGTGTCACTGTCATGTTATGGCTGATGATGCCCAGCCCCGCAAGCACGAGTAAAATAAGTAGAGTAGGATCGATATGACTCATGAGTTTTTATTTCCTGTAAACTCCGATAGAACAATGTTTGACTATTTTTAAATCAGGCAACATAAATTCTGGCATGGAAAAGAGGATAACTTAAAATTTTTGCACTTAATCAAAAATATTCATCAAGTACCATCCCAAATTTGGGTAATAGCGCAACAATGGGTAGTTTGTTAACATCTTTGCCTTAAACAATCACATTGATAAATAATTAGCCATATAGATCAAGATACAACCCCTGTTTCTTGATAATTAGCCTTTTAAACACCAACGCCTTTTTACTAAGGTAAAGCAGAAAGGTTGTAAGAAGTGCCTTGCAACTAATATGCGTTCGTATAAGCGATATAAATATGAAAAAATTAACCTCCTCCATGATAATCTGTCTCTCTTTAGCGGGTTGCACCACTCAGTGGATCCCTGCAACCAGTAATCCTGTTCCTTTTAGTGAAGCAAAAGTTGAATGCAGATTATCAGCATTACAACAATTTCCTGTCAAAAATGAAATCGCCCAAAGATCAACACTGAAAATGGTGCAGCAACCTTGTATCAATAAAGAGCAATGTGGAAAAAACGGTTACTACAGTCAAAATGTTCCTATGGTCGAAAGCTATGTGACGGATGTCAACGCGGGTTCTAGAAGCGAATTTTATTACGGCTGTATGCACCAAAAGGGCTGGAAGCAAATAACCAAATCCCTGCTTTAAAACTTATTCAACCTGCAAGACAGGGACAGGATGCCCTTTTGGTTATCGGAGCATCCTGCCTATTTTACATTATATTTTTTAAGTAATCGTTTGCGTCATTAATCCAAAATAACGCCAATACGGCGTGCAACTTCCTCATATGCTTCGATCAGGCCGCCAAGACTTTGGCGAAAACGATCTTTATCCATTTTATCCATCGTCTGCTTATCCCATAAGCGGCTACCATCCGGTGAAAACTCATCCCCTAATATGACCTTGCCCTTAAACAAACCAAATTCCAATTTAAAATCCACCAGAATCAAATCCGCATCATCAAACAGTTTGCTCAATACTTCATTGGCTTTGTAGCTCAGACGTTTCATCTCAGCTAAATGCTCTTTGCTCACCCAACCGAATGTCTCACAATAGGATTCATTAACCATAGGATCGTGTTTGGCATCATTTTTCAGAAACAGGTCAAACAGTGGCGGATTAAGCACCATTCCCTCTTCCACTCCCAAACGCTTAACAAGGGAACCTGCGGCACGGTTACGAATAACACACTCAACAGGCACCATATCCAGTTTTTTCACCAGGGATTCATTATCTGACAACCGTTGTTCCATTTGCGTCGGAATGCCCGCGTCTTCCAGTTTACTCATAATGAAATGATTAAATTTATTATTCACCATTCCCTTGCGATCGAACTGTTCAATGCGTTCACCATCCAATGCTGATGTATCATTACGGAATTCCAGCACAAGTAAGTCAGGATTGTCAGTGGCATACACTGTTTTTGCCTTTCCACGATACAACTCAGCTTTTTTCTGCATTTTACACTCCAGAAATATAACGTCTTTAAACGTAACTAATTAAACAAAAAACACATCCAAAATATAAAAGGGGCCTAGGCCCCTTTTATATATTACTTATCCCTGGATTGGCTAAACGCGGCTTCCAGCACCGCCACCATCTGATCATTTTCAGATTGAGTCAACGGCTTACCTTTGTCGCTGATAAATTGCAGGCTGCTTCGGTTATCCAAATCACCCACCTGCAACTTATAATTTCCGCCGAGGATGGAAGGCGCGTCTACTCCCAGCGCTTTCCAGTCAGAAGAACTACGTTCTTCATAAGTCACCTCTATCGCTCCGGTAGAACGAGTACGATCCGTGACTTTCATACCGATGTTTTCCAACACGTATGGCAATCTGTTCCAGACTATGTTGTATGGTGCACGCACGATAATTTGCGGTAATCCGGTATTATCACTACCGCTTTGTACAGAGAGTGGACCTGAGTTTTTAGCACCGCTCAGGCTCGCTGCTTCTTGTTGCTGGCTTAAGTCACTTGCCAATTTATTCAGCATCACAACATTGTAACGCTGGATTTGTACCGGATCGATAATTTCCTTTTCTCCCTGTTTCAAACCTTCGTTCGCAACAGATAGTGCTATTTGGTAATCCTGTTTGGAAACTGAAATACGGTAACGCCCCTGATAAGGAACATTTTCATCCGCTCGGTGCCATGTAATCCAATCTGTCGTTAAGGTTTGTGCAGCATCATCTTTCTGGCTGATTTTATACCCTTTTTCCGCCAGAAGATTATTTACCTGAGACCATAAGCTACTGTATTCAGGAGTATTTTCAAACAACAACTTACTGCTGTTAGCACTATTTTCAACGCGGGAACCCGTCAACAATGCAAGCGCTTGCAATGGAGGACGTATATCCAAATCTTTACCCACAGCCCCCGTTGCCGACGTTGTCGGAAGATTATATTCACCATTTTGCAGTGGTAATGTCATTCCCGCAGGGATGTTCAATAGTTTCAGAGGAGGCGTGTCAAGATAGGATTGATCCCCGCTTACCTGACGTTTATAGCGCTGATCACTGGAGCAGGCAGCTAAAAAAACGACCAATGACAGTCCAGCAATCTTCATGACCTTCGATTTTTGCAATAATGTTGCCATTAAAATTCCCTAAAATTTTACAGTAATCCAGCTATTTTCAAGGCACTACCAACTGGAATTTGCCCTTCCTGCGTTAGCGGAACCATTGGCAAACGCAATGTATCATCGGCAATCAACCCCAATTGACGGCAAGCCCACTTAACTGGCGTCGGGCTAGGTTCAACAAATAATTGATGATGCAATTCCATCAGTCTGCTGTTCAGTTCACGAGCTTGCAAAAATTCACCTTGCTCAACCCATTCACACAACTGCGCCATTTCCGCTGCGGCAACATTTGCAGTGACAGAAATAACCCCTTTGCCACCAAGCTGCATGAAATCGACAAAACTTGCATCATCACCACTTAGAAGAATGAAATCTTCATCACTAACCAATGCTTGGATCTGACTAACACGACTTAAGTTCCCTGTCGCTTCCTTAAGCGCAACAATATTTTTCAGTTTTGCTAAACGCGCGACCGTCGGTGGCAATAAATCACATCCGGTACGGGATGGCACATTATACAGAATTTGTGGTAAGTCAGTATTCTCAGCGATTGCCTTATAGTGCAAATATAAACCTTCCTGTGAGGGTCTATTATAATAAGGTGTGACTGACAGGCAACCCACAACACCCGTGTTTTCGAAACGGTTGGTCAGAGAGATAGCTTCTGCTGTCGCGTTTGCCCCTGTTCCGGCAATCACCGGAATACGCCCGTCAGCCATTTCCAGGGTTGTCAGTACAACATCAACGTGTTCGTCATGGTTAAGTGTTGCACACTCGCCCGTTGTTCCAACAGACACAATCGCAGATGTACCACTGGCGATATGATAATCAATCAATTTTTTCAAACTGGCCTTATCAATCCGGCCAGTTGAATCCATCGGCGTTATCAATGCAACTATACTGCCTGTAAAACCAGAATGATTGCCTACCATTGCCATTTCCTCTTAGTTAAACCTAAAACTGCAAATGAGAGGTTCATGGTACTTTCTTGCTATGCAGAAGAAAACTCTTTAACCACGCGATTTCAATGAATTTTGTTAATATCAAGTGTAGCTGATTAAACATAAATTATAATTTTGTTCCCTTGATAAAGGCGATTGACCTTCTCCTGATCATTTTTTATGTTAAAACACAACATACACAGCAAACACCAACTAAAATTAAAGGAAAACCGCTTTGCCAACATCAGAACAGCATTTTTTAGTGATCACCGCCCTCGGTACCGATCGTTCCGGCATCGTCAATACCATTACCCGCCTCGTCAGCACATGTGGCTGTAATATTGAAGACAGCCGTTTAGCTATGTTTGGCGAAGAATTTACTTTTATCATGTTGCTATCGGGAAGCTGGAATGCCATTACTTTGATCGAATCTACCTTGCCACAAAAGGACGCAGAACTTGAATTACTCATCGTGATGAAGCGTACCCGATGCGGCGTCCAGAAAAAATTTCCTTCGACCATCACCGTTAAGGTAGACGTAGTTGATTCACCGGGAATTGTTGAGCGCTTTACCAGTTTATTCACAACCCAGGATCTTAATATCGCGGAACTGGTATCAAAAACTCACCCAGCCGAAGAAAATCACCCTGCTCGTCTGCAAATCCAAATCACTGGTCACAACCCAGTTGATGATAATGGCACGATATTTAAAGAAAATTTTCATCATCTATGTACAGAATTAAATGCACAAGGCAGTATTATCGTACAAGACCATTTAAATCAAAACGATTAACCGGAGAATAAGTGATGAGTCCATTGAAAGCCGGAGACAAGGCACCACAATTCAGCCTTCCTGACCAAGATGGCGAACCCATTAATTTATCAGACTTCAAAGGTCAACGTGTTTTAGTTTATTTTTATCCCAAAGCAATGACACCTGGCTGCACAACTCAAGCCTGTGGCTTACGTGATTCTATGGATGAGCTAAAAAACGCCAATGTTGAAGTCTTGGGTATCAGCCCAGATGCACCTGAAAAACTATCCCGTTTTGTAGAAAAAGACATGCTGAATTTCACGCTGCTTTCTGATATTGACCACCAGGTTGCCGAACAGTTTGGTGTGTGGGGAGAAAAGCAGTTCATGGGGAAAACCTATGATGGCATTCATCGCATCAGTTTCTTAATTAATCCACAAGGTGAGATTGAACACGTTTTTAATCAATTCAAAACCAGTGATCATCATCAAGTTGTGCTGGATTACCTAAACCAACCTTCACTGTCAATATAGACACAGTAAGTCTTGAGTTGCCACTTTATTAACAAAGTGGCAACTTAGTTTATTTGTTTGGTATTTATTGCATTGTTATTTAATGGAAAATGCTTAGCAAGCACCTAATCATTATCGCATGGTGAACACATTGTGTTGGCCGCTTTATGTTGATGAGTTATTGTTTTGATGAGCATTGTTTTGATGGGCATTGTTTTGATGGGCATTGTTTTGGGCACGAAATATTACGCTCACCCTGGCGCCACCAAGTGGACTATCATCAATACTGATATCACCGTCATATTGCTCGACAACTTCAGACGCTATCGACAAACCAAGACCCTGGCCTGATCGCAGTGTATCGGCGCGTAAGCCACGCTGAAAAATCATTTCTCGCTGCTCAGGGAGGACACCTAATCCATCATCATCGACAATAATAGTGACTGAATTTCCTCCCGAATTTCCTCCCATTGTGGCGGTGATTTTGACCAATTTCAGGCAATATTTACAAGCATTATCCAGAATGTTTCCCATCACTTCCAGGAAGTCATTTTTTTCCCCCAGCCATGTTATTTCAGGAGAGACATCGAGCATAATTTTGATGCCCTTATGTTGATATACCTTAGTTAAGGCACTGATTAGGCCATCGAGCAAGATGGGGACAGAAGAAATCTGCCTCAGAAGTAAGCTATGGTCGCTGCGCATATTGGCTTTGTGTAGATAATATCCGATTTGTTGGGATATCCGGTCAATTTGTTCAAGCATAATGGGTTCAGCTTGTTCAATGGTCAGCTTTTGAGGGGGGCGCAGAGAGCGCAGGGTTGACTGTAATACCGCCAGGGGCGTTTTCAGGCTATGCGTCAAATCCGAGAGGGTTGTGTGATATTTTGCATAACGTTTACGTTCATTGGATAACAAGTTATTTAAGTTTCTGACCAGCCCTCTTAATTCAGTAGGAGGATTCTCATCCAGTTCTTTCCTTTCCCCATTTTCTAATGAACTGATTTGGGTAATTACGGATTTTATTGGCCTAAGACTCCAGTCAGCAGCAAGCCAGATTAATGGAATGATGAGAAGTAGGTTAGCGATGAGTACATACCCAAACCATTCCCATACTTTTGCTGATTCCTGTACATCTTGTGGAATGGTATCAATGATAACAATGGTCATGGCAGGCAGTTTGTCAGTGGCGGGATAAATATTTACAGCAACTGAGTAGGTTAATAACACGTCCTTACTATTTTCTGCCTTTTTTGCATTATCTTGATTTGCTGTTGGATTATAGAAAAAATCCCCTTTTTCTTTAAAATACGCTTCTAGTGTATATAAGCCATCTTTTTTCAGCCAGTCAGGATCAATCATTTTTTCCAATTCAGACACATTATTCTGGCGCCAAAGAATATTTCCATCATTATCATAGATCAGTGCTAATGCGCGATAATTCATGGAAAAATCTTTGGGAACAAGGATTTCTAGCTTGTTATTTTCCCATCTGGCTAATGTGAAAAATAAATTACTTTGGCTACGGAGTATGGAATAGCTTGTTTTATCGAAACTGACTAAATATCCGGCGATAGCAACAATGCCATATGATAGAGTCAATGCAAGAATAATAGCAGCCGTAGCCATGAGAAACCGTGTTCTCAAAGAAAAAGGTTTTTCAGAGAACTTAAACATTATAAGACTTCACATCGAAGCGATACCCTTGACCACGAACAGTGACAATGACCTCTTCCGGCCATTCATTCAATATTTTTTTCCTCAAACGCCCCATCAATACATCAATTGTGTGACTCTCGCGTAGTTCAGCATCCGGATACAATTGGCGCATTAGTGTTTCTTTACTGACAACTTTGCCATTATTGCGCATTAAGGTCTCGATAATAATGTATTCAAAGGCGGTCAACTTAATATTGGTTTCATTGATAGAAAACTCCTTTCTTGAGAGGTTGATTAAAAATGGTGATATCTCAACTAATTGTGATGCCAAACCACTATTACGTCGCATTAATGCCTGTATGCGGGCATTAATTTCTTCCAGATGAAAGGGCTTAGTAACATAATCATCGGCACCCGCGTTTAGCACGTTGACTTTTTCTTGCCAGCTCTCACGAGCGGTAAGAACAAGGATAGGTAAATTAACTTGCTCACTGCGCCAGCGCTGTAACATGCTAAGACCATCCTCTCCCGGTAACCCTAAATCAACGATAGCAATATCAGGGTGACTTTCTTTAAGATAATAATCTGCTTCTTTAGCATTCTCCGCAGCATCAACTTGATGTCCGATATCCCGTAATTGCACGGTTAAGTGATGGCGAAGTAATGCATTATCTTCAACGATCAATATCCGCATAATGATTCCTTATGCTAATCAGTAATTAATGTTTATCAAATAAATTTAAAATAGCTAAGTAATCAATTTCGTCAATAAAAATTAAATAAAATTATAGGTATATGATTATGAATAAACTAAGTATAGTAACAATTTAGCTTTTGTTGGTATATTAATGATTGGTGCGTTTAAAAACAAATGGTTAGGTTGAAATAGTAAATAAATATACAATTTATTTAACTTCTATATAAGTTCATATACTCCATAGCATTCAGGTTGCTACGTGACGATCGGGAGTCTGCTGGGATTACGCAGTTAGCAGGAAATTGCAGCACGAAAATTGCGCATGGGCGGAATAGAACCCGCCCATTTGTAGGGATAAATACAGATTATTTTAACTGGTCAACCAGCGAAGCAGCGTATCCAATGTAATTTGCTGGCGTCATGGATTTGAGGCGCTCTTTTTCCACTTCAGGAAGCTCAAGGCCATCAATAAACGCTTTCATCCCTTCAGCATCAACACGTTTACCACGAGTCAGTTCTTTCAGTTTTTCATAGGGTTTTTCAATGCCATAACGGCGCATAACAGTTTGGATAGGCTCTGCCAATACTTCCCAATTGCAATCCAGTTCACTCAGTAAGTGCTGTTCATTGACTTCCAGCTTATTCAACCCCTTCATAGTGGATTGATAAGCAATCAATGCATATCCCAGACCAACGCCCAGATTACGCAATACGGTTGAATCTGTCAGGTCACGCTGCCAGCGAGAAGCCGGCAGTTTGCTGGCAAGATGCCCCAGAACCGCATTTGCCAGGCCCAGGTTGCCTTCTGAGTTTTCGAAATCAATCGGATTGACTTTATGTGGCATGGTAGAAGAACCAATTTCCCCGGCGATAGTTTTTTGCTTGAAATGGTTCAAGGCGATGTAACCCCAGATATCGCGATCAAAATCGATTAGGATGGTGTTGAAACGCGCCACACAATCAAACAGTTCTGCAATGTAATCATGGGGTTCAATCTGAGTGGTATACGGGTTCCACTGAATACCTAAAGAGGTCACAAATGACTCACTGAATTGATGCCAGTCAACTTGTGGATAGGCGGATAAGTGCGCATTATAGTTACCCACCGCCCCGTTGATTTTGCCCAGAACTTCTGCCTGCTCAAGCTGACGGAATTGGCGCTTCATACGATAGGCCACGTTAGCAAATTCCTTGCCGACCGTGGAAGGTGTGGCAGGTTGACCGTGTGTCCGCGATAGCAGTGGCAGATCGCGATAATCATGTGCCATGCGTGTGATGGTATCGATTATTTGGCACCATTGCGGCAGCAGAATTTCCTCACGGGCTGTTTTAAGCATCAAGGCATGTGACAGGTTATTAATATCTTCTGATGTGCAGGCAAAATGAATAAATTCTGCAACCTGATGCAGGGCAGGAATATGCGCGACTTTCTCTTTCAGAAAGTATTCAACAGCCTTAACATCGTGGTTGGTTGTGCGTTCAATCTCTTTGATACGCAGTGCATCCTGCTCATTGAAATTTGCAATAATTTCATCAAGGTAAGCGTTTGCGTAGGCGTCAAAAGCAGGAACTTCTCGGATTTCTGTGGTTGCAGCCAGTTTTTGCAACCAACGTACTTCGACTTGCACACGGAATTTTAGTAAGCCGAACTCACTAAAAATAGCGCGTAATGCGCTGACTTTATCGCCGTAGCGGCCATCAATTGGAGAAACAGCGGTCAGTGAGGATAATTCCATTGGTAGCAACTCCCGGATTTTATTTAACAATGTATGTTTAACAGATTTATGTTTAATAATTTAGATTTAACAGTTTTTCGCTGACGGTCTTTACCATCTAACCGTTAGCAAGGATCTCTTTTGCCTGTCGGATCAGACGTTGACGAGAAAACATAATTTGCAGGCGGCTACCGCCAACTTGTTGCCATAAAACGGCACTACGGATACCGGCCAGTAACACCGATCTGACTTTTGCCTGAATCAACGAATTACGTAATACATCAGGTGAGCCCGTCACTTGAATGCGTGGTCCCAACGGGCTGATAACATCGACATAAATGCCAGCCAGGGCGTTGAACATTCCCTCTGACATAGGTTCAAAATAGGCTTGCTGACGTTCTAATTGTTCAATGCGATTTGCCAATTGATTGACGGCAGACGGATTTTTACTCAAGCGGCGTTCCAGTGCCACCAAACTCAGCATATAGCGGGTAAGATCGGCAGAAACGCCACTATGTGAACCATTGAACATACCCAACATGGCATCAAGGCCAACACGCAGGTTGCAGGCATCATTGCCAAAGACATCCAGTGTGGAGGTTGGATTCATGTTCAGGACACTGTTGATCATGATTTCAAAAGCATCCGTATCACACTGGCCTTCATGGGCAAGTTTTTGTACCAGACGGCCTGACTGGCAGATACCTGCCAGCGCCAGTGTAATATCGTAATAATTTTTAGCCACAACTACTCCTGTATACGTTGTTCGATCACACCACCACCGAGACAAACTTCACCTTGATAAAACACGGCTGATTGACCCGGGGTGATAGCGGCAACAGGGCTATCAAAACGAACCTCAATGTTATCTTCGCCCAGAGGGACGACAGTGCAGGGAATATCATGCTGACGGTAGCGTGTTTTGACTACACAGCGGATTTCTGCTTGCAGTGGTCGGCGATCCACCCAATCCAGTTGCCGGGCAATCAAACCGAGCGACATCAAACGAGGATGTTCATGGCCTTGGGCAACAATCAGTATGTTATTTTCGACATCTTTATCGACGACATACCAGGGTTCTTCACTACCGTTTTTCGTCCCCCCAATCCCCAGTCCTTTGCGCTGACCGAGTGTATGGTACATCAAGCCGGTATGTTGGCCGATGGTCTGTCCATCAACCGTCATTATCGGGCCGGGCTGGGCGGGTAAATAGCGCCCAAGGAAATCACGGAACTTACGCTCACCAATAAAACAGATGCCCGTCGAATCTTTTTTCTTTGCGGTGACCAGGCCAATTTCTTCGGCAATGCGGCGTACTTCGGGTTTTTCCAATTCCCCTACCGGAAACAGGCTCTTGGCAACTTGCTGGTGGCTTAAGGTATATAAAAAATAGCTTTGATCTTTATTATCATCCAGGCCACGGAGCAATTGGCTCATGCCGTTCACATCCCGACGACGGACATAATGCCCGGTTGCAATATAGTCAGCGCCTAAATCCTCTGCGGCAAACTCCAGAAATGCTTTAAATTTGATTTCTTTATTGCAAAGAATGTCCGGGTTTGGGGTTCTGCCGGCTTGATATTCAGCCAGAAAATGTTCGAATACATTATCCCAATACTCGGCGGCAAAATTAATGGTATGCAGTTCTATGCCCAGTTTGTCACAAACGGCCTGGGCATCGGCAAGATCGGTAGCCGCCGAGCAATACTCTTCACTATCGTCTTCTTCCCAGTTTTTCATGAACAGGCCAGCTACCTGGTAGCCCTGCTGTTGCAGAAGGTAGGCGGAAACGGATGAATCAACACCGCCGGACATGCCGACAATGACTTTTTTCTGGCTGTTATCTGACATGGATATATCTCACTGCGGAAAAAAACAAACGCAATACTTTAGCACGTTGGCAACCAAGGTGCACCAAGCGTCTTCATTTGGCGAAAGGTGAACCATAATAATCCAGTATCGAGAGTGGATAAGTTTTGTGCTCCAGGTAGCAAAGAAGACTTTCGGCGACCAGAGGGGAGCGTAACTGTGAACTGTTAAGGATTTCTTCTGCACTTAACCAATGGCAGCAATGGATATCGTTATCTTGTGGATTGGTATCTATGACTTTTTCCATTTCAACCAGGAATAGAAAACGGATAAATGGGGTTCTGTCCGGCGCAACCCATTGGTGCAATTTTAAAAATGCGTGTGGTTGTACACGAATTCCGGTTTCTTCCCACAGTTCCCGTTCAGCAGCAGCCAGTAATGTTTCATCCGCTTCAAGGTGGCCTGCCGGTTGGTTCCAGAGGAGCTTGCCGTTGATCAATTCTTCAACAATCAAAAATTTATTTTCTGCATGAACAATGCAGGCAACCGTGACGTGTGGACTAAACAAGATTAATTTCTCTCCATTCTCCAGGGGATAATGTGTCTAATTGTATCGAACCCATACTAAAACGGATTAGGCGCAATGTAGGGTATCCCACATGGGCAGTCATTCTGCGTACCTGCCGATTGCGCCCTTCATATAACGTAATTTTAAGCCAACTTACCGGAATGCTTTTTCGTTCCCGAATAGGGGGAATTCTCTCCCAAAGCCACTCAGGCTCTTCGACTAATTCAGCGCCAGCGGATAAGGTTGGGCCATCTTTCAATAAAACGCCGCTACGCAGTTTATTCAGGGCCGTTTCATCAGGAATGCCTTCTACCTGAACATAGTAAACTTTAGCGCTTTTTTTAGCGGGTTGGGTCAGTTTAGCTTGCAATTTGCCATCATTGGTCAGCACCAGTAAACCTTCACTATCACGATCCAGACGACCCGCGGCATAAACATCAGGAAACGGGATAAAATCTTTTAACGTTGCTCTGCCCATTGCATCGGTGAATTGAGGTAAGACATCATAAGGTTTGTTCAAAATCAATACCCGACGAGGGCTAATTGTTTTTTTTATAGCTCTGTTATTTTTTCTCTGGCTGAATCGGTTAAGTTGGCGTTTTTTAAAAGAGATATTTGTCATGATAAGCCATCGTTAAAAATAAGGGTGCGTATTATACCTTAAAATCTGTGACCGTTGGCGTTTGCAGAATATTCAAGTAGTATTGACACGTCCCTTACAAAAAATTAACAAGGCATTGCGCTTATTTGAAAGGAGAGGTTAATGGAAAGCAAAGTTGTTGTTCCAGCGGAAGGTAAAAAAATTACTATTGATGTCAAAGGTAAATTAAGTGTTCCGAATAACCCGATTATCCCTTATATCGAAGGGGATGGCATTGGTGTTGATGTTACGCCGGTCATGCTAAAAGTTGTTGATGCTGCGGTTCAGAAAGCGTATGGCGGTGAGCGCAAAATTTCCTGGATGGAAATCTACACAGGTGAAAAATCCACGCATGTCTATGGTAAAGATGTTTGGTTACCCGATGAAACGCTAGATTTGATTCGTGAATATCGTGTTGCTATCAAAGGTCCTCTGACAACGCCAGTAGGTGGTGGTATCCGTTCGCTGAATGTAGCACTGCGTCAGCAATTGGATCTGTATGTCTGCCTGCGTCCGGTTCGTTACTACCAAGGTACGCCAAGCCCTGTTAAGCAGCCTGAATTAACCGATATGGTTATTTTCCGCGAAAACGCGGAAGATATTTACGCGGGTATTGAGTGGAAAGCAGGTTCAGCGCAAGCGGACAAAGTGATTAAATTCCTGCAAGATGAAATGGGTGTTAATAAGATCCGTTTCCCTCAACAGTGTGGTATCGGTATAAAACCTTGCTCAGAAGAAGGCACTAAACGTTTAGTACGTGCCGCGATTGAATATGCTATTGATAATGACCGTGAATCAGTCACTCTGGTTCATAAAGGCAATATCATGAAATTCACCGAAGGTGCTTTCAAAGACTGGGGTTATGAACTGGCTCGCACTGAATTCGGCGGAGAATTGTTGGATGGTGGCCCGTGGGTTAAGATCAAGAATCCTAAAAATGGCAAAGATATCATCATCAAGGATGTCATTGCAGATGCTTTCTTGCAACAGATCCTGCTGCGGCCAGCAGAGTATGATGTTATCGCTTGTATGAACCTGAATGGTGACTACATTTCTGATGCTTTGGCTGCACAGGTGGGTGGCATCGGTATCGCTCCAGGTGCAAACATTGGTGACGAGTGCGCACTGTTCGAAGCAACACACGGTACGGCACCTAAGTATGCAGGCCAGGATAAGGTCAACCCGGGTTCGGTGATCCTTTCCGCTGAAATGATGTTGCGCCACATGGGATGGCTCGAGGCTGCCGACTTAATCGTTAAAGGTGTTGAAGGTTCCATTGCTGCCAAGACCGTAACTTACGATTTTGAGCGTCTGATGGAAGACGCCAACTTACTGAAATGTAGCGAATTCGGCGATGCAATTATCTCACACATGTAATTAATTGCTTAACTGAATAGATGACGGGAGCTTAATGGTTCCCGTTGTTTTATTATCACAATGGAAACGGTTATCAAAACATTATCAAAACCAGTTATCAAAACCCATCAAATTTCGAGCAACTTAGACGACAATTTTTATCCAATCTTTGCCACGGTCATCATGGTATTTATCTGTCTGTTGCTGCGTTTTATGCCCCAATAAATCTTTCGTATTAATACCCTGATCGCGATATAGACGCTCTGATAATGAGCGCTGCTCATGAAAGGTCGCTGGAGTTCCTTCTCTCCAATCAATATCTGTTTTATCACGTGCTTTTTTGAAGTTTGTTGTTAATGTATTAGCCGTTACTTTTTCTCCGCGTTTAGACTGTGATGTGGTGTGAAAGTAGTGAATTAAATACGGACTAACAACACGGTCGCGGCATCGCGCAACAACTTCTCTGAGAGAAATATTGAGAGCATTGCATCGTAACGTTAAGGGGATAGCTAATCTGGTTCCTGTTTTTTCTTGAGAAACATGCAGATGATCGTCCCAAATATCACTAAATTTCATCTCAGAAATATCACCTAATCTCTGGCCTGTTACTATTGCTAACAACATTGCATTACCCATGTACTTGTGGTGTGAGTCAGCGACTTCAAATATTTTTTGCCACTCATCCAGATTGAGACGCTGACGAGTCACTCTCCTCCTTGGCTGCTTAGTTGCTAGGGCGGGATTGTAACCCGGAGGAACCTCCCCGGCATGTTGAGCTTCCTTAAAAACATCAATCAAAACAGAACGGATAACTTGAGCCATACGAGGTTGTCCGGCTGATTTATATTGATCCAGTATTTCAGCTATATCTCTGGCATCCACGGCAGGAAGAGACTTCATTGCTAGAGCTTGCCGCATTAAATCTACCGGCTTGCGTTTCTGTTTGAACGTATTGAGTTTGATATCACCAGTTTCCAGGCGTTCTTCCTGAACTTTCCAGTACCTATCCAGCCACGTATCAACAGTAATTTCTTTTCCCTTAATTTTTGCTATACGATCACCAATTGCCATGACTTGCCGGCTACGTTGTTCAGCTAGTCTATTGTTGGCTTCAATAGCAATTTCTTTTGCTTCTTGCTCATCGTCGCCTAAAGCATGGTATTTTCCTGTAATGGGATGTCGATAGCGCCAATACACCTTATTGGTTTTGCGACTAAACAATGGGTATAAGTTGGGGATATTGATATTGTTTTTGCGAGGTCTAGCAGCCATCATTTAAGATCCTCTGTAATTTAGGATTATCCGACTTATTTATAGTTGGAGTAGCTAACCGTCCAACTAGTTCTGCATCTTCTCTAACCCGCCAAATGCCGCCTTCTTTTTGTGCTGGTGGGTAAAAAAAACCATTTCTAGCATAACGTTGAAGGGTGCTTAAACTAGGCGGGCGACTCCTATATCTGTCGCTTGCCCATTCATCCAGAGTTAGCATCTGCATATTTTAACCTCTTTTCATTTCCTTCTGAATCAACCGAACATAGTAAACCAGCACTGATTTAGCGCTGAATTTCATGTGGTTGAGTGGTTTAAATTGGGGTGTGTACTTATCGAGGACTGCGGTCACTGCGGTATCGTCGTATTTTGGTAGTTTTTCCAGTTCTTTGAGGCAATCCCTTGCCACCGTCCTCCTTGCGTTCTCGAATTCGTTAGTCATCGGTGATGAAATTAACTCCGTTAATAAATTCAATATCATTCACGGGCGACTCATTCCCCCACGTATCCCAGCCATCCATTGACTCACGGGCAAACAATTCAATGCGCGGGACGTTGCCGTATAGCTGCTCCAGTCGATAGTTAACCTCTCGCGGCTTTCGTGAATGCTCACGCAGGCATGAATAGATGACCTGTTTCACACTGGCGCTCTGTCGTGGCAGTCCGTTGCCCCGAACGGCGATCAACATATCCTCAGTGTTGCTGCGGGTGTAGTTGCC
>NZ_LDNM01000170.1 GCF_001028135.1 Xenorhabdus griffiniae
ATTCGCTGCCCGTTCGCACATTTCAGTGTCAAACCAACCGAAATGGCATTCGTTGAAACTGATTTCCAGTTGACTTGCTAACCATCTGTACGCATCCGTGCGCTCTAAATTACGACTCCTGACTACATCATCGAAATACCGATGAGCCGATGCTCTGGCTCTGCGTGTCGTTTTATCTGCCAGTGACCCCATTGGAATATCCGTCCCCGGATGAATACTGACACGCGCACCACATGCCCAACAGTGGTATAGCCATGGCCAGCGGTTATCATGGATGCGTTTAAAAACATTCAGGTGATGCTCAATCATCACGTGTCTGCCGCAATAACGGCAGTGTGTCGGAATGGGATAGGGGTCATTGACTCTTGCAATCGCTCTGGGATTGGGGTTCCATGGGGTGAACTGCATATGTCCTCCCGAATTTGGTTACAATAATCCTCCCGCCGCAAAGCAGCGTAGTGATATGAAATGGTTTTTATTGGTTACTCAGTTTCTATCTGGATTGCCGAGCACGAAGACCCGGTGTTGAAAATCGATAATCAAAACGGAATGTCATCAT
>NZ_LDNM01000171.1 GCF_001028135.1 Xenorhabdus griffiniae
CAGTTGATGAGCTGTTTACAGAGCATATTGAATATGCCATGTTATGATGATTTTGCTATATCACCCTCTTCTTAGAATAAGTTAATGAGGATGCCGCCAGTGTTATGTGCAGTGATAAATGTATCCCATGTTGTGGAATGGTTTATTCAATTTAAGTGCTCTAATAACTTAATTTACTTATTAAACTTACCTGTTCGATTATTGAATTAGATAACTCAATCAGTTAAAGTAAAAAAGCTATCAGCAAAATCTGATAGTCAAGGCGTCGCGGCCTTGTTATGAGTAATCCACTGGTAGGATGTTTCTACCAGTGTGCCTGTGATCGCCCTTTCAATGGCGGTTCAGGCGGGGAAGGCTAACACCTTGCCGGTTGATTACTCCCGGTCCGCGAACCCTGCCTTGAATCGCCACCACCAATAATCAACAGAAGGGGACGCAGGTATGACTCACACTCGACAAGACTGGCACCCAGCCGAAATTATTTGTGCATTACGCAAACGTGGTACGACACTCGCCGCTTTATCCCGTGAATCGGGACTCAGCTCTTCTACACTGGCAAATACCTTATCCCGCCCGTGGCCTAAAGGGGAGTTTATCATCGCTACCTGTTTGGAAATGGAGCCTGCTGAAATCTGGCCCAGCCGCTATTTTGATCGCCATGGTAATTTGCTTGAGCGAAAAGCGCGTAAATCGGTTGCTGAATAATGCCCTGTTATCACCCATGCCACGTAATACGATAATACCGGTTCAGGGTTTATCCGTTACTTCCTGTTGCGGCATTTTTATTTTCAGCAAACACAGTTGAGTTGTTCATTGAATACATCACAGGGTTCCCTGCATAGTCAGGATTATTTTACGACTGAGCAGGAACCTATTTGGCATGAAAATAACTGTGTTAACCGGCTTAATGGCGGTAATACTGACGGGATGCACAGCTCCCGTAAAACAACCGCCACCTCAGCTTTCCAAAGATACCTTTCCTTCCGTTACGCTGACACGTAACGTTCAGCCGGTTTCACCGGATATTTATGGGCAAAAAACAGAAGTGGTCCGTTATGGCCGCTATTTGCTGGTCAGTACCGACCCGCCAGCGGCCCAGCGTGACCCGCTTTCCCAACTGATTGATAGTCAGCTCCCCGCCTCTCAGAATCCCACCGTGGCTGATGCGATGCGTTATGTGTTGCGTCAATCGGGCTACACATTATGTGCGCCGGAAAAAACCAATAACATCTTATATCGTCAGCCCTTGCCGTCGGTGCACACGCAGTTAGGTCCTGTCCGGTTGCGTACCGCGTTGCAGGTGATGGCAGGCCCGGCCTGGCAACTGAACGTGGATGAAGTGCAGCGTGTGGTGTGTCACCATTTACGCCCGGGCTATCAGTTACCGACTTCGGCTAAACAAACGCAGCAGGGAGGGCATTGATGAAATGGCATCGTTTCGGTTTATGGGTATGGTTGCTGAGCAGTTCGGTCTGGGCAGCAACATCGGCACCTTTAACCTCGGAGCAGACGCAATCAATGGAAAACCAACAGCAATCCCTGAAAAGTCAGGCTGAACAGTGGACGTTAAGTGCGGGTGAATACCAGCGTTATCAGCAACTAATGAATGGGCCTCGGGGTATCCAGTCCCCAGGGCTTGATCCGCTGACCACATTAGGCATTGAAACCGACAGTGATGCCGAACGTCGCCGCTATGCCGAACAGTGGGTCAGGGCGGAGTTCATCCGCACAGAGAAAGAGCTGCGTTTCCAGCGTGAAGTGGATGCGGCGTGGCAGCGGCTGTTTCCGGGTGTGTTGCCGGTCAATATGACAACATCACGGGAAATAAGTGGTCGTCTGGCGTTGTTTGTCAGGGTCAAAGATTGCCCACCTTGTGAAACCCGTTTGGCCGAAGTCCTGGCGGCGAAGCAACCGGTGGATATCTATCTGGTTGACAGTCAGGGTAATGACGACACATTACGGCAGTGGGCCAAAAACCATCATATCCCTGTTGAGCGGGTACGTCACCGGCAAATCACGCTGAATCATGATACGGGGTACTGGTTCAGGTTTGGCAAGGGGTTGATGCCGGTATTGTTGCGACAAGGGGAACAAGGATGGCACATCACATCATTACAATAAAACGGCTGAGCCTGTTACCTATTATCGGCCTGTTATGGATCAATGCATGCCAGGCTGAACTTAATGTCATTGCCGATTTAGGTGGCAAAGAGGCTTCGCTCTTTTATGCAGGTATTCATGCTCAGTCAGATGATGTCACTTTGCCGCCACAGCATTTCTCACCCGAGCAGGACGGTGAAGCTGCGATGTTGCCGGTGAAAACACCGGAACTGACGCCGGGAAAAGTCGCAAGCCGACCACTGCAACTGCCGGGCATTGGTGCGTTATTTCTGATGGGTGATGATCCCGATTCACGTCAGTGGTTAAGTCAGCATGCAGCCCGGCTTGCGCAATTGCACGCCGTGGGTCTGGTCGTCAATGTCAGTGAGATAGCCGGTTTACAGTCACTGCGGGCATTAGCTCCGGATGTATTGTTATCTCCGGCTTCCGGTTCAGAATTGGCTCGCCGTTTGCAACTGCAACATTATCCGGTGCTGATCACTGAAACCACACTTTCTCAGCAGTTATCACCATGAGCCGCCGTTACGTTGTTGAAGCCTTGCTGCGTCCGGCGGTAGAACTGAATACCGCTGTAGTTTCAGCCGTTGCTGCGTTTATCTGCATCCGGGCACCGTGGGCGATTGCACTGGCACCGTCAGTCAGCTATGTAATGGCAGGCGGTTTTGCGGTATTAGCGATGATACGCACGTGGCAGGGCACTCAGGTGATACGCTATCGCCGAAACCTGCGCCGCCTGCCACGTTATTCGATGAGTACCAGACAAATCCCTGTCAGCCATCAGCGCTTGTTTCTGGGCAGGGGATTTCGCTGGCAGCAAAAACACGTCCAACGTTTGCAGGATACGCGGCGGCCGGAAGTCGAACGCTTTGTGCAACCGTCCCGGCTCTATCAGCTTGCCCGTTTACTGGAGCACCGAACGGAATACCGTTGGCCGAAATTGTCGGCCCTGTTACGCAACGACTCCCC
>NZ_LDNM01000172.1 GCF_001028135.1 Xenorhabdus griffiniae
GACCCGCCAGTTCACCGGCGGCCATGACCTGACAGAGCACGCTCAGATCGCGGACATCCTCCAGGCTGGCATCCACCGGCATGGGGACGGGGGCCGTTATATCACGCTGAACCAGCGCCGCAGGCAAGGCGGTTAACTGGTGTATGACCGCGATACTGTCCCCCCAGGCCGATAGCAATGTTGTCGCACTGACCCCCTGACTGAGGACAGCAGCCGTGGTTGCCGTCCCCGGCAGATAGCCCTCATTTTGGCTGCGCGAGGCGGATTGACGGGCGGAATAGGCCGGGCTGCCGGATGAACCGCTGCCGCCCGATGAATCTCTGTTACCCGAGGCACGCCCACTGCGCCCCAAATTGATCACGCCGGGGAATTTGAGATCCAGTAAATCCCCGATGCCCCCGGTGCGGACATCCAGAATGGACTGCAAATCATGGACAAACGCGCGGGGGTAGTTGAGGTAATCCACGCCCTGACTGATCACGCCAGCCAACTCACCGCGCATGAGGGTCAGGGTGTTTAACATACCGGACAGGGC
>NZ_LDNM01000173.1 GCF_001028135.1 Xenorhabdus griffiniae
AACCAGTATCTACAGGGTAAATACGTGGGCAATACCGCCACACTGGAAACCCAGCTGGAACAGCTTATCCGCCGCGAACGTGACCGGGAAAAGGTACGTCACCTGAAACCCGCCTTCATTGCAACGTATACCGCCCGTAAAGGACTGGAAGTCTGCCGTCTCGCCCATATGGACGGTGAAATCAACGTTATCTATGGCGATGCAGGGATGGGGAAAACGATGGTCATGCGGGAATATGCCAGACAACAGAGCGATGCCATTTTGATTGAGGCCGATCCCGGCTATACCGCCCGCGTGATACTGGAGGAGCTTTGCAACCGTCTGGGGGTTAATCGCCGCGGCAACCTGCACGAAATGAGTGAAGCGTGCATTACAGCTTTGCGCGGTTCGGGGCGGATTATTCTGGTGGATGAAGCGGAGAACCTGCCTTACCGCGCACTGGAAACCCTGCGCCGTATCCATGATAAATCCGGTGTCGGCATCGTTCTGGCGGGTATGCCGCGCTTAATTCTCAACCTGAAAGGGAAGCGCGGCGAGTACAAACAGCTTTACAGCCGCGTCGGTTTTGCCCTGCCAATGGGGGACAGCTTGCCAGAGGCCGATATTCAGGAAATTGCCCGCAGCCTGTTGCCTGAGATTGAGGGGGACGATATCCGTCAGGCGTTGTTTACGGCCTGTAAGGGGAACGCCAGACGGTTGTTCAAATACCTGCGCGGTGTTTCCCGTGCCAGCCAGTTGAGCGGTCAGCCTGTTGATGTCGGCATGATTAATGAATTCTCAAAAATGCTGATTAATTAATGAGGTACACATGGTAATCGAGTTGAACACCCGGAATAACCAATTGTTGTCTGCCCTGATTCAGGCGGAATCGGTGGTCACCGCGTTATCTGAGCGGGGTATTACCGTGCTGAGTGTGATGATGCGGGATAACAGGCCCCGTATCCACATTGCCCGTCACGCCTATTGTGAGCAGTTGATCCGTGATGGTCAGGCGGCGTATCTGCATTTTGGTAAGGGGCGGCAAGGGGTTTTTAAGCAAGGGGTTTTTAATCAGGATGGTTGTCAGGTTTATTGGTCGGAATCTTTACATTAAGGGGCGCAATATGGCAGTAAAAATTGAAATCTTAATCACCAGTGAGTCAGGGGAATTACGGCATGAACTGCAAGCCGGGGCGGCCGTTGCCGGGGAATTCACCCACCAGGAATATCGGGCCGCCGAGAGTTTGTACAGTGCGATTGGTGAACTGCTTAAGAACCATAGCGAAAGTGGTCTGGTGATCCATCAGGCCGCCACACAGCATAATCTTCACTAACCATTAAATCTAATATTTTGAAAAGGTAAAATAATGTCAATAAAATCAAAACAATTCACCACAATATCCGCACCTGACGGTTATTGGATCGATGCGAAAGGCGTGCTGACGCCGATTGAAATCATCAAGGAAATCGACTTTGAGCGTGATGCGCTGGTCGGAGAACTTGTACAATTTGCTTTCAAAGTCAATGAGGCTCTGGAGGAGCTGAAATTACGCGCTTTTGCCGATATTCAGGCGTTTGTCGATCTCTCTGCCGAGAAATATGGTTCCGTCAAAGGCGGCAAGAAAGGAAACGTTACCCTTTATTCCTACGATGGCCGTTTCAAAATCCAGCGCGCCATGCAGGACCGGATTGCTTTTGATGAACGTTTGCAGGCGGCTAAGGCACTGATAGATGAATGTCTGGCCGACTGGACAGTCGACGCACGGCCTGAAATTCAGACGCTGATTAACCAGGCGTTTATCACCGATAAAGAGGGCGATATTAATACCGGTCGCGTGCTGGCCCTGCGTCGTCTGGGTATTGACGATGAGCGCTGGGTACAGGCAATGGTGGCGATTGGCGAGGCGTTGCAGGTGGTAGGCAGCAAATCCTATCTGCGAGTCTATGAACGTATTGGTGATACTGACCGATACCAGCCCATAGCGTTAGATATCGCGGGGGTGTGAGATGGCCGGATACAATCACTATGCTGCCTACTCATCCGTTGCCGCCCGTGCAGAACGTAATACGGATTATCTGAACGCAGCAACGTTATGGTGCAAAGCCGCGCATCATGCCCACAGCGCAATGGCACGCGTCTGGGCGGAACAGCGCAGCGCGTTTTGTCAAAACGCCGCTATCAGGGAATGGGGAAAGCCAGATGAAAATAACTGAATTACAACAACAAATTCACCAGCAAAATATTGACGCAGGTTGGTGGGATAATCCCCGTGAACGTGGAACGTTACTCTGTTTAATTCACTCCGAAATCAGCGAGGCAATGGAGGGTGAGCGCAAAAATCTGGCGGACGATCATTTACCTCATCGTCCTATGGCAGAGGTGGAGCTAGCCGATGCCGTCATCCGCATTTTGGATTATGCAGAGGCATTTGGTTATGACATCGAGGGCGCGATTGCTGAAAAACTCGAATACAACAGGCATCGGGCAGACCATAAGCGAGAGAATCGCGCCAAGACTGGCGGTAAGGCATTTTAATGTGGTGGAAATCAGCACCGAACCCTATTTAGTCCGAATTGAACATTTAACATCGATTTAATGTAACAAACTGAAAATTAATAATTTTTAAATATGGCGTAAATCAGCCAGGGGTTGGCTTACGCCAAAATTCAGCCAAATTAATGAGGAAGTTATGAATCCACGTTACCAATGTCCGGTGTGCGAAAAATTCAAACCAGTTGATCGTTCCGCGTTATCCGTGGGCGACCGAGTGACCTTTACTTTCGTTACCCAGCGTCAGTACCGAAACCAGCTTAAATTCAACTATAAAACGGTAAAGGGCAACATCCAGCAAATACAAGGAGAGCAACTCACCGTGAGCTATGGCAAGAAACAATACTGTCTGGACAGGGATGATGTCAGTCCGGCAGGTGCTCCATCAAAACTCACTTATACACTGT
>NZ_LDNM01000174.1 GCF_001028135.1 Xenorhabdus griffiniae
TTCTATATGAACGCATCCCGTTTGCAAGACAAAAACCACGCTGACATCGACGGTAGGTTGCAGCTCTATATCCGGCCTTATTGCAGCCAAAACTGCGGGCCTCGATGTAATCCGCTGGCTTGCTCCTCATTCTCCTGACGAGCTTTATGCTCAAGGAACTATTCAGGTTTAGCAAGTCACGGTCTTACCTGTCTTTGTCATCGTTACCTTTGCCTCAGCAATCTTTCTGCATTCATCCTTGTTGTGTTACAAGTTAAAGTTGACCAGTGAAGCGCCTTAGTAAGGCCTGACACTGACGTAATCTTTTTGGTAGTCCCGTTGATGGGCAACCAGTGCCCAAACGGTACGGGCCAGCTTATTAGCCATGCCTACTATCGCTACACAGGCTGGGCGTCGTTTTTTCAGTTCTGTCACCCACGGCGACGGGGTTTTCGTGAGTAAGGTGGCTGCTCTGGCACCGTGAATAAACAGGGTTCTCAGGTAGGTATCTCCCCGTTTACTGATCCCCAGTAATTTAATTCGGCCTCCTGTTCCCGTCTGTTTTGGCACCAAGCCCAGATAGGCCGAAAACTCTCTGCCCGACCGGAACGCGCTGGGATCACCCATGGTTGCGATAGCCGCTGTCGCAATCAGGACACCGATACCTGGAATTTTCATAATCCGCTGACAATCTGTATTCTGTTTTGCCCATGCAATAAGGTGTTTTTCCACCTGGTCGATTTGCTCATCAATTTCGTTCAAACGATGGTATTGCTCTTCAAGTAGATTGAGCAGAAACGGGGCCAGTCTTTCTCTGAGTCGCTCAAGTACTTCGGGCATCGCTTTATCCAGTGAGGCTCTGCCCTTATGCACCGTTTCACCAAATTCCAACAGCAAACCGTGCAGTGCATTGATTTGCGCGGTTCTGAATTTGAGCAATTGGTGGCGCATTCGGTGTAATGACAGAATCGCCTGTTGTTCTTCGTTTTTGACGGCGACCGATTTACCGGGTTGCTGAACCGCCAGCCAAATAGCCCGGGCATCCTGAACATCGTTTTTATTGCCCATTCGGAACGCCCTGACAAATTGCGCCCGAAGCAAACGGACTTCATGCCCAAGCTTCCTTAGCTCCCGTGCCCAATAATGCGCACCGCCACAGGCTTCCATGCCAATCAGGCAAGGCTCACGGTTACTAAAGAACGTTAAAAAGTCATTTCGCCTCAGTTGCTTATCAATGAGTTCACCGGTGTATTCATCAACAAAATGAATCTGCATCAAATGTTTTGCAATATCGACGCCAAAAGGAGTATGTTTCATGAGTGGATCCTCCAGTCATCAGGGAGCAACAGGCTCCCGCTTTTAGGCACTATAAGGCCGGAAATCTGTGAGGATCCACGCCTCATCTCTCAATTCCAGTGCGGTGCCAAAGGCCAAGTGGTTGGGATGCGTTCATTACATTCTCCTT
>NZ_LDNM01000175.1 GCF_001028135.1 Xenorhabdus griffiniae
CAAACATGTAAAAGCGACAATCTTCTCGCTCATTTTAGGCCATTTCTCGATATAACATTTTGTTAACAAATCGCCACTATTAGGGTTCAGGTAAATCTCGATGTCTAACGGTTGTTTTCCCAAGTTTCCACTTTTCGCCCAAAAGAAAAGGCGCCCAATGTTAGGCGCCTTTTCGCAGGGTATAAAAACCACTCTTATCACAATAGCACAGTTTTTGCGGGTCGCACTAGTTTTCATGTTTCGATTGGTTGATTTTTAACCATTAAATCCATATCTAATTGAATTCCCAGTGTATCTAGACACCCGGCTACGAAACGCTCACCGCATTGTATACGGTGCCTGACCTCTCGCTCGTTTGTTTCGTATTGGCGGGCAATCTCGCGTTTAGAACGCCCGTGTATGTAATGCTGTTGGATATATTCCAATTCCTCGCCCTGCCCTATCGCCTGAAGCCGTGCTACGCACAAATCAATGATCAATCCGTCCTCGTCGCTGCATGTCATCCTGTTATTGCCGTTCGCGGGCAGCAGGCCGCTGAACCCCGCAGCAACAGACGACCAGCCAACATTGGTTAGATTTGACGACCACCCGCCCCATCGAACTAAAACTTGCTGAATATTGCGCATAGAATTTTGCCCTGTAGTTTCGTGTACTGTGAAAATTTTTACCAGTTGCCGTCGTGCTTACGTGCCGGTGTGATTATTAAAAAAAAGGCTAAACCAAGCTCGATGGCCTCTTGCTTCAATTTTTATACTTCTGGGTTGCAGATAGGTTGCAGATAAAAAGCTATCTGCAACCTGCCTAACCCCGCGTATTTTCTGGTTTGTCCCGTTTTAGGTTGCGGGTTGCAGATGTTTAAAACATATATACATATGAGACATATATATGAGGTGTATATAATCTCTCTCACATGTGTATGTTAAAAATAACTGCAATCTGCAACCTTTTTCATCTAACATATTGTTTTTATTTTATTTTATTTTAAAGGGTTGCAGGTCTGTTTTTATCTGCAACCTATCTGCAACCTTTTACATCTCAATTAGTAATTTTTTGCAACTTTCTAGCTCAGTGCGAAGCTGTTCATTACTGAACTTGCGATTTTTTACCAATACCCAAGGTCGCTCCGTCTTCCCCTCGAACTTAATAGCTCCTGCCTGCCCCAACCCTTTACTTCGCAAAATGCCGCTAACACGCTTCGGATTGATATCAGCGTCAAGACCAAGTTCCGCGACGATATAACTCACTATTTGTTGATAGGTCATAGCAGCAACTGGGGGGTCAGCCAACAAGTCGAATAGCACCTTATCGGCATCTGTCCGGCTACTATCAATCATTAATTGCCGTTCTTCGGTCTCTGGGGCACGCTGCCAGTCAAACGCATCTAAATCGATACCCATCAGATACCAGTAGACCTGAGCGATAAACTCTGGATCTTTTAGTGCCTGGTACAACTGCTTGAAGTAATTGTCGCCCTGCAAAAAGTCAGGGCCACCAAACACGGCAATACGGCGGTCTTCTGGAGGCAAGTAAATAGCGTCGATATGGTTAGAGAAAAACAGAAAGTGCGTGAAGATATCCATTGTCATCTTCTTGCCGTACTTGTTATTGACCTCAAACCGGGGTTCGGTCAGCAAATCACGAAGCTGATCATTGACTGAATAACGTTTCTCTATGTTTTCCTTCACCTCATCGACGGTACACAACAACGAGTGGTACAGATAATCGTGATATTGGTTCTTACAAATCACATCCATCTTTGCTCGGGTACAATTCCAATGGCCTAATATCGATTCCATTAACTGAATAACCCAGCCGCGCCCCGTACCATGCAGTACGGATATATGAAGCACGGTAACCGGACAACGGCGCTCTGGTCGCTGAACCATCCATGCGAGACGGGCGATAAAAAACAAACGTTGGGACTCATCCGGCACTAAGTACGCGATGTGTTTAAGGAAAATGGCTTCCGCTTTGGTGAAATTGGCCACTTTCTGGTGTTCAGGTAAATAGAACTCATTAATTTCTAGCCAACCATCTTGCCCCTGTATGAGTCGCCCTTTACCTGGGTGATACCCTGTGCTCTCCGCAACCAGTTTTTTAGGGTGTTCCAGCCAACGTTTAGTCGCAGGTGTAGGCTGCCCTTTCCCCATAGCCGGAAACTGGAACGGAGCCATTAGGTTTTTAAACGACTTCATATCCATGATGCTACGATAGGGAGGCCTGGACAGATCACAGACCTGATCCCCTTTCACAACATAGATAAACCGCTCAATAAAATGGCTGGTCATATCGGTATTGATATCAGTGAAATTCGGTGCGCCTTCTTGCTCGGTCAGATCCTCAAAATCGCGCACCCCAAACTCAATAGCGTTGAGGAAATCGCCATCATTACG
>NZ_LDNM01000176.1 GCF_001028135.1 Xenorhabdus griffiniae
GAGTGACGGCGGCAAACCGATACGGACATTCCGGTCAGCAAAAATAATGCGTTCCTGCCCCACATTGAGTGAGATGGATAATGGAATACGTTCCCATGTCATCAGCTCATCAGCCTGTGTGCCGACGCTGAACAATAACAAACTGACCCATCCCAGCCAGCGGCCAAATGACACTCTGCTCATTGAAATACGCCCTTTTTCTCTGCCAAAGGTTGCGGCATGGCTTCCAGCCGCTGGGGCATCCCGTCGTAACAATCCAGTGCCAGTCCGAAGGGATTACGCTCGGCATCCCCTTCCCAGCGCACCACTTTCAGCGGATAACGTACCCGTGCCCGTTTAACCGGTTCAGCGTGATAATATTCATCGGCCACCAAATCCAGCCGGACTACCCAGTTATCCCGGTCACGCACCGTCACACTGCGCGTCCCAAAGCCCCGACCGGGAATTTCATACACCACGCGCACCCGGTCGAGCAGCTCACCGCTGTCAGCCCGGGTTCTAGCATCTTCACGCAGACAATCCTGACAGGCCGGCGTCAGATCAGGGGAAAGCGCATAAATTTTGGCCGGATAGTCCTGTGCCCCGTTTTTCGGCCAGGCATTCAGTTGCTGGAAAATATAAAAGGCGAAACTGTAGACACCGGGGGCGGGGATTTCCCACCACGGGCGTGTGCTGCCGGTGCGTAAGTCCGGCGTATGATGGATGGTGAGATTGCGCGGTGACGCACTCCAGCCCGTCAGGCTCAGTAGCAGGACCAACACCCGAATGCCGCACGCCACTCGCAGGGTCAGAATATGCTGATCCCGGTTTTTCACCGCATGACGACACCGGCTCATCGCGCTCTCCTGCTTCGGCGCAACGACCAGCC
>NZ_LDNM01000177.1 GCF_001028135.1 Xenorhabdus griffiniae
TCAGTTGATGAGCTGTTTACAGAGCATATTGAATATGCCATGTTATGATGATTTTGCTATAGCTCACTAAGAAACAAAATTTTTTCTTGCGTGACCTTGACTTCTGCATGGCTATTTTCTGGATTTATTTGGCTGATAAATTCCCGACAACGTCCACAGGGAGGAAGGATATTGCCATGCCGATTGACAGCAATAATCCTGATTATCTGTGTTTCACCCTGCTTTATCATCTCAGAAATGGCACTGTGCTCTGCACAAAACCCCATAGAACAAGCCGTATCGATATTAATACCAGTATAAATATGTCCAGATTTACTTTGGATCACGGCGCTGACATGACCGTATTTAATATATTTGTTTAATTGTGTCGGGGATATTAAGCAATGTGCAATATACTCCATTTCGTCAAAAGAAATCACAAAATAATACTCCTTATTTAGGATTAATTGGATTAATTTAAATGGATTAATAAGATCAATGGCTCAGTCTTTTATATTACGGATGAATTCCACGACCGATGTTGCCATTTCCTTCTCATTATCGCCTTCAACCCGAATAATCACCTCAGTACCACTTTTTATTCCCATTGACATCACTTTAAACATGCTTTTTAGATTGACACTTTTATCGCCTTTGATCATTTCAATTTTGCCACTGTAATTTTTAACAAAATTACAGAGTTGGGCGCAGGGCCGCGTATGCAGCCCGGAAGGAGCGGTAACAATCACCGAATATTCAACCATAAAATTTACCTGCTTATATATCTTTTATCTTTAAAACTATCGCCCGAAATTTATTCGGTATATGCTCGATAAACTTCAAGCTGCAATCCGCAAGACGACGCGAGACCTTATATTTCCCCGCGCAGAGGGGAAATATAACACGCATCTTGAAGTTGGACTGGTATAAAAATAAGATCAGGATTTTTTTAATGAACCACCCTGAGTTTGAATAACATTCTGATACCAGTAAAACGAATCTTTTTTATAACGGGAAAGATCTTTAATATCTTCATCTGTTCGATTAACATAAACAAAACCATATCGTTTCTTATATCCATTGCTGGTAGAAAGCAGATCCATAAAACTCCACGGGTTATAGGAAATCACTTTAACGCCATAATCCATTGCCCGCTTAATGGCATTAATATGTTGTTGAATATAGTTAATGCGATAATCATCATGAATCGAGCCATCAGATTCCAACTTATCATCGGCCCCAAAGCCATTTTCTGTGATCATCAATGGCTTCTGATAACGGGTATATAAATCACGCAAAAGATATTCCAATCCAACGGGGTCAATTGCCCAATCCCAGTCGGTTGTATCAAGATGTGGGTTTTTATGGATTTGATAGAAATCGGGCTGAATTTCATGCCCATTAATTTGCCCTTTAACACCGGTTGGATTAAAGCCATCCATTCGCCGTTGGGCACCTTTGGGTGCGGCGGCAGCGGCATGGCTGCAATAATAATTAATGGCCAGAAAATCAGAATAACCTTCTTTAATCAATTCCATATCACCCGCTTCGATATGTGGTGCCAGCCCCTGATTTTTTAGATAGATGAGTGCTGGCTGATTATAGTGCCCTTTCAGGTAGATATCGGTGAAGTAGTAATTACGCAGATCATTGGCATTTTGAGCGGCCAAATTATCTTCTGGTTTACTGGTGAGTGGATAAATGGCGGAATAGCCCAAGGCAGCGCCGACCAAACCGTTGGGAACCCACTGATGAACTAATTTGCAGGCGATGGCATGGGCAAGATTCATATGATGGTTGATCTGATATTTGATTTGTTCATCATGCAGATAGTGCTCTGGGATCAAACACTTTTTCGTCCAGAATTGCACAATAATACTTTGTTCATTGATGGTTAGCCAATATTGCACTTTCTGGCCAAATTCTTTAATAACAAATTCGGCATAATAGGCAAAATCTTCTACACTTTGCCGATTAATCCAGCCATGATATTTTTCGACCAGCGCCATAGGCATATCATAATGGTATAGCGTCAGAATCGGCGTTATTCCATTTTTCAACAGTTCGTCGATAAGATTATGATAAAATTCGACTCCCTTATCATTCACTTTCCCGATGCCATCCGGAAAAATACGCGACCAGGCCACAGAAAAACGGTAAGATTTCAAACCAAGTTCTTTCATTAACGCAATATCTTCTTTATAGCGATGGTAATGATCACTGGTTATATGGGTATCGGCAAAACCTGGATTGTGATTAATAACATCTTGTTGTGACAGTTTTTTACCATACTCTTCTGCGGCACCTTCAACCTGATAAGCACTACTTGATGCACCCCAAAGAAAATTCTCTGGAAATAAAGCACTATTTTTTATCATGGCATTTTCCTTTACTTGTTTTCATTGGTCATTTTATGAATTAATTCATAAAGGCTAATTATTTCTTTTCTCAAATTAAGCTCACTGCGGATAGTCATTAATGTATCCTGAGCATGGATAAATAACAGATCTAAATAAAAACTTTCCCCTTGAGTCTCTTTCTGAATAATATCAGTTTGGGCATGATGAGCAGATAACATCATTTTTCTGGCTTTATCCAGATATAAATGGGCATTTTTAAAATCACCAACATGCGCATATTTAATGGCTTCTTCACTTTTTTCTCTTGCATTACCTGCATTGAGAATAATTTCCAGAGCAACGGGAGTTAAGATATTGTCCTCACGGTTCATTTTTAAATTTCCTGATGAAATTAAACACATTAATTCTGTTGACTTGTATTGGCACATTCTTCCTCAATACGTTTTTTTTCATAAACCTTAAAGAAGGGATACCAAGTGATAAGGAAAACCGCCATAAGCACGCCATAGCAGATAATTGCCCGCCAGTCTTCCGTAATAATGACACTGGAAAATGGAGCCGGTATCTGTCCAACCTGGATCATTTTCGCGGGGATATTTAGCCAGTCTGAGCGCATGAAAATCCATACAATAATTGGGCTGGTAATGGCATTGATCCACATTGGCAGCATTAAGAGCGGGTTAAGGACAATTGGCGCACCAAATACCAACGGTTCGTTAATATTGAAAAAAGAAGGACCGATACAGATATAGCCCGTTGTTTTCAGCTCTCTGGATTTCGAAAACAGCATTAAAAGATTCAGGGCAAGTGTTGCACCTGTTCCGCCCATCGTAATTAAAGCTGCGGTGAATAAGGTTTCGTAAGTCACGATATTCGTCGGCGGTTGACCGGCAGCCACCTGCGCAATATTGGCCGTAATCCCAAGCATGAAGATTGGCATTTGCAGGCCTGTAAACGTCCAGACGGAAATCCCCATAGACATGGCGATGGCAGGAATTAGCGCCATGAGAATAAAGCCGGGCAGGGTTTGCCCGAAGGCAGCGATAGGAGAAAAGAGCGACAGCAGTTTAGAAAAAACATCAATATCAAAAGTAAAGACCAGCAATGTGCCGGCCGCAGCCGATGGAAATCAAGATAGGAATAATCGCATGTATCCAGCCGACAACGAAATCAGGTAAAGAACTTTCTTGCAAGAATCCTAACTTGGTATATAAATGAAAGAGATAAGAAACAAACAACCCGGTGACAATACCTAATAATATTCCCGCCGGGCCAAAGCGATCAAAACTGACGAGCATATTACCATCGATAAATTCTGGCTTAATGAACATCATGTAAACACAAATCGAAGTGAGTCCGGCAATTAGCGTATAACGAAAGTGATACAGCTTCTCCATCATTTGATTTGCAATCATAAAAGCCGTAATTAAACCGAGCATTCCGAAGGAATAATTGGCAATCTTGCCAAGATCAGGCAGGAATAAAAAATAAGAACGAAATACGTTATAAAAAAAGATAAGTGAACCGGCTAAGATAAACGGTATATTTTTTTGCATCGCTCCAGAAATTGCGGCTACCCAAGGCCGCTTGGTAAAATTTTGCATAGCAGGTGCAAATGAGTCAGATAACCAAGACATAAAAGCTTGCATTTTTTATCTCTCTCTGTTTTTTTCTAAAATTCCCTGGTGAAATTTAATTTAAATAATTAAGTTAACGCGATGCTCGACTTTAACATCCTATAACGTTGGCTTGTTGAAGCCAGTCGCGCTGACT
>NZ_LDNM01000178.1 GCF_001028135.1 Xenorhabdus griffiniae
CAGGTATTACAAGCAGGATTTTCTAACCTGAATGTTATTTGATCATTCATGCGGTTGCCCTGGTAGTTAAGCTAGTATGTGAAAGGTGATTTTCTGGTTCCTCGATCATTACAAAATTAGCTTTCCCTGAGTGTCGATTCATAGCAAGAGAAATTTTGATTGCAGCCTGCTGCCCCAAACCTGACATTGAGAAGGGTATATTATTAACATGGGGTGTAATGGCTCCTTCCCATGCTGTTCGTGAGCTCTGATCCATTGCTAATTCGATCGATTGATTAGAAAGAGAGGCATGTAATCCGCTAATTCTTTTATTCACTTCTGTTAATGCATTCTCAGACATATAAGCTTTTGCTTTTCGATATTGTAGTGAAATTTCAGCTCGTTCAGTTGGTGCCAAATGATCATTCATTATCTGGCGTAAATGAAAATCCATACCAGATGAAACTCGAACAGTACGGGAATCAATTACTGCTGTTACCAATTGCTTAGGTCTAGCTGTAAGTTTATCATCAGCGAATGTACGCCATTCTACCTTGTAGTACTCAACCGGAAGTAATGGCAGGGCAAGATCACGAATGTTTTTTAGTCAAAAATAAACAGGTTGCTTCGAGTAAAGAGC
>NZ_LDNM01000179.1 GCF_001028135.1 Xenorhabdus griffiniae
ATCAGGGTCATGGGCGAGCAATGAGAAGAGAAATAAGGCTAATTAGATCACGTTATTAACCCTCATTCAATGGTCATGCTTCCAATGGTTAGATTGCTTAGAGAAAGTAGTATTCACGCTCAATAAACGTTCCTATCACTTTATCGTGTATTTCTTCGGATTTGGAATAGCCTATCGTTTTTCGATTCAGCCTTTTTATACGAATACGCAGGGTGAGATTGGTTCTTTCTATACGTTGGGTAAATTTCTTTCCCGTGAGGTGTTTTTCCTCAGGTAGGCAATCGTAAACCGCATAATCATCCGTACAGTAGAACTGAATGTTAAAAGGAGACAGGAGTGCCAGCAGTTTTTTCAGCGTGTTCCGGCTACGATCACCAAAAACATGTGCCACTACCCGATTCAGGTTGGGTTCCCAGGCATACCAGAGCCAACGCTAATTTCGCTTGTTATCGACAAATGACCACTGTTCGTCTATTTTACAGATAATCTGAATATCACCCCCTGCAAGCGGCAGCGTAGTTATGTTTCTGGGAGAGAGTTTTTTAGTGTGCGAATGACCGTGTTAATGCCGACCTTCAGGACGCGAGCGGTATCCCTGACACCGGCGTTATTCATGGCCATATCAATAATCTGGTCTTTCATGCCGGGCTGACAGGCTTGATAAGTATAAGTCAGTTGAAAGGTTTTACGGCAAGCATAACAGTGATAACGCGGATGCCCAGTGCGCCCTTTTCCATGCCCTTTAACCTCTTCAGTTTTGTGACAGTACCGACAAACCACATCAACTTTAGCCATATCTCATCCATAACAAAAAGTAGGGAGTTTATCATATTATCTAATCATTGGGAGCATGACCCATTCAATAGGTGTTAAAAAGTATGCTCGCGCCCTGGGAGTTCCCGAGCCTCTAGATTTTATAAAGTAATAGAAAAACTTGTCGATGCGAACTATCGAGTTATTGCATTTGATATGCCGGGACATGTGAGTCTGAAGGTAATGGGGCGACTATCTTAGACGTAAACTTTATTCTAAAAGAGCTACAGAATAAGTTTGGCCCATTTGAAGCAATTGTTTGCCATTCATTGGGGGCTCTTTTCAGTTTCTATGCACTTAAAAATGGGCTTTTTGCTAAAAAAATAATCTCAATCTCTAGTGTATGTGAGTTCAAGTATGCTACTTATAGAGCAGCATCATTTGTTAATTTAAAATATAAAACTATCAATGCATTATATAGTAAGCTCGAGAAAATTTTCAGGTCAAAGACTATATGGACTGATTTTTCAGCTGATAATAAAATCGATGATGTAGGTTCAAAAATTATAATTATTCATGATAGATTTGATGATTATGTAGACTATTCTCAATCTAAAAAAATAAACGATGCTGTTAAAGATTCAAAGATGATATCTACAGAAGGCTTAGGTCATTTTAAGATTTTATCAGAAGACAGTGTTGTAAAACATATATTAATAGAAATTAATGATTCAGATATAAAAGATAGATTGTCACTAATGTTTTCAGGAAATTAAATATCAATCATAACCCGAATTCTGCTTAAGCCATCATTGGAACATCTTCTTCTAAGTAGAAAACTTTCAGTGATGGTTTCTTCAATTTAAGGCAGTAAGCAATCAGTCCACCTAAAACGGTCAACATAAATCCTCTTAGACTTCGGTGACGCGAATGCTCTATCTGAGAAATCAATTTTAATTGCCCATTAATCGTTTCAATAATAAAACGCTTTTTTAACATTATCTTATCCCACTCAGCTTGCATGCACGCTTTCATGTTGCGCCGTTTTTTCGTGATGAAAGTGACATCGGTTTTGGCTAAATCGTCCGCCAATTCCTGGCTGAGATAACCTTTGTCACCGTAAAGAGAACCTATTAATTCTTTTGATAATTCACGAACAGGTTCCCGATCATCCACATTTCCCGCAGTCACTTTAAGCGCTAGAATTTCCCCCTGATGATTGACAACCAAGTGTAATTTGAAACCGTAAAACCAACCCATTGAATTTTTTCCGCGCTTTGCTATCCCCGCAAAGACCTTATGTCGAGGGATGCGAATGTTATGGCAGACACTCAAACGGGTGGAATCAATAAAAGCAATGCCTGTGGGTTTCCCTTTTAATTGAGTCAGATAGCTGCATAGTGGCACCAGAACGGAAGGAGCCACACTGACAAAGCGAGGATAGCTGAGCAAGGTTGGAAAATCCTTATGGTGATATTTCCAAATATGCTCTAGATAAAAATGTTTTAAATCACGGTAATGCGACATATGAAAAAGGATCAAAAGGGTCATGATTTCACTGGGATACATATGACCTTGTCGGCGGCGTAAACGATGCCCGCTATCGAGACAAAATTGTTCCCATTGAGGGATGAAAAAACGGCAAAAATCATCGACATCACAGAAAACTTCAACTAACTTGTCCATAGCCTGTTCCACCTCGGAGCGGTTTTTGGTGTGCACCAAAACTTTGCTCCCGGAACAGGCTTCTCGTCAATTTCTTATCCAGAATTCGGGTAATCATAGGTTACAAAATTCTCATATGTTGGTAAACACTTTTATACTGAGGACTCCCTTCATGAATTTAATAGCTGATTTATGTAACAGGAATTAGTGTAAGATTCGGGCCAATGTTTTCATTACACAGGACAAACGGGTCTAAACTAACCAATGGCTTTTTTAAGACACGTTTGCTCATTTCAGTACGTTATTAACCCGAATTATGTATAAGAAATTGACGAGAAGCCTGTTCCGGGAGCAAAGTTTTGGTGCACACCAAAAACCGCTCCGAGGTGGAACAGGCTATGGACAAGTTAGTTGAAGTTTTCTGTGATGTCGATGATTTTTGCCGTTTTTTCATCCCTCAATGGGAACAATTTTGTCTCGATAGCGGGCATCGTTTACGCCGCCGACAAGGTCATATGTATCCCAGTGAAATCATGACCCTTTTGATCCTTTTTCATATGTCGCATTACCGTGATTTTAAAAACTTTTATCTGGAGCATATTTGGCAATACCACCACAACTTCCCCACTTTGCTCAGTTATGTGGCAAAACAGGCAATGCCTGCTTTACCTTTGACGGATATCTGTGCGCCAGAGTGAACGCAAGTTGAGGTATTGCGGGGTATCGGTTGAGTACGCGGTACTGCCGCCTGCATGAGCAGGTCATCCCCACCGGCAAAAAGCCAGCCTCGATATCGTCAAGTTCTCCTTTTTCAATCTATAAAATGCAGTGTCAGATTCACTATGTGGTGAAGCAGGCGTGAGCCTGTCAGGGTTACGTGGTTCTTTGGCTGCGGCGTCACTTTCAGCGGTAAACCGGCAAAAAGTGACGCCTTAAGATCCGTAATCGATCAGCCGAAGTGGTACAGCGTTGAAATGCCTACAGGCACAGCAAAACGCCGCAAGGTTAAATGTCAAACGGTAGTCATATTAATGATTAGCTGTAGAAAATTGTCTGTTGAATAATTCAAACAGGGATAGATAAAAGTATGAATGGATACGCAAAAGCCATCCCGTTGTTCATTGAAGATAAAAGAAAATAGGATTTATGTTGATTTGAAAAGTCAGTGTATGAATCCACGGTCAATACACTTCGGTGGCAATATAAAAACACCTTTTGGGCGTACTTTTAGTTTAAGAGACCTTCATTGCCAGACGAGGGGTTAGGTGTCCTGACAATATCTGCTTCCAAAGGTGGGCAGATGTACCGCAATGTTTGCTCTCCCTTGCAGGCTACGGGAGTTTAGGTTCGCCACCCGAAGGTGATCCTGACAGGCGATGGATCGTTTTGTAGAAAAAGATATTAACGGTTAGTCAGGGAGGAGTCAAACTGCTGCTGTTCCTGTCAGCCTGATTTTTGCCTGAATTTCCGCGCAACTTCCGCAAATCCCCCTATATTCCGCCAAAATCAGACAAAAATTGGATTTAATTGGTTAATTAATTTCACTGATGAATATGTACAATAAACAACCTTAACTCACCGGGTGCCATTTTAATTCAGCACAATGCCGATCCCTGATTGATAAAACGTAAGTGAAATTCAATGAAAAACAACAAGGAATTGCTGTACCTGCAAGAACGCGCTTACCTGCGAGAGCTGGCTGAGCACATCGCGAAAGCGTCGCCGCATCTGGCTGAATTTCTGGTTTCCTCTCATGACCCCGATATTGTCCGTGTTTTCGACGCCTTTGCGTTTTTGATTGCCAATCTGCGGGACAAGCTGGAGGATGATTTTCCCGAAATTGTTCACGGCATGCTCTCCCGTATCTGGCCGTTAGCCCTGTACTTATGGAATGCCGAGAGTCTTCACTGGAAGTGGAGTCAAAGCCTTAACCTCACTGAATCATTTTCGTCATGTTAATGATGCCGATACCGTAACGAGCGTGCCATTTGATACCAATATGGATAACTGGTTATTTGAAGCTTATGGGCCACTAGGAACTATTTTTGGCTTTGGCTGGACCTTGGCCACAATGCCGACCATTCCAATACAAAAACATCTCCCCGAGATTGGTGAAGTATATTATCACCAAGGAAATACCGTGAGCTTCTTTCAGGCGAGGCAAATCGGTGAAGAAAGAATTGAAAGTAAGAATGGAATCGGTTATGTAGGTAAAAAAGCCTGGCGCATGAATGGCACCTATAAGTTTTATTTAGTTCCGAGCATAGCTAATTCGTTAGATAAAGGACTAGAGAATGAACAACAGAAATATGTGAACTCATTAAAGGGAGATAAGTCTGTTATCGATGAAATATTCCCACAATGGAATAATCCTGATTTAGATACGATTATGACGATGGCAACAGACCACTTTATGGGCAGTAAATATCAAGCCATTATAAATAATCAATTGCTCAGTTTCTTAGAGCCAACGAAGACGCCTAAGCTAATAGTTTCAAAAGGGAAATTTGATGAATTAATACATCATCAAGATGCCTCTCCACTGAATGCAAAACGTAACACTACTTTTATGGCACTCGAAAATAAACTGCACGATATTTTTCAACAAGATGTTAACCAAGATGAATTATTGAAACACGCTCTTGAGCGATATAAGGAAGGCTCTAATGAAATCTCTATGCAATAAAAGCGTATTATCCTCCCTACTTGCTGTGTTTTTCATACAAGGATGTGCGAAAAGCGAATCATTTTCTCCCCCAGTTAATGGAGAGAATATTCATGTAATGGCAACGATTCCTGATGAGTTGGATGCCTTACCCATTTCAGCCATGTATCGTTCTGAAATTTGCCGCAAAGAACGCCGAACCGCGAATATGAAATCGTATTCTGTTCCGGGTTTTCATGGTACCACCTACCCTCTATCAATCGGTCAGTCAAATCAAGTTGAGGTCAGTGTCCCTAAGGAGGGAGGAGGGAAGTGTGATTGGAAACTGAGTAATATTACTGTCGAAGTAAAGCTGAAAGATACGTCAAAAATTGATCCTCTTATTAACAAAAACTTTGGATTTAAAACGACATTTGTTATTGATGGTAATGCACCACAAGAATTTGATGGCGGTTATTTAAAAATAAACGGGGATTTACATGAAAAAATAATTTTATTTCCCCTTTTAACAAAACTCTTTTTAAATGGTAAGGAGTTTTCATTTGACCTTATAGGGAAACACGATCCGTTAACGTATAAAACAGGAACAGCTAAAAACATTAACATAAATTACATGCATATGAAACAAATGCTTTCAGTTTGGACTGATAGAAAGAACAATGACAGGCCATTTATGACATATCCTAATGGCGATATTGTTTATGGCGAGGTTAGACCTGAATATAAAAAGTTAATGGGCATTATTGAATCAAGAAACAGCAAACAGACTAAAATGTAGTCATTCAGACTTAATCTGACAGTTGCCCACTGTGATTGAGTGTCTGTCAGGTTAAATAAACTGCACAATTTTTTTAAACAAGATGTTAACCAAGATGAATTATTGAAACGCGCTCTTGAGCGATACAAGGAAAACACCCATGAAATCTCTATGCAATAAAAGCGTATTATCCTCCCTACTTGCTGTGTTTTTCATACAAGGATGTGCGCAAAGCGGATCATTCTCTCCCCCGATTAATGGAGAGGATGTTCATTTTATGGCAACTATTCCTGATGAGTTGGATGCCTTACCCATTTCAGCCATGTATCGTTCTAAAATTTGCCGCAAAGAACGCCGAACCGCGAATATGAAGTCGTATTCTGTTCCGGGTTTTCATCATGCTACTTATCCTCTATCAATCGGTCAGTCAAATCAAGTTGAGGTCAGTGTCCCTAAGGAGGGGGCAGGGCGCGAGCATACTTTTAACGCCTATTGAATGAACAGTAATTACGTGATCTAATTATTCT
>NZ_LDNM01000018.1 GCF_001028135.1 Xenorhabdus griffiniae
CAACCCGCGCCTGCGTAATGACTACCCGGATATTTGTGGCCAGGGGCGCACCTGGCAGATGGGCACCATTGTCACCCGTAACAATATCAAGGTGACGGTGGCAGGCTCCGGCAAGAAGTTACGCGGTCTGCGCCACGGCCCGTACCGCCCGGATCTGGTGGTGCTGGATGATATCGAAAATGATGAGGCGGTGCGCAACCCGGAACAACGCGACAAGCTGCATAACTGGCTGACCAAAACCGTGATGCCGCTCGGTGAAGCCGGTGGCAAAACCGATATTGTCTATATCGGTACGATACTGCATTACGATTCCGTGTTGTCCCGTACCCTGAATAACCCCATGTGGCGCAGTGCCCGCTTCAAAGCCATTATCCAGTGGCCGGCCAATATGGCGCTGTGGGATCAATGGGAAGGGCTGGTCAACAATAAGCAACTGGATGAAGCTGACCGTTTCTATCACGAGCATGAAGCCGCTTTATTGGAAGGGGCAATTGTCTCTTGGGCGGCGCGTCCCCTGCTGGCGCTGATGCGTATCCGGGTACGTGACGGGCATGGCACCTTTGACTCGGAATACCAGAATGATCCGGTCAGTGGGGAAGATGCGATTTTCGCCAACAGCATCACCTTCTGGTCGAATCATTTATCTGACTGGCTGTATTACGGCGTGTGTGACCCGAGCCTCGGTAAGATGAGCAAGCATCGTGACCCGTCCGCCATTCTGGTCGGCGGCTTTAACCGCATGACCGGCATTCTGGATGTGGTGGAGGCTGATATCCGCCGCCGCCTGCCCGATAAAATTATTGCCGACATTATCCAGTATCAGCGCCAGTACGGCTGTCTGACGTGGGCGATAGAGTCCGTCCAGTTTCAGGAGTTTTTGCGCACCGAGCTGGTGAAGCGGTCGGCACAACAGGGTATCCCGGTGCCTGCGGTGCCAGTGATGCCGTCCACCGACAAAATCTTACGTATCGAGTCGTTACAGCCGCATATGGCGAACGGGCTGATCCGTTTGCACCCCACCCAGCACACCCTGATTGACCAGTTACGTCATTTTCCGAAAGCGGATCACGACGATGGCCCCGATGCCCTGCATATGTTGTGGTCACTGGCGGTATCCCGGGCAGGCAGTACCGAAATTTATACCCGTGCCCGGCGTGACGGCGGACAGCGTTTCGGGTCGGGCGCATGGTAATAAGGAACAAGAGAAAGTGAATCGAGTGATGACCTATCTGATATTTGTGGGTTTGTGGATTGCCGTCACGCTGGTGATGGGCATTGTGCTGTCGCACTGAGGAATGAAATGCTATGCCAATTGTTGATCTCTACGGTAACCCCCTTCAGCGGGAAGCCCTGAAAACCCCCCAGACGGTGAAAATCGCCCAAATGCAGCGCATTTACCCTGATCACCCGTCACGGGGACTCACCATCCGCAAGCTGCCGCGTATCCTGCAACTGGCTGAACTGGGCGACCTGAGTGCACAGGCCAGCCTGTTCGGTGACATGCTGGAGCGCGACGGCCATATTTTTGCGGAAATGGAGAAACGTAAGAATGCGTTGCTGACCCTTGACTGGTCGATTGAACCGCCCAAACGGGCGACGGCACAGGAGCAGGCCATCACGGCACAGGTACAGGAATGGTTCGATGCGATGCCGGAGATTGAAGATATTATCCTGAACGGGATGGAAGCGGTCGGGCATGGGTTTAGTTGCCAGGAGATTGAATGGGCGCGCATCGAAAAAGTCTGGCTGCCGAAGCGGCACCACTTGCGTCCCCATTATTGGTTCCGTACCCTGCCAGAGCAGCGGGATGAGATCCGTCTGCGGGACAATAACGGGCTGTATGGCAGCCCCCTGTGGCCGTTCGGCTGGCTGGTCCATCGCCACAATGCCCGCAGCGGGTTTATTGCGACCAGTGGCATTTACCGGGTGCTGGTGTGGCCGTACCTGTTTAAAAACTTCAGCTTGCGCGATTTGGCGGAATTTTTAGAGATTTACGGCCTGCCTGCCCGTATCGCAACGTATGCGGCAGGCACTTCGGATGCTGACCGGGACCGGTTGCTGGATTCACTGGTCCGGCTGGGACATGAGGCAGTTGCCGCTATCCCGGCGGGCAGTGAAATCCGGTTCGAAAGTGCCGCATCGGGTGGCAGTGAACCGTTTATGGCCATGATTAACTGGGCCGAACGGACGCAATCCAAAATCATTCTGGGCGGCACACTGACTACGCAGGCAGATGGCAAATCGTCCACTCATGCGCTAGGGAATGTGCATAACGAGGTACGCCATGACCTGATGACCGCCGATGCCCGCCAGTTAGAGGGCATGTTTAAAAACCTGATCCAGATGTTATTGGCGCTGAATGGACATACTGAGATTAACCCGCACCGCCTGCCCCGTTTTGTGTTTGATACCCGTGAAGCGGTGGATCTGCCCCAGTTTGCCACCGCCGTTGCCACGCTGGTGAATCAGGCAGGGGTGACATCTATTCCCGTTTCCTGGGTGCATAAGAAAGCCGCTATTCCGATGCCACAGGATGATGAACCGACCTTAACCCCGCGTATCAATACGGGGCTGCCCACACCCCTCAGCTACGGTGTCTCTCGCTATGGTCTGGGAGTCTTAAGCCAGGTTAATGAGTCAGCGGATATCGACCCTGCCCAGATTGCGCTGGATAACGCGCCGCCGCTCTCTGACCCGATAGGGGCGGCCATGAGCCAGTTACTGTCCCCGTTGGTCAGCGCCCTGCAATCCGGCCAGAATGTGGATGAGGCGATGAATATTGTGGCGGCCAGTTACCCGGATTTGGATGACAACACCTTGCAGCAGTTACTGGCGCAGGCGATTTTTGTGGCCGATGTCTGGGGGCGCCTCCATGCCGACACGTAATCAAATCAACCTGGGGTATGTGATTGGCCTGCCGCCGAAAGAAGCGATTGACTATTTCCAGCGTAAAGGCTTTGCCCTCGGTTTTAACTGGCACGATGTGGAAGCCCTGGCGCAGGCCCGCGCCTTTACCGTGGCAGGCGTGTTAAAACTGGATGTGCTGGCCGACATCCGGGCGGAACTACAAAAATCACTGGAAACCGGGCAGACCTTCCGCGACTTTCAACGCAACCTGCTGCCGATACTGGAACGGAAAGGCTGGCTCGGTAAAGGATTGGTTGCCGATAACGACACCGGCGAACTGCACGGTAAGCGGCTGACACCCCGCCGTCTGGATACAATTTTTACGACCAATATGCAGTCGGCCTATATGGCCGGACGCTATCAGCAGCAAATGGAAAACGTCGATGAGCGTCCCTACTGGGAGCGGGTGGGCATTATGGATAGCCGCATCCGCCCCTCACATGCGGCCCTCGACGGCTTTATCGCCCGCTATGACGATCCCATCTGGCAATCCATCTACCCGCCAGATGGTTATCGTTGTCGTTGCCGGGTGCGTACCCGCAGCGAAGCGGATGTCGAACGGCTGGGATTGAGGGTGCAATCCACGGAAGGGCGGCGGGTTGAGGTGCAGCAAGAGTATGGCGAACCGGGTGAAACCCGCCCGGTGATGGGCTTTGAAAACCCCATGACCGGCCAGGTGTATACCCCCGATCCGGGCTTTGGGTTTAACCCTGGTCAGGTGAGCTGGCAGCCCGAACTGGACAGATACCCGCAACCCGCCGCCAGTCAGTATGTCAGCGGGACATTGACCGGGCCGGACTTTATCCGGGTATTTAAACAGGCACTGAAACAGGATGCACCGTCATCGTTACAGCGTTATCCGGTTGCCGTGCGTCCGCGCTCTGGCGGGCAGCAATCTGACCCGGTGACGGTCGATGCACCGACCCTCAAGCGGTTGGCAGATAAGGAGGGCATTGACCTGGCCGATTATCTGGCGCTCCAGCAGATTATTGAGCAGCCCGAACGCCAGCACCTGGCGAAAGACGGAACACAGTATTATGGCGCAATGCGGGCGGGAGTCTGGTGGATAGTCAGCGTGCGCGAGGGGCAATTACACAATGTGATCCAACAGGCGGATTTCCATGTTCCGGATTGATATTGACTTAACAGAATTTCAGAAAGCGATGCAGCAACTGACGGACGGGCTGGGTGACCGAACCCCCATGATGCGCCAGATTGCCGCGACGATGGCCGATGCGGTCGAGGAAAATTTCAAGCAACAGGGTCGCCCTGCCTGGCTGGGCTGGAGTCCGGCCTATGCCAAAAAGCGGGCGGGCGGAAAAATCCTGCAACACACCGGGCGACTGGCGGGCAGTATCCAGCAATTCAGTGATAACGATGAAGCCCTGGTCGGTACGAATGTGATCTACGCCCGCATTCACCAGGAGGGCGGCACGATTAATATGCCTGCCCGCAGCCAGCGGGCGCATTATCGGCGCAAAAATGGCCAGAGCCGTTTTTCCAGCAAAGCGAAAGCGGATCACAGCCAGTGGAATACCCTGCCAGCCTACAAAATCCAGATGCCTGCCCGCCCGTTTCTGACACTGACCGACAGCGACGCGGGACAGATCCAGACTATTCTGGAACGCTACCTGCAACGGTTGATAGATGCGCCCTGATGACCGGAATAAGCAAAACACCCTGAGCACCCTTTGGGGGCGTTTGAACTGGTTGTGATACAAATCCTTGCCTTTAACCGGTTACTCCCGTTTAAATCGTTTTTAAACGGGGTTTAAATGGGGTTCCGGTTCAGGGCAAAGCGCGATACACTGCCTGCCAGAATTTTCCGCCTCTGTTTTTCGTTTTCCGCTCACTATTCAGTCACCTGCTGAACCCCCTCAACCGCATCGGTCGTGATTGCCCCGCTATGCTGCGGGCATGAAAACAACCCTTGCTGCTTTAACCTCGCTTATCCGGGGTAACCACCAGAACGAAATCCAGCTTTTTCCGGCTGGCGAGTTTCGTGCCAACGATGGCCGCCCCACAGACTGTGCTTGCTGGGTGATGACCCGCGAGATTGCGGAACATCTGATCCAGCAAGTGGCCTCACGTGCAACCCCGCTGGTGATTGACTACGAACACCAGACCCTGCGCGCGATTAAAAACGGTAAACCCGTACCCGCAGCCGGCTGGCATCATGCGCTGGAATGGCGTGAGGGCGAAGGCCTGTATGCCGTCAACGTCGAGTGGACAGCCAACGCCAGCGCCGCGATTGCTGCCAATGAATACCGCTTTATTTCCCCCGTATTTTTATATGACCAACAGGGTCACGTGACTGCATTACTGCATTCGGCGCTGACCAACACCCCGGCACTGGACGGGATGGACGCGGTGATGCTGGCCGCTGCCTCCCAACTGGCTGCCCTGAATACCCCACAACCGGAGGATCATTCCGTGGATGAAGAACTCATCAAGGAACTCTTAAGCAATTTACGCTGGATGTTGAATTTGCCTGCTACTGCCACGACGGAAGACATCAAGGCCGAGCTGCAAAAAGCCATTGATTTAATTTCGAACGGTCAGGGCACCGCCACGGCGGCCAGTCAAGGGCTGCTCGACTTGCTGCAAGCCCAGAAGACCCAGATTGCCGACCTGTCATCAAAAGCCTATGACCCGGCCCGGTACGTCCCGATTGCCGGTTATCAGGAACTTCAGGCACAACTGAACAGCGAACGCCAGCACGCGCAAGTCAGCCAGGTTGACAGTCTGGTGCAGGCGGCGCTGAGTGATGGCCGTTTAACCCCGGCGCTGGAGGACTGGGCTAAAGCGTTGGGGCGCACGAATTTTGCCGCACTGACGACCCATCTGGAAAAGGCGCAGCCCATCGCGGCCCTGTCATCCCTGCAATCAGGGGGACACACCCCGGCGGCCGTATCAC
>NZ_LDNM01000180.1 GCF_001028135.1 Xenorhabdus griffiniae
CAGCTCTTTACTCGAAGCAACCTGTTTATTTTTGACTAAAAAACATTCGTGATCTTGCCCTGGCTTAACTACCCTTCTTTCACGTATAGAATCATTAGCGAGTGAACAACAACAATTATTTATTACTACTCACAGTACTTTTGTTCTGAACCGATTAGGATTGGATGCTCTGATATTAGTTGGTTGTAATGCTATAAGTAAAATATCTTCTCTTAGTCCAGAGACTATTTTTTATTTTCAGAAGCTTCCCGGCTATGACACACTCCGAATGGTTCTTGCACACAAAATAGTTCTTGTAGAAGGGCCTTCTGATGAAATCATTTTCGAACGGATATTTAGGGATAATTATGGTAAGCGTCCTATGGAGCTTGGCATTGATGTAATAAGCATGAGGGGATTATCTCTTGGTAGGTGTTTAGAGCTATGTGCGGCATTAGACAAACCAGTTGCTGCTCTCCGTGATAATGATGGTATTGATCCATCTGAGTTACAAAAACCGATAGAAAATTGGCTAAAAAAAAGGACGAAGAGAGTTGTTTATTGGCAATATTGAGTATGGTAAGACGCTAGAGCCACAACTAATAGCACACAATGATGAATCTATAATGCGTAAAATTCTTGGTATTACTCCAGCCGCAGATTTGGGAATTTGGATGAAACGAGAAAAAACGGAAGGTGCTTTGCGTATTGCTAGCTCTGAGATAACTATTGTAGCACCTGCTTATATCCAAGAGGCTGTAAAATTTATTTATGAATAATCAATTAACTCTTGCTGTTGCTGGATCTAGAAAAACTCAAGGCATTGTTGAATATTGCTCTGATCTTCCTAAAAGCAAGCATGTACTCGTATTAACCTATACTCAGAGAAATCAGCATGAATTACGTCATCGTCTTTCTGTTTATGCGGGAGATCATCAAGGAATAGAAGTGCTAGGGTGGTATACATTTTTGCTTCGCCATTTTGCTAAGCCTTTTTTGCCATTTAAATTTCCTCATAAACGTGTTCAAGGGTTCCATTTTGATGCTCGACCTGCTCGAATGGCAAAAGGGATAAGTCGTTTTATGGATTCTAAAGGCGCTATTTATGCCTGTGAACTTGGACGTCTTGCTCATGAACTGATCTCAGATAGTAAAGGAGCATTGTTATATCGCTTAGAATGCCTTTACGATGAAATTTTGATCGATGAGGTTCAGGATTTGAGTGGTCATGATTGGGAAATTATCGATATATTACTTTCATCATCAATTGATGTACGAATGGTTGGAGATATTCGCCAGTCTGTACTTTCCACTAACCCTCGTAGTTCTAAGAACAAACAGTATGCTTATGCTGAAATAATAAACTGGTTTAGAGAGCGGCAAGATAAAGGTCTTCTTGATATTGTAGAAAACTCGAAAACATGGCGTTGCCATGAAAATATAGCTGTTTTTTCTGACACTATTTTCAACCCAAATTGGAAATTTCCGGTTACAGAATCAATGAACGTAACTATTACGGGGCATGATGGAGTATTTCTTGTTCAGAAAAAACATGCTGCATCTTATGTAGAGCAGTTCAATCCGCAATGCCTTCGCCACTCGGTTAGTTCAGGTAAAGAGTTTTATTTTGATTTTTTGAATTTTAAAATATCAAAAGGAGCTACCTTTGAAAGGGTATTAATTTTACCAACTGATGGTATCTCTAAATTTATACAGAAAGGTGAATATCTTGCACCAACTCCTGCTGCTAGTTTTTATGTAGCTGTAACACGTGCAAGACAAAGTGTCGCAATCGTGATTGATAATCCAGGTGAATCCTCTCTTCCTTATTGGCAGCCTTAGCACACAGGGACAGTATTTCAATGTTCAAAACAATAGGTGCATTGATTTTCTTATTGCTATACCTAATATAATTCGATAATCTGATTCTGCTCAATCACCATCATAGATGGTCACATAGCTGTAATGGCAACAAAACTCTCGTAGCCTGAAAGAGAGAGCTAGAATTGCGGTACATCTGCCCACCTTTGGAAGCAGATATTGTCAAGACACCTAAACCCTCGTCTGGCAATGAAGGTCTCTTAAACTAATAGATAACCCAAAAGGATATCTTTATCTGGTTACCGAAGTGTATTGAGCGTGGGTTCATACACTGGCATTTCAAATCAACATAAATCCTATTTATCTTCAATGAACAACCGGATAGTTTTTGCGCATCCGTTCATACTTTTATCTATCTCTATTTGAATTATTCAACAGACAATTTTTCTACAGCTAATCCATTAACATGACTACTGTTTGACATTTAACCTTACGGCGTTTTGCTGTGTCTGATGGCGCTTCAACGTTCGCACGATTTTTGCTAACTATTTACAGAACTCAAGGCGTCACTTTTTGCGGGTTACCGCTGAAAGTGACGCCGCAGCCAAAGAACAATGCAACCCTGACAGGCTCTAGCCTGATTAACTACGTAGTGAATCTGACACTGCTTTTTATAGATTGAAAAAGGAGAGATTGACGATATCGAGGCTGGCTTTATGCCGGTGGGGATGACCTGCAAATGCAGGCGGCAGTACTGAGTACTCAACCGATACCCCGCAATACCTCAACTTGCGTTCACTCTGGCGCACAGATATTCGTCAAGGGCAAAGTAGATATTTTCTATTCTGTCCGAATTGTCGCGCGCCAGAGATTGCATGTTGTCAGGTAATAAGCAAGAAAATTAATGAACTGACTGATTGGGGAATTAAAAATTCGGATCGCTGTCCGTTATGTTGAATAGTTTTATAATCGTTAAACTTAGCTGTTCGGTTATTGAGTCTGATAATACAATCAGTTAAAGTATTCCCGCCATTGGCAAATACCAATGGTCAAGGTTTAGCAGCCTTGTGTAACTATACACTGGTAAGAAGTTTTACCAGTGTGCCTGCATTCGCCCTTTCAATGGTGATTCAGGTAGGGGAGGCTTCGGCCTCGCCGGTCATAGTTACCCGGTCTGCTAACCCTGCCTTGAATCACCACCATCAATGATCAATTAATGGAAGGGATAGCAGGAATGAATAACAATGTTAAAAATGATTGGCATCAAGCCGATATAATTGCTGCATTGCGTAAACGTGGTACAACTTTAGCTGCTGTTTCTCGTGAGTCGGGACTCAGTTCATCTACACTGGCAAACACTCTCAGTCGTCCTTGGCCTAAAGGTGAATGGATAATCGCAGATTATCTCGGTATACATCCCTCTGAAATTTGGCCTAGCCGTTACTTTGATATGTATGGTCAGTTAATTGAGCGTAAGGTTCGTGATAAACCTCAGGAATAACCCGTTTTAATTTGTGATCCAGTTCGTAAAAATGATAAATGTTTATATGAAGCCTTGAGCGTGAAATGGCAGCCAAATTTGACCATTTCCAAATCTCATGGCTTTTTTGCTTTAACGTTATGATTAAAAAGTTATAAACCTAATTTCCACGTAAAAACTACCAGACTTGATGTAGCAAAATAATGTGGGGGTACAACTGGGGGTATGTTAGTTTTTTAATAAAATTAATTTATTAAATATTAATATGTTAACATGCCAGTATTGCGCTCTCCTCCCCGCTCTGGCTATAAGAAACAGCTCGGCATCAATAGCGATCAAGCAACTGAAATCCAGCAACTAACCGACACTATCACCTACCAGAACACGCACATTGACATGCTGCATGAACTTGACACCCGACACACTCAGGAACTCGCCAATGCCAAGACTGAAATCGATACTTTGCGGGCTGATGTTGCCGCTGGTCGTCGCAAGCTGCGCATCAAAGCCGCCTGTCCTGTGTCTGAAACCATTACCTCCGGTAGCGTGGGCGATGCAGGAACCGTCGAACTCACTGGAGAAACTGGATCAACTGTTCTCGATATCCGAGAAGGCATCATCAACGACCGGGCAAAATTAAGATATTTGCAGGAATATGTTGGGAGTCAGTGTCGATGAAAAAATAAAGTAATTGCTCGCTAATTGTTTCAATAAGAAATTATGGAGTATCTCATTCTTTGCTAGTAGATTTTAGCTTATAGAAAGACAAAATGCGCAAAGGATAACAATATGGAAAGACGCGGTAATTATTTTATAAAACCAGTACGAGTGATTGGGAAAGGTGGTTTCGGGTATGTAGAAGAGGTGGAGCTTTACAGCCTTGATAATAGGAAATGTGGTAACTATGCTAAAAAAACACTATCAATAACTAATAAAGATCTGCTTAAAATTTTCACAATCGAGGAATGGACGCGTAGATTTCGCAGAGAAGCCATCTATCAGGCTTCTTGTAATCATTCAAATATAGCCCCGATTTACATTCACCATTTATCCGTCAATAGTCCTTGGTTTATTAGTGATCTTGCAGAGAATGATTTAAACCGTGAGTTTTGTATAGGTCAGTTAGAAGTATCAGAAAAACTGAATATTATATCGATGATACTTAAAGGGGTTAAGTATATGCATGAGGAAAAAGGATACTTGCATAGGGATTTGAAGCCCGCGAATATCCTTAGATTTCCAGATGGTACTTATAAAGTTTCAGACTTTGGCTTGGTAAAAAACTCAAATAAGAAAGAAGAGTCTGAGGTATTAACTAACTTTGCCGTTAAAATGGGAACTGATGGTTATATGGCGCCTGAAGCTCAGGAAGGATTTTATGATGAAAAGACAGATATCTACGCCCTTGGTGCAATCATTGATCGATTTAGCATAGGTCAACTGAGAGGAATGGATGATTTCATTCTTAAAAGCACAGCTTATAAGCCTGCAAGTAGATATAACTCAGTTGCGGACATGTTAATAGATTTTGAGAAAATCATTCGGGAGAATAACCAATGATGACCTTATTGAGTTGTGGCCTATTTTCCTTGGGGAAAAGTGCTATGAGGGATAATCAAGACTCCGTTATGCCGCCTAAGATTGCAGGTAATGGATATATTATGGCTGTAGCTGATGGAGTTGGGTCATATGATGGAGCAAAAGAGGCTTCACAGACGTCCGTAAATCATCTTTCAAATTTCAACATTGAAGGTGATTTAAATATTGGGAAAGTGTTTTCTGCAATAAAAAAGGATATATCCAAGCTCTCTGAAAGCAACGCTACTCTCCATAGAGCCGCAACAACACTGACATTCTGCTACATTAATCAGAATAGTTTGCATATCGGACATGTAGGTGACACAAGAATTTATGTAAGAAGAGGCAGGAAGCTAGTTCAGTTATCGACAGATCATACTCAGCATCAAAAATTGATTAATGAGGGATTGTTCACAAAGAAAGAATTGGAGGGTATGGGGGGAAAAAATACATTAACGTCAGCTCTTTCAAAAGTAATTGATGTGGATTATCAGGAGTTACATTTCTCTCTTTCTGAGCTTGTTGGTGATGAAGATGTATTAGATATATACATTATGTCTGATGGTGCACATCACTTCTGGGAAAAACGACCTAGATTTTCAGATAACACACTGCGTAATCCAGTTAGATTTGCTTCCAGTTTGCAAAAACGAATTGAAAAAGCCACGCCGATTGATGATTACTCATTGGTAGCGGCTAGTTTTAAGATTTCATGAGTGATGCTTCACCTCACCACCTCAGAGCAAATGATACTGGGGTGGCAGGAGTATGTTAGGACGCAGTGTCATTACGAGAGGACGGCAAGAATGTTACCGTCCGACTCGATTTATTAGTATGTTCAAATTGGTTAATTTGGCGGGTTTACCGGAACAGGAGGAACTACATTGCACCATGGCAACACAGGGATTAACACGCAAATAGGATCTAAAGGATCCCCCAAGGAAGCACTGGAAATATTGGCGTAAGTTTGCAGCGGTAGAATAGCCGAACCCGCCAACAGGCAAAGAAGAAGATATTTTTTCATTTTATTCACCCTATTTTGCTGATTACAACAAAGACCATTAAACCCATTTCCATACAATAACAAGCGAATAATGCTTAACAATTAGTTACTCTCTGAAACTAAAGTAAATATTTCTGTGTCCATTCTCTGAGTGGCTACAGAAATAACCCATGCTGCCACCCCGTTCCTACCAGGGCGCGAGCATACTTTTTAACACCTATTGAATAAGGGTTAATAACGTGATCTAATTAGCC
>NZ_LDNM01000181.1 GCF_001028135.1 Xenorhabdus griffiniae
CTTAAAGTTATAAAGGAGCGGCTATGTCATTTCAACTCATCATAAAAGTCGAGCATCGCGTTATATTCTGGTGGTATATGACTTAGATTATTCAATAAATCTTTTTCTTCATCACGCCACCAATATTCTTTATATTCAGCTGGTTGTTTAAATTCATATATAGATATAACACCAAGCAGCCCACAAGGAGAGTCTGCCATGAAGTCCCAGCCATCTTTTTCGGCACAGTACATGTCTGCTTCTTCGTCATACCATATGTTGAATCCCTTCTTATCTAAAACATTAAATACAGTATTTGTTACATTAGAATACTCTGATAATACTGGCATATTTTCTCCTATCTTATAATTTTGATAGCGTCATGAGGAATTTCACCTTTAAATAAACCTTCCACTGCTCTTTTGGCATCTTTTCTATTTTGTAGTGAACCTTTTGAATTAACTGCTTGCATAACATTTTTATGAGGAATATACGTTGTTCCATTTTTCGTTGCTTTCTTCAAATCAATTTGCGCTAACCCACTACCAGAAGAAAATCTTTTCGTTGCAGCCTGCTCTTCAGCAACCGAAATAAACCCTGTATTTTTTCCATCAACATGTTCTACGATTGATCCCCCCTGCCCTTTAGGCTGTATACTTAATCCTGCATCATATCTAATTCTGTCATCAATACTTAATTCTCGATACACATACTGACATTTCTTGGAGTTTAGTCCTAAAGGATCTACCCAACCCGTGGGATTATGCACATAAGAATACGGGTTAACCCCCCCTGCCAGCCCCAGCGGATC
>NZ_LDNM01000182.1 GCF_001028135.1 Xenorhabdus griffiniae
AGGACGGGAAAACCGGCCGGCGCTTTATCTGGTCAACGAGGAGAAGCAGGCGGTGAACCTGCCCGTGCCGGCCATCGCGGTCGGGCCATAGCCATTCGTTTAACTCGTCATTAATTGATTTTTTATCTTCACTTCAACCGAAAGGGGAAAACAGGTTCCCCTTTCGGAACGTGTTTTCCCTTTATTTTTTGCAAGGAAAACACGTGATGTCATCACAGCCGGATCACCAGAAAGAATTTATCGCGCTGTTTAACCAGACGGCGCATTATCACCGTCGTTATCAGGTTTTTCAGGATTTTTGTAATTGTGCGATGGCGGCAATACATAACAGGTACTGTTACTGCGAGGCGCTGGAGCAGTATTACCTGAAAACCATCAAAAAGTACGAACGGGAGGATATTGACC
>NZ_LDNM01000183.1 GCF_001028135.1 Xenorhabdus griffiniae
ATGCAGGAGGCGGCGGATATGGTGGCTCTAGAGCGCCAGACACCTGAGCCAGACACAGCACCCGAACCCGCTTCCCCTTTAGCCGCCGAACCGGCGCCCCGCGTGACGCCGAATGTGGTCTGTGAGTCGGGTGAGCATGGCGAGCTGCTCGTGTCAGTCGGCACACTGCAATGGTGTCTGCGCGGCATGGGATCAGTTAAGGCAGGTTCCGCTGCGATGAAACTCAATGCGCAGGTGCTGGACAGGCAAAGCGGGGTGTTGTTCGCCGACGGGGTTGATCTGATGAGCGGCCGTTCACGTAACAGTTACTCCCGCATGGCCGCCACTGAGCTGGGACTGGGCGAAGCGGATCTGCGGCGGGCGCTGGGGCAGGTGTTGCTGGCTGCTGAACAATGGCAACAGCAAGGCGGCAAGGTATCAGTGGTCAATGTGCCGACAATGAGTGACGCCGAACAAAAGGCAGCGCTGGCCTTGCTGCAAGATCCCTATCTGACTGCCCGTATTACCGCTGACTTAGCCGCCTGTGGCGTGGTTGGTGAGTCCACTAACTTACTGGCCGGCTTTTTGGCTGCCGTGAGCCGTAAACTGCCCAACCCCTTAGCCGTCCTGATCCAAAGCAGCAGCGCCGCCGGAAAATCCTCATTGATGGAGGCCGTACTGAACCTGATGCCGGAAGAAGAGCGTACCCAGTACAGCGCCATGACCGGGCAAAGTCTGTTCTATCTGGGCGAAACCCATCTCCAGCACAAGATTTTAGCGATAGCGGAAGAAGAAGGGGTACGGCAGGCCGCCTATGCGCTCAAGCTGTTGC
>NZ_LDNM01000184.1 GCF_001028135.1 Xenorhabdus griffiniae
ATTTCTTGCCATCCACGGTGTATATGTCTTTGTAGTAAACACCTCTGCTTCAATAAACCCATCTTCACAACCCGAGCACTGCTTTTTACTGGCTGCACTTCTCGCATAATCCTGAAACGCATAATTTGCGAGTATTTGCAGCACGCTTCGCTTAATATCCTCATCGAGTTTTGCGATGGCACTGTATTTGTGTGCTTGTGTCAGTGCATATTGATAGAGACTCTCCACCGCCTCATCGGGTTTATTGATACCCTGTTTCGCCAAAAACAGCTCAATACCCATCCTCGCCTGAGCGGACGCCAATCCTAGCGAGGCCATAACATCGGTAATTGAGAATGCATCAGTAGCTGTTGCGGCTGGAGAGTCACTAAACATAATGCTCTTGGGTGAAAAGTACTTCGGTAGTGATTCTAATTTCATCTTATCCCCGCCACTGCTTGTTGTTTTACCCTGTTGATTAATCGTCTTATTGCTCCACGCGTGACATCAAATTTATGGGCTACAGTCCTCTGTGAAAGACCAGAAGCCAGTAACCCAATAATTAACGGTGTATCAGACGGCTCTAATTTCTTAATTCGATGTGGTGCGATCCCGTAACGCTCAAATCTAATATCGTCCAGTGTTGACCATGCCGGACGCTTACAGTCAGATAATCGGGTGACATACAAACGCTCTTTACGCTGCCGGATAGCAAAGTGCTTTCCCTCTGACAGTCGCCGCTTCCTTGCGTAAGCCTGCGCCTCTAAAAAGCTTTTTAATATCACTGACTTAGACCCTTAAGCGCTTTATATTTCCTCATTAGGATTACGCCTTTTCTGATTGCGTTAATGGCCCTTATTCGTTTTCTATGCCGAGCCAATAGCAATCCATGCATCAATTGTCATGCCGCCTCCTGTGATTTTAACTCCTTGAGTTTTTTCTTATATTCATCCCTGATAGCCTTGCATTCCTCAATCGTCCATCGGTGGCGGTCATGGTTGGATTCGATATCCTCAACTGCTGCCAGACCGATACGCCGGATTAGCTCCACCCTGTACGGAACCAGATTCCCCGATTTATGCTGATTACAGACGATGCACTGGCGATGGATGTTGTTCTCGTTAAATCTCAGTTGAGGCGCTGCTGACGTTGTCCGATAATGTCCGGCATCCCACTGAGCAGAGGTGTACGTACCACAGGAAACGCACGGTAAATCGCGGTCTCGCTCTCTGATATAGGCATTTACGGCTTGCTGGGCTTGTTGAATCCAATAACTGCGGGGCTTTACTGCTAACTTGCGGGCTTTGAGTTTGTCGCGGGCTAACTTCTGCTTAATTTCATTATCTTTCTTTCGTCGTCGTTCCAGTTCCTCTCGTTTTTTCTGCTCTTGCTTCCTACCTCTGGCTATTGCACACTGGATTGAGCAGGTATTTTGTAATTGCCGCTCTGGTTCATACTGCTCGCCGCATTCTTTACATTTCCGTTGTCGAAACTTTGCCACCTTATCCCCCTAACGCTATCCCCATAATCAGCATGAATGCTGTCCAAAAGCCGAGAAATAGTAGGTATCTCACTGATTCTGCTCCTGTTTGAGTTTCATGTACTCGCTGTCATCTGGTACTGTCACGAAACAACCAATACCCGCAGCCCACTGTTCAACTTGCTCCATGAATCGAAACATCTCGCCAGTATCCAATTTGGATGTCTGGCGTAGTGTCCTGACACGCTCAACTTCCTGCGTTCTGTCAGCAATCCGCTCCACAACCTCATAGCACAAAAATGTGTGCTTGAGCATGTCCTTAACTTCATCCGGTGAGAATTTCGCCCCGTTGGATTTCAGGAAACAACTAATCTCGCCAAACCACATATGCAGGGTTGCGTTCTGAGATAGTGTTCGGGTGTTTTTCCA
>NZ_LDNM01000185.1 GCF_001028135.1 Xenorhabdus griffiniae
CCGCGCTCTGTCCAAAGAGTGATGGTGCTTGTGTGTTTATTAACCGCGTCGCTAAAAGATACGCGGAAAGCTGAAAGCTCATCGCCGATAATCTGAAAGTAATGCTTCCCTTCAAAGAAGCGCAATTTATTGCGGTTAAAGTTTTGGCGGATGCGGTCAACAGTTGTGCCATACCCCGCAGCTAACTGTTCGGTAGTCACAACACGCTGACCGCGATATTCAACGATCTGTAATTCTCTGGCGGATACTGGGACTAATTCGTTTTTCTTGGTCATTATTTAACTTCCTTAAATTCAATTTTCATTCTTTTCGCTAAACGACGCATAGCTCTATTAAGTGGCGCTCTCATTTCTTCACCTTCTACCGGAAAATTAGAGAGGTATTTTTTGAATTTAAATAATCCTGCTTTTTGTCTATTTCTAACCGCATACCTTGAGATAAGGTCATTCCCATATAACCTTGTTGTGTTTTACTTCTTTTTCGTTTAGCCATTAGCTATCACCTGTTTATTTATATGTTCTTTCAATGCTTCTGCAATTCGCCTGGTATCTTCTATTGCGACTTCTTCTTTTGGGGTTCTTAATACCTTGCTGTAACTGTTATGTAATGAGTGTCTTTTTTCATTATGCAATTGGCGATATTCAGCCCATAGTTGAGTATTAAGACTGGTTGCTAAGTTTTTAGCTTTTCCCCAATATATGGCTGCAAGGTCGTACTTTTCTTCTTTCTCTTTCTGGATGGCTTTGTTCGCTGCTGCTATATAATTCATATCTTCCACTTCCATCTCCTTAGATTTGTAATCGGTCTGAATTTTGGATAAAGCAATCCCTCAGCGATGGCACTGTAATTAAATTTGCATTGTTGATTTTATTATTCTAATTCGGCTATCTGTATTTCTAACTCAGATATCTTTTCATGTAATGAATTAATTTCATTTCATCTCCTTCCGAATCAACCGAACATAGTAAACCAGCACTGATTTAGCGCTGAATTTCATGTGGTTGAGTGGTT
>NZ_LDNM01000186.1 GCF_001028135.1 Xenorhabdus griffiniae
GAGTTCATAGCCTTCAAGGATGGCCTGCAATTTTAGCCATCCTTCCCACAAGGTTTTTACTGATGCTCTGCCATTTCGTTTGCTATCTTTCCAACCACCGAGTTTTGCAAGATGTTCGTATGCCCATTTAGCAGTGGGAGGCGTTTCAGGGAGGGCTGTTTTTATGCTCTTAAGCCAGAGTAACTTCCATGCTTTTGGCGACAAAATTTTTTCACAGCTAATATCTTCAAGTTGCTCACTGGCAAATTTTAATTGAAATATCCTGACAGCTAAGAAGGCATAAATGGTGGCTAACCTCTCTAGATTATTTTTGCTTTGAACTCTCAGTTCTTCTACGCCTGTTCCTTCACTCTTCCAAATTTTATGGTATTCCTCTACAAGCCAGCGTTTTTCGTAATAACCGATAATGGTAAGGGCATCCTCTTTATTATTTATCGGCTCATTAGTCAGGATATGCCAATTGAGCTTGTTATCCTCATTGCCTATCTCTGAACACCCAACATAATAGAGAGGAATA
>NZ_LDNM01000187.1 GCF_001028135.1 Xenorhabdus griffiniae
AAAAAGGCGGTCAGTTGCTATAGTAGGCATCTTTCTCGCCAAAGGAAAATGCACTATGACCTATAAACAACTGACCGAATCAGAAAGATATCAGATTTTCAGCTTAAAAGAAGCCGGTTTTACACAACGCTTTATTGCAACATCACTTAAACGTAATCCCTCAACGATTAGTCGGGAACTGAGACGAAATCAGCAAGCACAGGAATACTGTCCTCAACAGGCTCAGTGTAAGGCATTGGAGCGCCGTCATTCTGCTGTAAAAGTCATAAAAGTCACATTTAAGATAAGAACATTGATTAAGCAGTTAATTTGGAAAGGTTTGAGTCCTGAACAAACAGTGGGTTATCTTAAAAAAGAAAATATCATTTCTTTGCATCATGAAACGGTTTATCGATTGATTTATCAGGATAAACGTGAGGGTGGTGATTTATGGCAGCACCTCAGAATTGCTAAAAAACCTTATCGTAAACGCTATGGCAGCTATGAGCGTAGAGGAAAAATCAAAAACAGAGTCAGTATTGAGAAACGCCCTAAAATCGTGGACAAAAGACAACGCCTTGGCGATTGGGAAGGAGATACCC
>NZ_LDNM01000188.1 GCF_001028135.1 Xenorhabdus griffiniae
GGCAGTAAATTATCGGATTACCGATTATAACATCAATGCAGATGGTTTGTCGGAATAACTTATCTGAATATTGTCGATGTTAATAGCTCCATTATTTATAACGGTGGGTAGTTGTTCATTTTGATTATTCATTACTATCACCTAAACTCCTGCATATATTCGCTGCCCGTTCGCACATTTCAGTGTCAAACCAGCCGAAGTGACATTCGTTGAAACTGATTTCCAGTTGACTTGCTAACCATCTGTACGCATATGATGAGCATAAAATTTGAATGCACATGATTACCTCCGTTAAACCGGAATAAATACAAATAATGAGATGATGAGTAGTGCGAGACGGCGCACATGGCAGCGCCGGTTCCTGATTGCCTGTGGTTTTGTGGGTATAACTGCGCACCCGTCGAACATGTTGTTACGCATGTAACAGTCCCTCGTTAGTAAAAACGATTAGTGATTTTCGAGTTTGGATTATTTAGAGGTTAGAGCGATAAGCGCCCGGACGTGCAGTTCGGCGGATTCGCGGTCGAGGTGGATTAACCCACTAGATAGACGATGACTATCAATATAATTGTCGCCTTCCCATGTATCTTCTTCAACGTCACATACTCCCAAACTTATGTCAGGATAATAGTATGTAGTTCCATATTCTGGCTCATCCCTCACTGGCTCTGGAACGTCGATATCCCCGATTCTGATAGTACGGGGTTTTAATCTAAAAGAAGTATTGTGATGAAAGGCAATGGCGCTAACAGGCTCTAACCAATCATTTCCATCTGCAAATCTGTACTGGAAATACTCCCACGGCCTATCAGTAATATGAGACAACCTTGCGTACTCAGATATTAAATCAGCGTGAATGTGTTTAGGCATCGTTATTCTCTCCTAATGCTTTTGCGATTGCTTTTTCTGCCTGAGCTAGCAAGCATTCCCCCGGGTCATTTGAGCCTTCCTGTGGTTCAATGCCTGCTGCGCTAAATTGCGCTACCAACCGCTCTGCCACATAAAGCAAATCATAAGCGGCGTTCTCTACGGTATTATCTGGCACTCCTTGTGCTGTTACAGTGGATTTAATCGACAGAATATCGCCGCTTTTTAAAGTAATTTTTAAGACTTTTGGTTGATAAAAAAGATGCTCTGCCACTGCCTTTATTGCTTCATCCGTGATGTCCCGCTTATCCTTGTTTGCAATATTTGTTTTGGTGTTAACCCGTCCTTGAAATATTTTTCCTGTAAGCGGTGAACACCATATTTTTTGTTCTTGTGCCATTATTGTTTTCCTATATTCAGGTAATAAAAAGCCCCGCATTGGCGAGGCTGGTGTTTAATTTATAGCCTGCTTGTTTAGACTATTAAATACATCACGAAATATTGGGTATTCTTCTTTTGAAACCCTGCTTAAGTATCTATGCGAGATAGCTCCTGTCTTTTCATCAAGAACTATCCTTCCGCCTTTTACTCCATTAACAAAAAAGAACCTCGGGAACTTCCGCCACTGCGTTATGAGTCCTTCCTTAATCGCGTTTTCAATGTATGCGGGAAGAGTTACAGATTCAGATAATGCAATTTTGTTTTCTTCTCTCTCAATTGCGTCTTTGGTTTTTTGAATGCTTTCTTTCAAATTCCGCAACGAATCGTTTTGTTTTTCCCATTTATTAAGTGTTGCACGCCCGTTTCGCTTATCGTTGAGTGGTTGGCCGTTAGCTTGCTTGACTGTATCGAAGTGATTTTGAAGGCGCTCATTGAATAGCGCTTCTTTCTTTGTTAATGACGCTTTTAAAATTTCAAGGCGCTTACCCATCTCTATCTCCTATCGTGCCGTATAAACTCACCACAGCCCACTCGGAAATGAGCTGTAATTAGTTTCAATAGTAATAAACTTCAATTCGACAGAATGGATAGGACGTTAATTTATGATGTGCCTGCCTATTTAACCACCTCAGGCGGCAGTGGTTCTCCTGCTATTCCCCAACAGACAGGAATTTGTTATATTCCAGATCCCCCAATAGACATCAGGGCGCGAGCATACTTTTTAACACCTATTGAATAAGGGTTAATAACGTGATCTAATTAG
>NZ_LDNM01000189.1 GCF_001028135.1 Xenorhabdus griffiniae
ATCCTGAGCTGGTCAGCCATTTTAAGCTGGGCTTTGCCAACCGAACGCTTGCTTACCGCCTGCCGCCCAGTAAATACAAGGCCGGAGCAGAGATCCGCCGCCGTCTGCAAGCAGTCGGTGTGCTGCGGGAGAACGGGCGGGAGCATCTGCGCGGTTCGCTGGTTGTGCCGGTGATGGGTACACAGGGGCAAATCCACGAACTGTACGGGCGCATGATCAGTGATGATCTGCGGGCGTCGGTTATCCGTCATCTGTACCTGCCGGGGGCCCATCACGGCGTCTGGAATGAAGCCGCACTGGGTGCGTCCAGGACGCTTATCCTGTGTGAATCGCTCATTGATGCGATGTCGTTCTGGGTGACGGGGCAGCGCCATGTCACGGCGGCCTATGGTGTACATGGTGTGACCGCTGACCACTGGCAGGTCTTTGAACAGCACAACATTAAGCAGGTGCTGATCGCCTTTGATAACGATACCGCAGGCAATGAGGCGGCGGTGAAACTGGCGTCGGCACTGGTTGCCAAAGGGATCACACCGCTGCGCGTGGTGTTCCCACCGGGCAGGGATGCCAATGAGTATCTGTGTCAGATGGCGGAACCCGAAACCGCCTTTGCTCTGCTGATTGAGCGTGCCGTGCCAATGCAGGAGGCGGCGGATATGGTGGCTCTAGAGCGCCAGACACCTGAGCCAGACACAGCACCC
>NZ_LDNM01000019.1 GCF_001028135.1 Xenorhabdus griffiniae
GTTTCGGGTCGGGCGCATGGTAATAAGGAACAAGAGAAAGTGAATCGAGTGATGACCTATCTGGTATTTGTGGGTTTTTGGATTGCCGTCACGCTGGTGATGGGCGTTGTGCTGTCGCACTGAGGAATGAGATTAATGCCAATTGTTGATATCTATGGCAACCCCCTGCAACGGGAAGCCCTGAAATCCCCCCAGACGGTGAAGACAGCGCAAATGCAGCGCATTTACCCTGACCACCCGTCGCGGGGACTCACTATCCGCAAGCTGCCGCGTATCCTGCAACTGGCTGAACTGGGCGACCTGAGTGCACAGGCCAGCCTGTTCGGTGACATGCTGGAGCGTGACGGCCATATCTTTGCGGAAATGGAGAAACGTAAGAATGCGTTGCTGACCCTGGACTGGTCGATTGAACCGCCCAAACGGGCGACGGCACAGGAGCAGGCCATCACGGCACAAGTTCAAGAGTGGTTCGATGCGATGCCGGAAATTGAGGACATTATCCTGAACGGGATGGAGGCCGTCGGGCACGGCTTCAGTTGTCAGGAAATCGAATGGGAGCGCGTCGAAAAAGTCTGGCTGCCGAAGAGGCACCACTTGCGTCCCCATTATTGGTTCCGTACCCTGCCAGAGCAGCGGGATGAGATCCGTCTGCGGGACAATAACGGGCTGTATGGCAGCCCCCTGTGGCCGTTCGGCTGGCTGGTCCATCGCCACAATGCCCGCAGCGGGTTTATTGCGACCAGTGGCATTTACCGGGTGCTGGTGTGGCCGTACCTGTTTAAAAACTTCAGCTTGCGCGATTTGGCGGAATTTTTAGAGATTTACGGCCTGCCTGCCCGTATCGCAACGTATGCGGCAGGCACTTCGGATGCTGACCGGGACCGGTTGCTGGATTCACTGGTCCGGCTGGGACATGAGGCAGTTGCCGCTATCCCGGCGGGCAGTGAAATCCGGTTTGAAAGTGCCGCATCGGGTGGCAGTGAACCGTTTATGGCCATGATTAACTGGGCCGAACGGACGCAATCCAAAATCATTCTGGGCGGCACACTGACTACGCAGGCAGATGGCAAATCGTCCACTCATGCGCTAGGGAATGTGCATAACGAGGTACGCCATGACCTGATGACCGCCGATGCCCGCCAGTTAGAGGGCATGTTTAAAAACCTGATCCAGATGTTATTGGCGCTGAATGGACATACTGAGATTAACCCGCACCGCCTGCCCCGTTTTGTGTTTGATACCCGTGAAGCGGTGGATCTGCCGGAGTTTGCCACCGCCGTTGCCACGCTGGTGAATCAGGCAGGGGTGACATCTATTCCCGTTTCCTGGGTGCATAAGAAAGCCGCTATTCCGATGCCACAGGATGATGAACCGACCTTAGCCCCGCGTATCAATACGGGGCTGCCCACGCCCCTCAGCTACGGCGTCTCTCGTTATGGTCTGGGGGTCTTAAGCCAGGTTCATGAGTCAGCGGATATCGACCCGGCCCAGATTGCGCTGGATAATGCGCCGCCGCTGTCTGACCCGATAGGGGCGGCCATGAGCCAGTTACTGTCCCCGCTGGTCAGCGCCCTGCAATCCGGCCAGAATGTGGATGAGGCGATGAATATTGTGGCGGCCAGTTACCCGGATTTGGATGACAGCACGTTACAGCAGTTACTGGCGCAGGCGATTTTTGTGGCCGATGTCTGGGGGCGCCTCCATGCCGACACGTAATCAAATCAACCTGGGGTATGTGATTGGCCTGCCGCCGAAAGAAGCGATTGACTATTTCCAGCGTAAAGGCTTTGCCCTCGGTTTTAACTGGCACGATGTGGAAGCCCTGGCGCAGGCCCGCGCCTTTACCGTGGCAGGCGTGTTAAAACTGGATGTGCTGGCCGACATCCGGGCGGAACTACAAAAATCACTGGAAACCGGGCAGACCTTCCGCGACTTTCAACGCAACCTGCTGCCGATACTGGAACGGAAAGGCTGGCTCGGTAAAGGGCTGGTTGCTGATAACGATACCGGCGAACTGCACGGTAAGCGGCTGACACCCCGCCGTCTGGATACAATTTTTACGACCAATATGCAGTCGGCCTATATGGCCGGACGCTATCAGCAGCAAATGGAAAACGTCGATGAGCGTCCCTACTGGGAGCGGGTGGGCATTATGGATAGCCGCATCCGCCCCTCACATGCGGCCCTCGACGGCTTTATCGCCCGCTATGACGATCCCATCTGGCAATCCATCTACCCGCCGGATGGTTATCGTTGTCGTTGCCGGGTGCGTACCCGCAGCGAAGCGGATGTCGAACGGCTGGGGTTGATGGTGCAATCCACAGAAGGGCGGCGGGTTGAGGTGCAGCAAGAGTATGGCGAACCGGGTGAAACCCGCCCGGTGATGGGCTTTGAAAACCCCATGACCGGCCAGGTGTATACCCCCGATCCGGGCTTTGGGTTTAACCCCGGTCAGGTGAGCTGGCAGCCCGAACTGGACAGATACCCGCAACCCGCCGCCAGTCAGTATGTCACCGGGACGTTGACCGGGCCGGACTTTATCCGGGTATTTAAAGAGACACTGAAACAGGATGCGCCGTCATCGTTACAGCGTTATCCGGTTGCCGTGCGTCCGCGCTCTGGCGGGCAGCAATCTGACCCGGTGACGGTCGATGCACCGACCCTCAAGCGGTTGGCAGATAAGGAGAGCATTGACCTGGCCGATTATCTGGCGCTCCAGCAGATTATTGAGCAGCCCGAACGCCAGCACCTGGCGAAAGACGGAACACAGTATTATGGTGCAATGCGGGCGGGAGTCTGGTGGATAGTCAGCGTGCGCGAGGGGCAATTACACAATGTGATCCAACAGGCGGATTTCCATGTTCCGGATTGATATTGACTTAACAGAATTTCAGAAAGCGATGCAGCAACTGACGGACGGGCTGGGTGACCGAACCCCCATGATGCGCCAGATTGCCGCGACGATGGCCGATGCGGTCGAGGAAAATTTCAAGCAACAGGGTCGCCCTGCCTGGCTGGGCTGGAGTCCGGCCTATGCCAAAAAGCGGGCGGGCGGAAAAATCCTGCAACACACCGGGCGACTGGCGGGCAGTATCCAGCAATTCAGTGATAACGATGAAGCCCTGGTCGGTACGAATGTGATCTACGCCCGCATTCACCAGGAGGGCGGCACTATTAATATGCCTGCCCGCAGCCAGCGGGCGCATTATCGGCGCAAAAATGGCCAGAGCCGTTTTTCCAGCAAAGCGAAAGCGGATCACAGCCAGTGGAATACCCTGCCAGCCTACAAAATCCAGATGCCTGCCCGCCCGTTTCTGACACTGACCGACAGCGACGCGGGACAGATCCAGGCTATTCTGGAACGCTACCTGCAACGGTTGATAGATGCGCCCTGATGACCGGAATAAGCAAAACGCCCTGAGCACCCTTTGGGGGCGTTTGAACTGGTTGTGATACAAATCCTTGCCTTTAACCGGTTACTCCCGTTTAAATCGTTTTTAAACGGGGTTTAAATGGGGTTCCGGTTCAGGGCAAAGCGCGATACACTGCCCTGCCAGAATTTTCCGCATCTACTTTTCGTTTTCCGCTCACTGTTCAGTCACCTGCTGAACCCCCTCAACCGCATCGGTCGTGATTGCCCCGCTATGCTGCGGGCATGAAAACGACCATTGCCGCTTTAACCTCGCTGATCCGGGGTAACCACCAGAACGAAATCCAGCTTTTTCCAGCCGGCGAGTTTCGTGCCAACGATGGCCGCCCGGCGGATTGTGCTAGCTGGGTGATGACCCGTGAGATTGCCGAATCCCTGATCCAACAGGTGAACGGGCGGGAAACCCCGCTGGTGATTGATTATGAACACCAGACCCTGCGCGCGATTAAAAATGGTCAGCCGGCCCCCGCGGCGGGCTGGTTCCAGACACTGGAATGGCGTGAGGGCGAAGGCCTGTATGCCGTCAATGTTGACTGGACAGACAACGCCAGCCAGGCCATTGCCGCCAATGAATACCGCTTTATTTCCCCCGTATTTTTGTATGACCAACAGGGTCACGTGACTGCATTACTGCATTCGGCGCTGACCAACACCCCGGCACTGGACGGGATGGACGCGGTGATGCTGGCCGCTGCCTCCCAACTGGCTGCCCTGAATACCCCACAACCGGAGGATCATTCCGTGGATGACGAACTCATCAAGGAACTCTTAAGCAATTTACGCTGGATGTTGAATTTGCCTGCTACTGCCACGACGGAAGACATCAAGGCCGAGCTGCAAAAAGCCATTGATTTAATTTCGAACGGTCAGGGCACCGCCACGGCGGCCAGTCAAGGGCTGCTCGACTTGCTGCAAGCCCAGAAGACCCAGATTGCCGACCTGTCATCAAAAGCCTATGATCCGGCCCGGTACGTCCCGATTGCCGGTTATCAGGAACTTCAGGCACAACTGAACAGCGAACGCCAGCACGCGCAGGTGAGCCAGGTTGACAGTCTGGTGCAGGCGGCGCTGAGTGATGGCCGTTTAACCCCGGCGCTGGAGGACTGGGCTAAAGCGTTGGGGCGCACGAATTTTGCCGCACTGACGACCCATCTGGAAAAGACGCAGCCCATCGCGGCCCTGTCATCCCTGCAATCAGGGGGACACACCCCGGCGGCCGTATCAC
>NZ_LDNM01000190.1 GCF_001028135.1 Xenorhabdus griffiniae
CGTCTCGATAGCTTCCTGAATGCCTTGCAACAGGTTATCAACCGCCATGATATCCTGCGTACAGCGGTTTATTGGCAAAAACTGGAACAGCCGGTGCAGGTGGTCTGGCGTCAGGCAACGCTGGCTATCCATGAATTCATCCCGGCCACGACAGGCGATATTCCGGCGCAGTTACAGGCTCACACTGATCCGCGTCAGCACCGGATCAATCTGAACCGCGCCCCTCTCTTTGCTGCCGATATCGCCCACGATCCGCGACAGAATGAATGGCTGCTGGCTTTACGTTTCCACCATCTGGTCAGTGACCATCTGACACTGGAGCTGATTTTAGCGGAAATTGCCCAGATACTACGGGGCAATGCCAAAACACTGCCCACGATGTTGCCCTACCGCAACTTTATTGCCCAGACATTAAGTGTGCCCGTGGCAGAACATGAAGCCTATTTCCGTAGCCAACTGGCGGATATTGATGAACCCACCGCCCCTTTCGGGATACTCAGCGTACCCGCCGATAATAGTGTTATCAACGAACACCGTCTTCCACTTGACTCTACGTTGGCGAAGGCCATTCGCTCTCAGGCGCGTCGGCTGGGCGTCAGTCCCGGCGTCCTGTTCCATGTGGCCTGGGCGCAGGTACTGGCCCAAACCAGCGGCCGCGATGATGTGGTGTTTGGCTCCGTGCTGCTGGGTCGTTTGCAAGGCGGTGCGGGGGCTAATCGCATACTGGGTATGTTTATCAACACCCTGCCCCTGCGTATCTCTCTGAGC
>NZ_LDNM01000191.1 GCF_001028135.1 Xenorhabdus griffiniae
CATCCATGCGTTGCAACGGCAGAAGCAGACGCTGGCAGGCTTGCTGGCTGAGAACGAGCGCGAGTACCTGACTCAGCTTCACCAGAACGCCCAGCGGCTGCTGAAACCCTTGAATGTGGTCAATCCGTATGCGTCGCAACTGACCTTTATGTCAGACAAAACCCGCACCCGCCGTGACCATATGAAATACCTGACGCTCATTCAGAGCATCGCCCTGCTGCACCAGTATCAGCGGGACATCAAAACGGCAGAACATCGCGGGAAGCGGCTTGAATATATCGAAGTGACCAAAGACGATATCAAACTGGCGAATCAGCTTGCCCACGAAATCTTAGGCCGGACATTGGACGAGATGCCGCCGCAGACGCGCAAGCTGTTATTACTGATCCAGCAGATGGCGCACGGGATGGCATCGGACAGGCAGCAAACG
>NZ_LDNM01000192.1 GCF_001028135.1 Xenorhabdus griffiniae
CGTTATTACACCGTGGGATACGTGCCGCAAAATAACAAGGCCACGGCCCCGCCTGCAATCCACCTTAAAGGCCAGTGGCTTAAGGCGGCGGGGTTTGATAAGGGCTGTACCCTGACCGTGAAGATACTGGAGGGCTGTCTGGTGCTCATTCCTGACAGTGACGACACCCGCACCATCCGGCAACAGTACCGGCGCCAGCAAGCCCAGCTCAGTGAGATCAAGCTGCGGATGCGGGAGTTGATTGGGGATTATCAGGCTGGATAAAGCAGAGTAATTAATTGTCCGGCAAGTTAATTAGCCGGACAATTATAATTTAATTAAGCATTATTTATTGTATATAACAGATTTATATTCACGCGATGCTCGACTTTAACATCCTATAACGTTGGCTTGTTGAAGCCAGTCGCGCTGA
>NZ_LDNM01000193.1 GCF_001028135.1 Xenorhabdus griffiniae
ATCATCACGAAAACGAATGGCTGATTGGCGGTCGCGTTTCAACATAGCACGCAATTCGTTAATAAATTCGATATCCATATTCATACCCTCAGAATTAATATTGTTTATTTGATGATCAAACCCCTAGCACTTGCTTTATACGGGTCGGCGATTCTTTATGCGTTTTCAAAACCGTGTCACAAAAATCGCATTGTGCGATGTAATATTCGCGCATGTATTTATCCATCAATTCAGGGTTATGAGCCACTTCACGAGGATTGATGCTACGTTCGGTCAAATACAAAATGAACTCGTTGATTTTGTTTTCCATACTCACCCCCTAGCCGTAACCCCGCCCGACTCCAATCTACGGCGGGGAAGTCTATCGTTAATTTATGATGTGCCTGCCTATTTAACCACCTCAGGCGGCAGTGGTTCTTCGCATTCCCCAACGCAAAGAAATCGGTTATAGTTTGCTCTCCCCAACGCTAATAAGGCCTGAGCAAATGTCTAAATTTGATAGGGAATTACAAAAATTAATTTTAGAGAAAGCGATTGACGCTCATCCGGATGCAACAGATGCCAAGCAATTTCATGAATTGTTAATGACTAGATTCGATTCTGATGAAGAAAAGAAAGTTAGAGCTAATATTATATATTTAGTCGAACATAAGATTATTACTATTGATTACAATCAGCATTCAAATTATAACAACTTGTCTTCATATCAGTTAATTAACTCTATAAGAGCGACCGAAAAAGGAATAGATTTTATGTTGGATGACGGCGGATTAAGTGCCATCCTAAACGTCACAACTATCAAATTTCATCATGATGCAATTCAGCAAATTGCTGACTTGATAGAGCTTACTGTTCAAGACCCCGAAGATAAGCAGCGATTCCTAACTCAGCTAAAACAGCTTCCTTACGAGACCATAAAACATGTCTCACTTGAATTGGTGAACAAGGGGCTTGCTCAGATACCGAACGTAGCTCAGTGGCTAGGAAAGTTTCTTGATTAGGGGGCATTCGAGTGAATTTAACCCAGCCAAGTGAAGCGGATAACTCCAGCCAGAATTCATCTTTATCCGTTTCACAACTCATTGTTAATATTCCATTAAGGAACACTAACGCCTTAATATTTAGTTTTTGATTGTCCATTACACCCTCGCTGTCACAGTCCCCGACTCCGATCTACGGCGGGGCTTGGTTTTGGTTGAAATACGCTCTTTTGATGGAGCGCCATTTACTGCCGTAATGAAGCTGCTTAATGCGTTAACCGTGCCG
>NZ_LDNM01000194.1 GCF_001028135.1 Xenorhabdus griffiniae
ATGACCATCGTTTTCCCCATCCCTGCATCGCCATAGATAACGTTGATTTCGCCGTCCATATGGGCGAGGCGGCAGACTTCCAGTCCTTTACGGGCGGTATACGTTGCAATGAAGGCGGGTTTCAGGTGACGTACCTTTTCCCGGTCACGTTCGCGGCGGATAAACTGTTCCAGCTGGGTTTCCAGTGTGGCGGTATTGCCCACGTATTTACCCTGTAGATACTGGTTAATCATGGCGGTGCTGCGGCCAATGCCCCGCGCCACTTGCGCCTGTGAAAACCCTTTCTCTTCCATTAATTCCGTCAGTTCTTGAACAAGAGACATCATAACCCCCTAAAATATTAGTAATTTCCTGCATCTTTCATATGCTGTTCAAATTCCGTTTGCAGGAAGGAATAGCTGCGGTTCGGTATAGCGGCGTTTTCTGGTGCCGGAATAAATCCGCCAAAGTCCGGCAATGGCTTAGATTCCAGAACAGGCCGGGCTTCCGCCTCAATTTCCTGCCGTTTATCCTCAACCCGCGCCAGACGACGATTGCGGCGGGCTTCCACGGCTTTCGCCATCGCCGTGGTGGGTACAGCGGCGACCTTGTTGCCGTCCCAGATAGCGGTACAGACATAGCGACCATCCATTCTGCGGATGATGACTTCCCCGGCATCGTGAATGTCGTAGGCCACCCGCACGCTTTCGCCATCCACCTCGATCAGGTTCTCAGCAAAATATTGGTTATTGTTGAACTCCACCCAGCCACGCTGGGCGATACGGGTGACCTCCGGCATAAACATCTCGCGCAGTTCAATCTGGGTCAGGTATTCGATTTCATCCCCTTCGGTTTCCAGCACTATTTTGCGGTAGACTGCCGCCGTCATGTGGCGGCCGTTGTGTTTGGGCAGTTCGCTGTGCTCATGCC
>NZ_LDNM01000195.1 GCF_001028135.1 Xenorhabdus griffiniae
AGGTATTACAAGCAGGATTTTCTAACCTGAATGTTATTTGATCATTCATGCGGTTGCCCTGCTTGTATGGGTAGCATTGAGAAAACAGTTGTGGCCTGACCATGCAAAAGAAGCCCACCAAGCGGATGGGGAAGATATTATTTCTTCCAATCAGTTAGTTTCATTTATTGCATTGGATAAAGACGGTAACGGGCTTGGTTTTGTTGACGCTTCAGTTCGATATGATTATGTCAACGGATGTAATAGCAGTCCTGTAGCGTTTCTGGAAGGAATTTTTGTTTCTCCTCACCACAGAAAATGTGGGATAGCCAAGATACTAGTTGACGAAGTGCAATCTTGGGGGATAAAACAAGGGTGTAAGGAACTCGCATCCGATACTGAATTGGATAACGTTGTGTCGCAAAAGGCACATATTGGATTGGGTTTTCAAGTAACTGAAAAAGTTGTGTTTTTTAAGAAAGTATTAAATTAACCCATTGAATTAATAATATGACTTGGATTCGCATGATAAGTGCAATTTCTGAAAAAGGCGGTCAGTTGCTATAGTAGGCATCT
>NZ_LDNM01000196.1 GCF_001028135.1 Xenorhabdus griffiniae
CGCCCGGTTGCCAACGCTCTTTAACAAATTAATCAGACAATCTGTGTGGGCACTCACAAGACACTATCTGACGCCGAAAGGCGAAAAAGATTAAAAAAGTCTTGAAGAGTGACTGAACAGTTAATTCATTATGAACGGACAGTCAGAATTCTTTGAGCATCAAACACTTTAATTGAAGAGTTTGATCATGGCTCAGATTGAACGCTGGCGGCAGGCCTAACACATGCAAGTCGGGCGGCAGCGGGAAGAAGCTTGCTTCTTTGCCGGCGAGCGGCGGACGGGTGAGTAATGTCTGGGGATCTGCCCGATGGAGGGGGATAACCACTGGAAACGGTGGCTAATACCGCATAACCTCGAGAGAGCAAAGTGGGGGACCTTCGGGCCTCACACCATCGGATGAACCCAGATGGGATTAGCTAGTAGGTGGGGTAATGGCTCACCTAGGCGACGATCCCTAGCTGGTCTGAGAGGATGGCCAGCCACACTGGGACTGAGACACGGCCCAGACTCCTACGGGAGGCAGCAGTGGGGAATATTG
>NZ_LDNM01000197.1 GCF_001028135.1 Xenorhabdus griffiniae
GCATTCTAGGCAAAACCGTGCCGTAAATAAAGCGACAAAAACAGAACGTTATTACACCGTGGGGTACGTGCCGCAAAATGACAAGGCTAAAGCCCCGCCTGCCATCCATCTTAAAGGCCAGTGGCTTAAGGCCGCTGGCTTTGATAAGGGCTGCACACTCACGGTTAAAATTATGGATGGCTGTCTGGTGCTTATTCCTGACAGTGACGACACCCGCACCATTAAGCAACAGTACCAGCGCCAGCAAGACCAGCTCAGTGAGATCAAGCTGCGAATGCGGGAACTGCTTAGCGACTACAACAGCAATTAAGGGCAGGGACTGAACGGCTCTTAAAAAAGAAGAAAGCCGGAAGATCATGGGGATCTTTCGGCTCACACAATATTTACCTATAGAGCTGGATCATCACCACCATCTATATACGTATCACATCCCTGAAATATAAGATGATCAACATCTATTTCGATAAACCATTCATCACCGGTTTGTGTAATAAATGTCCTGTCGTCTCCCTTTATTACATTGATTTTTCCATAATTTATTTTTTTACAGCCATTTATTATTACATTTTCTCCGCCTAAACCCAAAAGCCTAATAACAATAACATTATAATTTTTTCCCCATAGTCCCCATTTAGATACTTCTTGCTCAGGCTTTTGTTGAGTATGGATATTTAAACTTAACTGTCCGCCAACATTTAAACCTATCTGGCCTAAAAGAACACTTTCAGTTAATCCGTTGGGAAAAATCTGCTTTAAGAATATATTTCTACTAATAAAATCAATGATGTTCATTATATTATTCACTTATCGAAATTATAATGCCCCAAACTATGTTCTTGAATAATTATTTTCTTACCATCTTTACTCACATAATGGTACTGCCGAGTTGTAACTGGAGTACCGTTTGGATTACGAACAACACCGCCGTATCCGTCTCCCAAATCAACCCTTGATATTTCAGATGGATGCTGGCTATTAGGAATTCCCGCATCTCTCTTAGCTTGTCTCAACGCATCACGGCGGCTTGTTCCTTCATAAGTGGTTTTCTTGTTCTTAAGAAGTTTGTCACAGTCATCACCTGCCAGACCGTATGGATCAACCCACGATAGCGGATTATGCACATACCCATACGGATTCAAGCCCCCCATCAGCCCAATGGGGTCTTAGGAGCGATTCCGGTGCGGTCGTACTTTTTTACGTAATTTTTTCTTTGAATATCAGATTATTAAAGAACCGTTTTTACCCGTTTAGCCCACATCCACGAACTTAAAACGCCGATACGCAC
>NZ_LDNM01000198.1 GCF_001028135.1 Xenorhabdus griffiniae
TAGGTCATAGTGCATTTTCCTTTGGCGAGAAAGATGCCTACTATAGCAACTGACCGCCTTTTTTAGACATTGCACTTATCATGCGAATCCAAGGTAAGCTTTTTAGCACCAATTCTGACACATCTGGTCGGTATCATACAGATTGGCTAAATATGCTTTACCCAAGAGTAAAATTGGCCAGAAATTTATTATCCGATGGTGGCATTATATTTATATCTATAGATGAACATGAAGTTGTTAATTTGTCCAATTTGTGCAATGAAATATTCGGTGAAGATAATTTTGTTGAAAGATTTATTTGGAAGAGTGGAAGAACATCAGCATCAACTTTTACCAGAGAGCATGAATATATCTTGGCATATGCAAAAGATATCTCTCAATTACCTCATATTGTTTATAAGGGAGATGATAGCTTAATTTCTGAACGTGCAATAAAAAAGGTTAGCTTTAAAAATCCAGCGTCAGAAATAACATTCCCTGCCGGAATTAAGTTCTTAGGTGAAAATAAAACGTTTCCGTCAGTATTTGGAGATAAAGAGGTTGTTGAAGTTATTTCAGGTGTATTTGAATGTAAGAATGGAGCCTTAGCTAGCGAAGTCACGTTAAAAGCAGGTTGGACAATGAAGAGCCAAATCGAAAATTGGCTGTCAGGAAAGGATACTTTTGACTCTAAGGGACAGCACAGGGCGCGAGCATACTTTGATTAATCCTCAGCCAAAGAAAACCTGTGCACGATAATCATCAC
>NZ_LDNM01000199.1 GCF_001028135.1 Xenorhabdus griffiniae
TCTATGTACCGAATGCACTCAGTTAATCCCGTTGGTCAATTTAGACCCGTTTGCCCTGGATTCGGGTCTACATTCAGTGCATTAGCAACATCCTTGATAGGTGTTATTCTCGCTATTTGGAGCATAGCGATTAATCATCTTGGATACGCTATTGTGTCCACCTTTGTGGTAATTGGTCAGCAGCTTCATGAGTGCCCGAATACCCTGCTCCGCCGTCCCGAAACGACAGAAGCGCTTCTCTATCTTCGGATCGTGTGGCAACCCGACCTATCCTGTTACACAGATGCCAGAACAAAAAAATCTACTGGCGCTATCAGGGCAAGAGCGTGAATATTCACTTCTTGCCCAACGCCTTAAACCCTGCAACTAATACCTTATCCAAATAGTTAATATCCATGCTCGCAACCCGTTGTTTTCGGCGAATACTGGCTTTTTTGGTTGTCTCTGCCCGCAACATATTGACAC
>NZ_LDNM01000020.1 GCF_001028135.1 Xenorhabdus griffiniae
GAGAAAAATATTTAGTTCAAAAAATCTCACATTAAGTGAGGAACTTCTGTATAAGAGACAGCCCGCTATGCGGGTGGTTTTGATTTTAAGTCATAATAATTTAAATTATACCAATCCAACTTCAAGATGCGTGTTATATTTCCCCGCGAAGCGGGGAAATATAAGGGCTCGCGTCGTCTTGCGGATTGCAACTTGAAGTCTATCGCGTATATTATGATGAAAATTTTATTTTTCTTAGATTTTATTTTGCCTGGTGAGTTCGACTTTGATTAGGTAAGCACTCTATCTTAAGTGGAAATTATGTATATAATTAGCAGTATTCTTTCTGATAAAATAGGTCTGCGGATAATTACAATAAATCATTGGATAGCTGCATATCTAATAAGGTGAGGTGAGCTATTATGGTGAAGAACACGGTCAGATTACTGAAAGTTTCTTTTATCTGTAGCACATTGTCGGTATCAGAAGGAACTATTGCAAATCAACAAGATGGACTGTTATCAAATGGTGTGCAACCCAAAAAAGAAGGCCCTGTTATTCTAATTGATAAGACAACTCCTAGTTCTCCGGTGAATTCTATTGATGAAAATAGAAAACAGTTACAAACTTGGTTACCACAACAAGTAAAACCGATATTTCTTGATCGTTTAACAAGTTTATATGCTAACAATAAAATGCAACCATTGTGGTCAGATAATAAAGCTATTAAGCAATTTGAAGAGCAATTAGTTGAAATGTCGCTAGCTGGTTTTCAACCTCAATTCGAAAAATGGCTGATACAACTTCATTCTCCTGAATTAAGTGAAATGGGGCGTGATGTTATCTTATCTGATGCTCTGTTAGGTTATCTCCATTTTATTAATAATGTTGATAAAAAAGGGAACTCATGGTTATATAGTAAATTCCCTTATAAGCTTGAATTACCTCCGTCCTCTTTAATTAATACATGGCAACAGCATATCAATAGCAATAGCATTTTTTCTTATATTATGCGTTTATCTCCGGATCATCCCATGTATGAAAATATGCGTAAGGAGATGCGGTTCCAATTGGCTGATCAACGGCCATGGGCCGAGTTTTCATTTAACGGAACCTTAAGGCCAGGACAAAGTAGTGAAAGTGTTATTGCATTAAGGAAAATATTGGCTCGTTCAGGGATATTGGATTTATCTGCTGCCAAATCCGATAGTAGGGTTTATGATAAAGAATTAACAGCGGCAATAAAGCATTTTCAAGCCTTGCATGGGTTATCCGCCGATGGGGTTATTGGTAAATCCACTAAAGCATGGTTAAATACGACCCCACAAACCCGTGCTCGTATTATGGCCTTAAATATCCAACGGTTACGAATTATTCCTGGAGATATTCCTACAGGTATTTTAGTTAATATCCCTGATTACTCACTTTTCTATTATCTGGATGGAAAAGAAGTGTTGAGTTCTAAAGTCGTTGTCGGTCGTCCCAGCCGAAAAACACCTATCATGAGTAGTGAATTAAATAATGTGGTGATCAATCCTCCGTGGAATGTACCCACCAGCATGACCCGAAAAGATATTGCACCGAGGGCGATGCGTGACTCAAATTATTTTCGTACGCGTGGTTATACGGTATTTTCCAGTTGGAGCAATGACGCTAAAGCTATCGATCCTTCTTCTATTAACTGGGGAGTAATAACACCGGGTAATTTCCCTTATCGTATTAGGCAAGCACCAGGCCCAACTAATTCATTGGGGCGTTTTAAATTTAATATGCCAAATTCAGAAGCCATTTATTTGCATGATACACCTAATCAAGCGTCTTTCAGCCGAGAAATGCGGGCGGTTAGTTCTGGTTGCGTGCGTGTTAATAAAGCACCTGAATTGGCTAATATGTTGTTGGGAGATGCGGGTTGGGATAAAACTAAAGTTAATAGTTCATTGAAAACATGGTCAACAAAATATGTTAATATTCCCAAAAGAATTTCTGTGTTTCTCTATTATCAAACAGCGTGGGTCGATGAGGGAGGGAAAGCTCAATACCGAGATGATATCTATGATTATGATATGAATGCAAGGCAGCATTCAGCATCACTTTACAAGATCTTGGTAACCAGGAATGATTTATAATTTCTTCCGTTACCTATGAGACTTAAAGAAATAAAATTGGTGTGGATGTCTATATTGTAAACAGAGAAGAAAATAATGTTTTCTTCTCTGTTATTCTGTATTACTTATTATTTTAAAAGTGTTTTTTACTATGACTCACTTTTAATGAATTGTTTTGTTGTTGACAATAAACTTAAAGTGATTTTAATTATGTTAGGCAGATCACAATAATAAGGTGGTAAATTTACAGTAAAATACAAAATGATTGAAACTATTTTTTATTTCCTGATGTCTTACTAGACAATTAAGTTGAGTTATAAATGCATTTAGACAGTATTAATACATTAAAGAATGGCAGGGCATATTATCCATGAATAACATTGACCACGATCGCCGAAAGTGGCTTGGTATAAGTGTGGCCGCATTGGGATTAAGTTTATTACCTCAATCGGTTTTGGCTGCATTAACAACACCACGTCCTCGAATTTTACGTTTTGATAACCTGCATACCGGAGAAACACTCAAAGCCGAATTCTTTGATGGTCATCGGTATAATAAATCAGAATTGGCTCGCCTGAACTATTTATTCCGCGATTTTCGACAAAATAAGGTTAAAACCATTGACCCGAAATTATTTGATCAAATTTATTTATTGCAAATGCTGATGGGAATAAATAAACCTGTTCAATTAGTTTCTGGTTATCGATCCTTGGAAACAAATAATATGTTGCGTCACGCCAGTGGTGGCGTGGCAAAACATAGTTATCATACCCGTGGACAAGCCATGGATTTCCATATTGATGGTATTCATCTCACACATATTCGTAAGACGGCACTGAAAATGCGGGCAGGGGGAGTAGGGTTTTATCCAAAGAGTAATTTTATTCATCTTGATACAGGCCCGGTCAGGACGTGGTAATCTTATTACCAACAATGAGTCTTGATTGTGGAGTGAAACAGTATGATGAAATACCACATTATCCCCGTCACAAGGGCGATGCAAAATTGTACATTGATTTGGTGTGAAGAAACTCAGGACGCAGCGATTGTTGATCCTGGTGGTAATGCCGAACAGCTTATTGCCGAGATAGAGCGCCGTGGGCTGAAACTTACCCAAATTTTGCTGACCCATGGTCACTATGATCATGTCGGTGCTACGGTTGAAGTCGCGCAGCATTTTGGCGTGCCTGTTTATGGGCCACATAAGGGAGATGCTTTTTGGATAGAAGGCCTGGAAATTCAATGCCAAATGTTTGGTGTTGAACCATGCCCCTCTTTTACGCCCGATCGCTGGCTAGATGAAGGAGATACACTAAAAATTGGCAGTATTGAGTTATCCGTTTTGCACTGTCCGGGGCATACACCGGGGCATATTATCCTTGCTAACCATACCGATAATATCATCTCAATGGGAGATGTATTGTTTAAGGGGAGTATTGGCCGCACTGATTTTCCGGGTGGAAGCTATGATGAATTGATTCAATCTATTAAGAAAAAAGTATTACCATTGGGGGACGAGTATCAATTCATACCTGGTCACGGTCCGATGTCAACTTTAGGACATGAGCGGAAAACCAATCCATTCTTACAGGATTAATCACAAACGTTTTTCTTGCCATAAGATAGTGTGAAGAAGATAAAGCCGCTTTGTCAGCGGCTTTTGAGAAACTCAGAGTACTGCAACGATAGCTTCACACAGAGGAACCATATTCTCCAGCGTCAGACCCGCTACGTTGATACGGCCAGAGCTAACCGCGTAAATACCATATTCTTCACGCAGACGCTCAACTTGTTCTTTAGTCAATCCGCTGAATGAGAACATACCATTTTGAGCGCTAATAAAGCTAAAGTCTTGCTTTGCACCTTTTTCTTGTAAGGTGTTTACAAACAGTTGGCGCATGCGTTTAATGCGTTCACGCATTGTTGCCAATTCCTGAATCCATTCGGCTTTCAGATCATCATTGGACAGAATGGTTGTCACAACGGAAGCACCGTGCGCTGGCGGGTTAGAGTAGTTGGTACGTACAATGGATTTTGCCTGGCTGAATGCTTTTTCGGCGGTATTGCTGTCTGCTGCAACAATGGTGCAAGCTCCGACACGTTCATTGTACAGACCAAAGTTTTTGGAATAAGAGCTGGCAACGATCAGTTCATTGTGGTTTCTGGTAAAGATACGCAGGCCTTCTGCATCTTCATCCAACCCTTTGGCAAAGCCTTGGTAAGCAAAGTCGAATACGGGCAGCCAGCCATTTGCCGCAGATAAGTCTGCCAGTTTCTGCCACTGTTCAGCGGTTGGATCGATACCCGTTGGGTTATGGCAGCAACCATGCAGTAAAACGACATCGCCGGCTTGTGCTTCCGACAGGCTTGCCAGCATGCCATCGAAATCCAAAGCATGATTTTCTGCATCGTAATAGTTATATTCGCGGATCTCCAGACCAGCGCTGGAGAAAACGCCTTTGTGGTTTGGCCAGGTTGGGTTGCTGATCCAGACACGTTTTGCATTAGTCTGCTTAGCAATAAAGTCAGCGGCAATACGCAGTGCGCCGGTTCCGCCTGGGCTTTGTACCGTACGGGCGCGTTTATCAGTGATGATAGGGCTGGTTTTACCGAAAAGCAGTTCCTGAGTGACGTGACCAAATTCAGGTAACCCACTAATTGCCAGATAATTTTTGGTAGTTTCATTTTCCAGCAGGAACTTCTCTGCTTTTTTAACGGTAGTCAAAACAGGGGTTTTACCGGTTTCGTCTTTGTAGACGCCGATACCTAAATTGATTTTGTTTTCACGGGGATCTGCTTTAAAGCTATCGGCTAAACCAAGAATAGGGTCGGCAGGCGCTACTGTGATTTTTTCAAACATTTTTTTGATTCCAAGACTCGAGAGTTAAGCCCAAAATAAGTGATACGTTGCTCAGGGTAACCTTAAGGAACCTATTTGCCAACCACTTGTAGCGAAAAGAATAAAATCTTGTGAAGTAGTTTACGGAGTGAAAAAAAGAGCCTGAAAAAACAGAGAGGTAAAATGCAAAAAGCAGCGCCGGAGCGCTGCTTTTTCTGAGATAGACTTATTAGCTTTTCGCTAAATAGTTTATCAACAGTAATTAGAACTGATAAGTCAGACCAACACCGAATACGTTACGAGCGTTTGCATCGCCTTTTTCGTTTTTGTCTAACAGGTTGATTTTGTAATCAACGTAGGTAGACAGGTTTTTGTTAAAGTAGTAGTAAGTACCTACAGAAACGTATTTAACCAGATCTGCGTTGAAACCTTTGGCACCGTCGTTACGTTCCAGATCCTTACCTTTGGATTGAACGTAAGCCAGAGATGGTTTCAGGCCCAAATCAGAGAACAGATATTGCGCAGTCAGTTCAATGTTTTGAGTTTTGTTAGCGATACCGTTAAAGCGATCAACTGAGCCACGGTTGTGTTCATGACCACCTTTACCTGGAGTCATGTTACGGGTTTCACCGTACATTGCTGCCAGGTAGACATTGTTAGCATCGTATTTAGCACCGATGTTCCATGCTTCAGCACGTTTGCCGTAAGCATCAGACTGCTTTTGGCCTGCATTTTCTTTATCACCTAAGGTACGTGCAGAGTTAGCGTAAGAACTACCAACAGTAATACCGTAACCTACGTTATAAGTAGCAGACAAACCGTAACCATCGCCGTTTGATTTTTCAGCATCTGTACGTTTGTTTTTGGTACGGTCGCTGTTTTGGCCTTGATATTGCACAGCAAAGTTCAGACCGTCAACCAGACCAAAGAAGTCAGTGTTGCGGTAAGTCAACAGACCAGTAGCACGGCCAGTCATGAAGTTATCAGTGTGAGACATGGAGTCGCCACCGAAGATTGGCAGTACGTCAGTCCATGCGTTAACGTCATAGTTTACGCCGTAGTTGCGGCCGTAATCCAGTGAACCGTAGTTAGCGAATTTCAAACCCGCGAAAGCCAGACGAGTTTTAGTTGCTTGATTACTGTCAGCTTCTTTGCCGCTAGCGTTCATGTTGTATTCCCAGCGACCAAAACCAGTCAGTTGGTCAGTGATCTGAGTTTCGCCTTTGATACCGATACGAACATAAGAATCGTCGCCATCTTCGCCGCTTCTTTTATCAGCGATCTGGTGACGAACGTCTACTTTACCGTAAAAATCCAGTTTGTTGCCGTCTTTATTAAAAATTTCAGCTGCGTTTGCTGTACCAGCAGCCAGCAGAGCTGGAATTACCACTGCAAGAATATTGCGTTTCATTATTATTACCCTCATTGGTGTTATCTAGACACCTGCCACTGCCAGAAATAGAACACTAAAAAATTTTGGAACTATTTGTGGGTATCGAGTGTCTTATTAGTCGGCGACCAGTGTTCCATTGGTAATGAATTTTATCTACCCTCAAAATGCTACAAAAGCACAGAATCAGTAACAAATTGAAAATAGATGTTTCAAAATGTAAATATCAGGGAACTTTTTTAGTGTGCTTTTCGCTATAAAATAAAAAAAGCCAACTTTCGCTGGCTTTTCATGGGATTGATTTTTAGCTTATTTATTGAGCTGATTCATTAGAAACTTGCGTTTCTTGGTGTCCGTGGGAATGGGATAACATCACGAACGTTGGAGACGCCAGTAACATAAGCGACCAGCCGTTCGAAGCCCAAACCGAAACCGGCATGAGGAACGGTGCCGTAACGGCGCAGATCGCGATACCACCAGTAGTCTTCTTTATTTAGTCCCATTTCTTCCATACGTTGATCCAGCCTATCCAGACGCTCTTCACGCTGGGAACCACCGATGATTTCACCGATGCCTGGCGCTAATACATCCATTGCTGCAACAGTTTTACCATCGTCATTCATGCGCATATAGAAGGCTTTAATGTCTTTTGGATAGTTTTTCATGATCACTGGCGCGTTGAAATGTTTTTCTGCCAGATAACGCTCATGCTCTGATGACAAATCCACACCCCAGAAAACCGGGTTTTCAAATTCCTGACCACAATTTTCCAGAATTTCTATCGCATCGGTGTAGTCCAACTGAACGAAATCTGAATCAACAAATTTTTCCAGACGGGTGATAACTTCGCTGTCAACTCGTTCTGCAAAGAAGGCCAGATCATCAGCACGTTCTTCTAATGCGGCCCTGAAAACATATTTCAGCATGTCTTCAGAGAGCCTGGCAATATCATTCAGATCGGCAAAAGCCACTTCGGGTTCAACCATCCAGAATTCTGCCAAGTGACGGCTGGTATTGGAATTTTCTGCGCGAAAAGTGGGTCCGAAGGTATAGATTTTGCTCAATGCACAAGCATAAGCTTCGCCGTTTAACTGACCGGATACAGTAAGGAAAGCTTCACGGCCGAAGAAATCCTGGCTGAAATCCACTTCGCCTTTATCTGTGCGGGGCAAGTTTTGCAAATCCAACGTGGAAACGCGGAACATTTCGCCAGCGCCTTCTGTATCTGATGCGGTGATCAGCGGAGAAGACACCCAGAAGAAGCCTTTTTCATGGAAGAAACGATGCAGGGCCTGAGCCAGCGTATGGCGAACACGGGCAACGGCACCGATCAAATTGGTGCGAGGGCGAAGATGAGCCACTTCGCGCAGGTATTCAATACTGTGGCGTTTAGCCGCCATTGGGTAAGTATCAGGATCATCAACCATGCCAACAACAACGACTTTAGTGACCTGCAATTCAAAATCCTGACCTTTACCTTGCGATTCCACCACCGTACCGGTGATTTCGACAGAACAGCCCGTGGTTAAATGTAATATTTCATCCTGATAATTAGGTAAACTATTATTAACGACGGCCTGTAATGGATTAAAGCAGGAACCGTCATAGACGGCGAGGAACGAGATACCAGCTTTAGAATCTCTCCTTGTACGTATCCAACCGCGAACGGTGACTTCGTTGTCAACCGGAACCCGGCCTTGCAGTACATCGACTACAGGCGCTACGCTCATAAATTTCTCTCTTTTGTATATAGTGGATTAATAACTAGATAGATTTACCAAATACTCCCTTAATCAGGGAGTAGATCGCCTATCTTACTTGTCATCTCTCAGGAAACAAGAGGAAATTGCGGGTCTTAATGGGGAAACAGAGGGAAAAGTTGTTTTTTTATTTGCGTAACCCGCATGAAGCCGGTTACGCAAAAGAGAATCAGACAGGTTATGCCGTTTTTCTATACCACTTTCTCTATATAGGGAATGTCGAACGCCCGACGTAACCTGTTGACAAACTCATCATCTTCACAGATGGTTTTTCCGGGGCTATCCGACAGTTTTGCCACGGGTTTACCATTGCATTCAACCAATTTGATAACAATATTCAGTGGCTTTATGCCCGGAATATTACAAGTCAGCCGTGTGCCAATGCCGAAAACAACATTAACTCTCTTATGGAAATGGTGATACAGCGCCAGTGCTTTTTGCAGATCCAAACTGTCAGAGAACACCAGGGTTTTCGTCTTTGGATCGATACCCAATGATTGGTAATGTGCTATGGCCTTTTCACCCCATTCAATGGGATCACCTGAGTCATGACGCAGGCCTTGGTAGGCTGTTGCTAATGGTTTGTCAAAATCTCGCAGAAAAGCATCCATGGTAATACAGTCAGTCAGGGCGATGCCTAACTGGTTTGGATACTCATTCAGCCAGGTTTGGAGTGCTGCTCTCTGGCTATTGGCAAGTTCCGGGCTAATTTGTTGGTGGGCCTGAAACCATTCATGGGCCTGTGTACCGAGAGGCGGAAGATCAAGCTGTTCTGCCAGTTGATAATTACTGGTTCCAATCAAATAAGGAAAACTATTTTTCAGCTCATTGATAATGGCATACTGCACTGCGTGTGAAAAACGACGGCGAGTACCAAAATCCATTAATTTAAAATCGGATAGGTCGATATTTTTTTCCGCAGCGTCTTTATAAAACAGCTCTACCAGTTTTCTCAGCTGAATAACGGCATCTTCCGGCGTTATTTCAGGTGAGTGATGACGATGAACCAATTCGCTGATCAGGGCAAGCAGAGGCACTTCCCACAAGATAACTTCGTGCCATAAACCGGAAATGCGGATGGCTAATTGCCCTTCATGGGTAACAGAAACTTCGACTTGTTCAGGATTAAAGCGGAATGTTTTGCACCAGTTCAGGTAATCCTCTTTGAAGAACGGAAGGCGAGAAAGATAATCGACTTCGTATTCTGTCAATGTTAAGTCTGCCATCATGTCAATTTGATGACGTAATGGCTCGGCGTATTCTCCGAGCCGTTCATCACCACGGCAACGAAATTCTGCAACAACAGGAATATTGTTGTAATGGTGGTACACTGCTTGCTGCATGTGAAACTTATAGGCATCTGTATCAAGCAGTGATTTGATAATCGGGGTAGCGTCTAAAGTCATGGCGCGTCAGGCATCCTCGCGGAGCATATTCGTGTCAGCTAAATCGATAAAGTCGGGAGAGTATACCGTGATTATTGGGTTATTAAAGCCATATAACTGCATATATTTTCCCGAATCTAAAGATTAAGGTTAATCCATTTAGAGATAATATCATGTTAAATGAGATATGAGATGACAATTAGCACGAAAGTACTAATATGCTGACACATTGTTTATACCTTTATTTAATAAGTTATTAACATCTAAAAAAGAGACTTATTGATTGAAAGGAAAGTTTCTCTATGGCAGCGTTTATGCTTGTTAAAAATAATGGAAAAGGTTCCCTATGACACAACAGCGACTCGTTAAACACCGTCTGGATTATAAAACACCAGATTACACAATTACTCACATTGATCTCGATTTTGAACTGGATGCTGAAAAAACAACGGTGACGGCAATCAGTCAGGTAAAACGTCAGGTCAATGGCATGACCCCACTGGTTTTGGATGGAGAAAATCTCACGTTAAAAGGCATCTATATCGATGATAAAGCGTGGGAGCATTATCAGGAACAGGATGGAAAGCTGCGGATTGAACAACTTCCAGCCCGGTTTATTCTGAAAATTGTGAATGAAATTAACCCGGCAGCAAATACCGCCCTTGAAGGGTTGTATGTATCTGGCGATGCTTTGTGTACCCAGTGTGAGTCCGAAGGATTCCGGCACATCACGTATTATTTGGATCGTCCAGATGTTCTGGCGTGTTTTACTACTCGCGTTACTGCGGATAAATCCAGATATCCATTCCTGCTTTCCAATGGTAACCGTATTGAACAAGGGGAGCTGGCAGACGGGCGCCATTGGGTAAAATGGCAGGACCCATTCCCAAAACCGGCTTACTTGTTCGCATTGGTTGCAGGGGATTTTGATGTCCTGCGTGACACGTTTGTGACCCGCAGTGGCCGTGAGGTTGCACTGGAGCTGTTTGTTGATCGAGGTAATCTGGATCGTGCTGACTGGGCCATGACATCGTTGAAAAATTCGATGAAATGGGATGAAACCCGCTTTGGTCTGGAGTATGACCTTGATATCTATATGATCGTCGCTGTTGATTTCTTTAATATGGGAGCGATGGAGAACAAGGGATTGAACATCTTCAATTCCAAATATGTTCTGGCAAAAACGGAAACGGCAACTGATGAAGACTATCTCGCCATTGAAGCGGTGATCGGGCATGAATATTTCCATAACTGGACCGGAAACCGCATTACCTGTCGTGACTGGTTCCAGTTAAGCCTGAAAGAGGGGCTGACAGTATTCCGTGATCAGGAATTCAGCTCTGATCTGGGTTCACGTTCGGTTAACCGTATTAAGAATGTGCGTGTTATGCGTTCTGCACAATTTGCCGAAGATGCCGGCCCTATGGCTCACCCTATCCGTCCTGATCAGGTGATGGAAATGAATAACTTCTATACGTTGACCGTCTATGAAAAAGGCGCAGAAGTGATTCGGATGATCCACACTTTATTGGGTGAAGAACAATTTCAGGCGGGTATGCAGCTTTATATCCATCGTCATGATGGTAGCGCGGCTACCTGTGATGATTTTGTCCAGGCGATGGAAGACGCTTCAAACGTCGATTTGACTCTCTTCCGCCGTTGGTATAGCCAATCCGGGACACCGGTGCTGACTGTCCGTGATGAATACGATGCAGAAAAGCAACAATATATTTTGCATGTCAGTCAAATGACATCACCAACGACAGATCAGAAAGAGAAACAAGCGCTGCACATTCCTCTGGATATTGAACTTTATGATGAACAAGGAAGAGTGATCCCGCTGCGTCGTAATGGTCAGCCTGTGCATCATGTTCTAAATGTTATTAATGCAGAACAATCATTTGTCTTTGATGAAGTTGCATCACGGCCTGTTCCTTCTTTATTACGTGAGTTTTCAGCACCGGTGAAATTGGATTATCCATACAGTGATGAGCAGCTTTCATTTTTAATGAAACATGCGCGTAATGAGTTTTCCCGTTGGGATGCAGCGCAGGCATTGCTAACCAACTATGTGAAGCTGAATGTTGCCCGCCACCAAAAATCTCTGCCACTGGAATTGCCAATGCATGTCATTGATGCTTTCCGTGCTGTATTGTTGGATAAAGAGATCGATCCGGCTCTGGCCGCATTGATCTTGACCCTGCCATCTGAAAATGAAGTGGCAGAACTATTTACGGTAGTAGATCCGAAAGCTATCCATGATGTCATTCGTGCCATGACAAAGGCACTGGCTAATGAAATGGCGGATGAGTTTTCTGCGGTTTATCACAGTCTCCAGACAGGCGCATACCGTGTAGAGCATAAAGATATTGCGAAACGTGACTTGCGTAATACCAGCCTCTATTATCTGGCCTTTATTGATACCAAAGAGTTGGCCGATAAATTAGTGGCGGCGCAATATTATCACGCTGATAACATGACTGACAGTATCGCTGCCTTATCTGCGGCTGTATCAGCTGAATTGCCTTGCAGTTATCAATTAATGGATGAATTTGATCAGCGTTGGCATCAGAATGGCTTGGTTATGGATAAATGGTTCAGGCTGCAAGCAACTAACCCAGCCTTCGATGTGCTTGAGAAAGTGCGTGGTTTGATGAAACATCGTTCTTTCAGTTTGAGCAATCCAAACCGTGTTTATTCACTGCTGAGAATATTCTTTAGCAAAAATGCCGTCGCCTTCCATGCTGACGATGGCCGTGGTTATCAATTCTTGGTGGAAGTGCTAACCGAACTGAATAACCTAAATCCGCAAGTCGCATCACATTTGATTGATCCATTGATTCGTCTGAAACGTTACGATGAGAAACGTCAGGCTTTGATGCGTGCGGCATTGGAGCAGTTGAAAGACATAGAGAATTTATCTGGTGATTTGTTCGAAAAGATTACCAAGGCGCTTGAAAGTTAATATGTAACATATTCTTTCGGTCATTGCCGGAAATGAGATTGCTAACAAACCCCGTTGTTGTTTTAAACGGGGTTTGTTTTTGCCTGCCCGCTGATTATAGAGAGGGCTTTTTTGTTGACTCATATAATGGTAAATTAACGCTCTCTTCCTGCTACAACAACGCAGCAATTATATATGTATGAGATTGCGTATAATTCAAAATGTACCACTGACAATTCTCACGTAAAAACAATCATAAAGAACAATAGGTTAATTTAAATGTATTACTCTCTAGTACGGAAGGCATTGTTCCAGCTTGATCCTGAACAGGCACATGAGCTGACTTTCCGCCAACTCAAACGTGTTGCCGGTACTCCTTTCGAATTTCTTATCCGCCAGTCAGTTGCCACTAAGCCCGTCACTTGTATGGGATTGTCCTTCAAAAATCCACTGGGTTTAGCCGCGGGTCTTGATAAAAACGGTGATTGCATTGATGCGTTTGGAGCAATGGGTTTTGGGTTTGTTGAAGTTGGTACAGTAACACCGCGCCCGCAAGCTGGAAATGATAAGCCAAGATTATTCCGGGTGGTTGAAGCGGAAGGGATCATCAACCGGATGGGGTTTAATAACCTTGGGGTAGATAATCTGGTTGAGAATGTTAACCGCGCAAAATATGACGGAATTATCGGGATCAATATCGGTAAAAATAAAGATACGCCGGTCGAAAATGGAAAAGATGATTATTTAATTTGCATGGATAAAGTTTATCCATATGCAGGTTATATCACTATCAATATTTCTTCTCCTAATACGCCTGGCTTGAGGACACTACAGTACGGTGATGCACTGGATGATCTCCTCTCTGCGATTAAAAATAAGCAAACTGAACTACAACAAAAATTCCAAAAGTATGTTCCGGTTGCTGTTAAAATCTCTCCCGATCTTACAGAAGAAGAATTAATAAAAATTGCTGATAGTTTAATACGCCATCATATTGATGGGGTGATTGCAACAAATACCACATTAGATAGGAATATTATCGCGGGATTAAATCATTGCCAGCAAGCAGGGGGATTGAGTGGACGCCCTGTGCAGTTGCGTAGCACAGAGATTATCCGTCGTCTTGCTCAAGAATTAAAAGGTGACATACCGATTATTGGTGCCGGTGGAATTGATTCACTTGTTGCTGCCAGAGAAAAAATGGAAGCCGGTGCTTCATTAATTCAGATATATTCCGGTTTTATCTATAAAGGGCCAAAACTCATCAAAGATATTGTTAATCATATCTGAATATTTGCTGCAATTTGAGGGTGGGGGTTTATTTCTGCCCTCAACTCGTCTATATTTTGTCTTATAGATTAAAGTTTATCATTTTTTTTAAAATTCTTATTTCGCTGGTAATGCTTATTTTTAACCAAAAAAGCTATTTTGAGCATAAAAGGGTAATCAATGAAAATTAGACCTGATGATCAGTGGCGCTGGTATTTTGATCCTGAGCATAGTCGTGTCATGCTTGATCTCGCTAATGGCATGGTTTTTCGTTCTTGTTTCCCGGCCAAAATATTGACTGATTATGCTGTTGCAATGAAAGAAATGTCATTCTCAGTCGATGATGCTGCGCTTTTTTACACTTTTGAGGAGCATTTGCGTCGTATTAATATGGCGCCTGCGTTTAGCGCTGAATTAGCGCTGAACGGGGTGGTTGCGTTACGTTTTATGAAACCACAAATGCCTAAGAGCTGGTATTTTTCCCATTTTTCTTTGGCAGAGAAACCAGAACATGGTGAAATTATTCAGCTTAAATTACAGGATAGCGGTACTGAGGCGCTGTTCATGGTCGCAGAAGTGGGTGACAATGCCAGCTTGTGTCTACTGGCCCAACAAAAGTTAGAGATGCCTGGTCGTGTCATGAATTTCTGTGATCCCATTAAGGTCATGAATGATCGCATTATGCCCTATGTCGAGCCAACTCAGTCATCGATATATGATAGGGCAATTTAGTGTCATTAGGCTGCTATGTTCATAATATTATTAACTTAAATAAATTACTTCTATCAGCATTATTGATTGTCCTTTATCATTCACCTATATTTATAGCGTCAGTCAATGGAATGTTTTTTCCATAATATATTTCCTGCTTAAAAGCTCAGTAATAAAAATCGGACAGCCAGCTTACTATACTGCCTGATTTAAATGCAAATGCTATCATTATATACCAATCCAACTTCAAGATGCGTGTTATATTTCCCCGTGCAGCGGAGAAATATAAGGCCTCGTGTCGTCTTGCGGATTGCAACTTGAAGTTTATCGAGTATATATTATTAATGTTTAATTTAATTCAATAACTAAATCATTTTGAGGTATACAGCTACATGCCAGAATTTTTCCATTATCCTTAATGGAAGTTGATTTTAGTGGCAATACATCCCCTTTAATCAGGGATACCTTACAGGAGCCACAAATTCCGGCACGACATGAATAAGGAATTTGAATACCTTGATCTTCGAGTTGTTCTAAAATAATTTGCTGATTATTGCCAATAAAACGTTGTCCATTGAATTCAATAGCAACGGACTGTTGAGCTTCTTCCTTTACAGGCAAATCGGCCGCGTGTTCACCACTACCATATTCGCGTGGCGTTCTCTTTTCCAAAATGGTGACGCGATCCCCAACTCGGATAATGCCGCTATTACGGGCAATGGCATTCTGCCCAAAATCAACCGCACCATTTTCTTTGGCTGTTCTGAAAGACTGTAGTGTAGCCAGTGGCTCACTCTGCGGATTTTTACGGCCTTTTTCCGGGCTGACTGTTGTCAAAATACAGCGACTGCACGGTTTTGGCAGATCGAAAACAATATCGCCGATTTGGATGGTTTGCCAGCTATCTTCTTCAAAAGGGGTTGCTCCTGTGACAAGGATATTGGCACGGAATTGCTCCAATTTAATACTGGCAGGGCAGCGTTGCTGTAAGGCATGAAAAGAGGCTTCATTGATAATTAAATAGGGAAAACCATCTGCGAATGATAAAGAAATATCGGGGAATTTCTTGACCCGTCGTGTTAGTTCCTCACTGAGCCAGCGTAATTGTACAGGTTTATTAAAGAAGCCACTGAGCCAACTATTCACCCTCTCAGGAGCGACTAACGCGGTAAAATGATTTCCCCAAACTTCAGTGGGGAGGCGCTCCTCTTTAAAATCATCGTAAAGTACAGTGGCGCTTTCTCCGTTTGGTGCCTGCAAGTACAGACCGTTATGGAGCATAGCTGGAGTAAATAGCAGCATCTGTGGATGTTGGCGGGCAGTAATAAAAGTCCCCTCTGTGGTGGTGATCATAAAGTTGCGATCAAACATCAGGCCACTTTCATTGACGAGAGAATGAGAGAGTTGTAATCCACGCATGGATTTGACGGGGTAGGTATAGAGGCGCGACAGAGTTAACATCCATTATCTCCCAAATATTTTTATCTTTGCCAAAGTATTTTTATCTTTATTGTGTCAGCAACTTTAGGACATGTCGAAGGTATTGGCTATAATGTGCCACAATTTTTTTGGTGGTGAACTTTTGTGGTGATTAATAAGATGAACTCTCTCTTTGCCAGCACGGCACGTGGACTGGAAGAACTGTTAAAGAACGAACTGGAAATCCTGGGAGCGCAATCCTGTAGGATTGCCCAGGGTGGGGTTCATTTTCAGGGTGATGATCGGATGATGTATAAAAGTTTGCTGTGGAGCAGACTGGCATCCCGTATCATGATGCCACTTAACGAATTTAAAGTTTATAGTGATTTGGATCTGTATCTTGGTGTCCAGTCCATTGACTGGAGCGAGATTTTCTCAGTTGACAGTACGTTTTCTGTTCATTTCAACGGCACGAATGAGGAGATCAGAAATACACAATATGGCGCATTGAAAGTAAAAGACGCGATTGTCGACAGTTTTATGCGCAAAATAAAACAACGTCCTGATGTTGCTAAACAACAACCTGATGTCCGTATCCAGGTTTTCCTGAATAAAGAGAAAGCCACCGTGTCACTCGATTTGAGTGGCGATAGCCTGCATATCCGTGGCTACCGTGATCTGGCTGGACAAGCACCACTGAAAGAGAACCTTGCTGCCGCGATCATTTTACGTTCTGGTTGGAATGCAGGAACGCCAATGGTTGACCCAATGTGTGGTTCAGGAACGTTGCTGATAGAAGCGGCCATGATGGCGGCAGATTGCGCCCCCGGCTTGTATCGTAAGCATTGGGGATTCACATCATGGTTGCAATTCAATGAAACAATCTGGCGTGAAGTGACTACAGAAGCACAGGTCCGTTTCCGTAAGGGGCTACAGGAAACGACTTCCCGCTTTTTTGGCATAGATATTGATCGCCGTGTCATGGATATGGCACGTTCAAATGCACGTAGGGCCGGGGTGTCCCAATTGATCCAGTTCCAGCAGGGAGATGCCAGTAAACTGGAAAACCCTCTGCCGGAAGGAGCAGAGGGCACGGTATTAAGCAACCCGCCTTATGGAGAACGTCTTGAAAGTGAACCTGCATTGATTGCATTGCACAGTGTATTGGGTCGCGTGATGAAAGCCCGTTTCCCTGGCTGGCGTTTATCACTGTTTAGTGCTTCGCCTGAATTGTTGGGTTGTTTGCAATTACGCGCAGAGCGTGAATTTAAGGCTAAAAATGGCCCTCTGGATTGTATCCAGAAGAATTATTTCATCCAGAAAAGTGAACAGCTAACGGATAAACCTCAGTCACTGGATATCGGTATCGCGGAAGATTATGCTAACCGTCTGCGTAAAAATGAGAAAAAAATCAGTAAATGGGCCAAGCAGCAGGGTATTGATTGTTATCGTTTATATGATGCGGATTTACCTGAATACAATGTTGCTGTTGATCGCTATGCCGATAAAATCGTTGTGCAAGAATACGCGCCCCCGAAATCTGTGGATGTCAATAAAGCCCGTCAACGCCTGTTTGATGTGATCAGTGCAACAATGAATGTGCTCGGCTTATCATCCAACCAACTGATCCTGAAAACGCGCCAACGTCAGAAAGGCAAAAGCCAGTATGAAAAAATGGCTGAGAAGCAAGAATTCTTTTTGGTCAACGAATATGGTGCGAAATTCTGGGTTAACCTGACTGATTATTTAGATACGGGATTATTCCTTGATCACCGTATCGCGCGCAAAAAATTGGGTGAGATGAGCCGAGGCAAGGATTTCCTTAACTTATTTGCCTATACCGGTTCGGCAACAGTTCATGCAGGATTGGGAGGTGCGCGTTCGACAACTACGGTCGATATGTCTCGCACTTATCTTGAATGGGCCGAGAAAAACTTACAGGCTAATGGCTTAACCGGGCATCAGCACCGCTTGATTCAGGCTGATTGCTTAGGATGGTTAGCTCAGACGCGTGAACAATTTGATGTCATCTTTATTGATCCGCCAACATTCTCTAACTCCAAGCGAATGGAAAACACGTTTGACGTTCAGCGTGATCACATCGAATTAATGAAACAATTAAAACGTCTGTTACGTCCGGGTGGAACCTTAATGTTCTCCAATAATAAACGGGGTTTTAAAATGGATTTTGCTGAATTAAATAAGCTAGGTCTGGTTGCAAACGAAATAACAGAAAAGACTTTATCTCAGGATTTTACCCGTAATAATCAGATCCATAACTGCTGGTTGCTGCATCACGTTGGCGAGGGCAAATAACATTATGTCATTGATTAATTTATCCGGTGCTTGGTTATCATTCAGTGATGCGCCGCTGTTGGATAATGCTGAACTGCATATTGAAGAAAACGAAAGAGTCTGTCTGGTTGGGCGCAATGGTGCGGGAAAATCCACATTGTTGCGTGTGTTGGCAAAAGAACAACCATTGGATGATGGCCTGGTGATTTATGAACAAGATCTGATTGTTGCGCGCTTACAGCAAGATCCTCCTCGTGACATAGAAGGTACGGTATTTGATTTTGTTGCGGAAGGGGTAAAAGAGCAGGCTGAATACATCAAAGCGTACCATCATGTTTTGCGTTTGGTAGAAACCGATCCTAGCGAGAAAAATCTCAACCATCTGGCTGAGTTGCAGGAAGTGCTAGATATCCATGGCCTATGGACATTGGATAGCCGGATTAGTGACGTATTAAAACAACTCTCCTTGCCAGCAGAAGCGAAACTCGCTTCATTGTCTGGTGGTTGGTTGCGTAAGGCGGCATTGGGCAGGGCGCTGGTTTGCTCCCCAAAAGTGCTGTTTCTTGATGAACCAACCAACCATCTTGATATTGATACTATTGAATGGCTGGAGAATTTCCTGAAAGACTTCAATGGCAGCCTTGTCTTCATTTCCCATGACCGCTCATTCATTCGCAACATGGCGACACGTATTGTTGATCTGGATCGCGGAAAGCTGACCTCATGGCCGGGAAATTACGATAAATATCTTGATGGAAAAGAAGAGGCGCTGCGGGTTGAAGAGTTGCAGAATGCCGAATTTGACAAAAAACTGGCGCAGGAAGAAGTTTGGATCCGTCAGGGTATTAAAGCACGGCGTACCCGTAATGAAGGCCGGGTAAGGGCATTGAAAGCATTACGTGTGGAACATGCTGAACGCCGCAATGTTATGGGAACGGCGAGAATGCAGGTCGAAGAAGCGACACGTTCCGGTAAGATTGTGTTTGAAATGGAAAATGTGAATTACCAGACTGGTAGTAAAACATTAGTCAAAAATTTTTCGGCTAAAGTCCAACGTGGTGACAAAATTGCGTTAGTGGGACCAAACGGCTGCGGTAAAACGACATTATTGAAATTAATGTTAGGCGATTTGTCAGCAGATAGCGGGCGTATTCATTGTGGGACCAAACTTGAAGTGGCTTATTTTGATCAGCATCGTGCCGCACTGGACCCGGATAAGACCGTTATGGATAACCTCGCTGAAGGTAAACAGGAAGTCATGGTTAATGGACGTTCCCGTCATGTATTGGGTTATTTGCAGGATTTCCTGTTCCATCCCAAACGCGCGATGACCCCTGTACGCGCGTTGTCTGGTGGTGAGCGCAATCGCTTATTGCTGGCTCGTCTATTCTTGAAACCAAGTAACTTGCTTATTCTTGATGAGCCGACCAATGACCTTGATGTTGAAACATTGGAGTTACTTGAAGAATTAGTTGATAGCTATACCGGAACCGTGATTTTGGTCAGCCATGACCGCCAATTTGTTGATAATTCAGTCACTGAATGCTGGATTTTTGAAGGCAACGGTGAAATCAACAATTATACGGGGGGATATTACGATGCCCAGCAGCAACAGGCACAAACAGTTTCCCTGCGCCAGGCTTCGGAGAAAATAGTTAGTGCTGAAAACAAGGTAGTTAAGCCGAAACAATCACCTAAACGAACAAACAATAAGCCAAGTTACCATTTACTGCGTGAATTAGAACAACTACCATTATTATTAGAGAAATTAGAAGAAGAGATAAATAAATTGCAATCTCAGGTCAGTGACCCGGAGTTCTTCAATCAACCCCATGAAATTACGCAAAATGTTCTGAATGAACTGGCAAATAAAGAACAAGAATTGGAAAAAGCGTTTGATCGCTGGCAGGAATTGGAAATGATGAAAAATGGATAATAGCTGCCGCATAAAAGAAACTTGGGGTTTTTGCTAAAGGAGAAACACTTTGTGTTCCAATAACCACCAGCACGATAAGCTGGTTCTTTGTCCCCAGTGTGACATGCTGGTGGCTGTGCCTGATTTGGAACAAGGGAAAAAGGCGGTTTGTCCACGGTGTCATGCGTTACTGACAGCAAAATGGCGAGAGCCACGCAATCAACCAACAGGCTATGCATTAAGCGCATTAATCATGCTTTTTCTCGCTTGCCTGTTTCCTTTTGTTAGCATGAGTGTGGCGGGGATTGTGAGTGAAATAAAGTTGACTCAGATCCCCCAAGTGATGTTCAACGAAGACTACTCCAGCATGGCTGCGCTTTTTTTGGTCTTCGTTCAGCTTGTGCCGACATTTTGTATGGTTGCCATCATCCTCTTATGTCAGAACGCTAAAATGGCGCGCCGCTTGAAAATAGAGTTGGCGCGCATTCTGTTTAAGATGAAGACATGGTGTATGGCAGAAATCTTCCTGGCGGGCGTGTTAGTCAGCTTTGTTAAACTTATCGCACATGGTGAAATCAGTATCGGTCTGAGTTTTTTCCCTTACTGCTTGTTTTGTCTGTTTCAGGTCAGGGCATTTCAGTGCCTTGACAGGCATTGGTTTTGGAATGAAATTGCTCCGGCACCTAAAGTTTGCCATACCTTGCAGGCAGGAAAGCCCGGCCTGGTGCAAGGTGTCAGGCTTTGCCAAAGTTGTACCGCCATCTTGCCCGCCCAACAATCCCGGTGCCCACGATGCCATACCAAAGGGGGGGCTCGCCGCCGCAATAGCCTTCAGTGCACAATGGCACTCCTGATAACATCAGCCATACTTTATATTCCAGCGAATATTTTACCTATCATGGTGACTCAGGCACTGGGACAGCAAATTAATTCCACCATTCTGGAAGGCATTATTTTGCTTTGGGGTTCTGGCTCATATCCTGTTGCAATGGTTATTTTTATTGCCAGTATCATGATACCTTTATTGAAAATGCTGGCTATTGGTTGGTTATGCTGGGATGCAAAAAGTCAGACAAGCCATGACTCCGAAAAGATGAATTTTGTTTATGAAATGGTGGAGTTTGTTGGGCGTTGGTCAATGATTGATGTATTTGTTATTGCCGTCCTATCCGCGTTGGTTCGCATGGGACAACTGATGAGTATTTATCCTGCCCTGGGCGCGGTCCTGTTTGCCCTGGTTGTTATTTTGACGATGTTTGCATCAATCATGTTCGATCCGCGTTTAACCTGGGACAAAGCCAATCGTAAATTTGAGCGACATAAGAATGAGGAGTTATAAGGTGACGGATAAAGAAGAAGATCTGACTCAGGCCAGAATTCGTAAACTTAAGAGTTGGTCACCTGTATGGATCGTACCAATTATTACTGTGCTGATTGGGGCTTGGATACTGTTTTACCATTTCAGTCATCAGGGACCGGAAGTCACATTGATTACGTCTAATGCTGAAGGTATTGAGGCAGGTAAAACTAAAATTAAAAGCCGCAGTGTTGACGTTGGTGTTGTCGAAAACGTGTCTTTGAGCGAAAACTTGGGGCAAGTTATTATTAAAGCCCGTCTCAATGATGGAATGAGTCGCTTGTTACGTACAGATACTGCTTTCTGGGTTGTGAAACCTCAGATTGGCCGTGAAGGTGTTTCTGGTCTGAGTACATTACTGTCCGGTGTTTTTATCGAATTACAGCCCGGCACACAAGGCGAAGAAGAAAGCCGCTTTTCATTGCTTGATGCCCCCCCGCTAGCTTCCCCTGATGCAAAAGGTATTCGTCTGATCCTGACCAGTGAAAAAGCAGGAAGATTAACGCTCGGAGATCCAGTGCTATTTCGGGGATATCGTGTGGGTTCAGTTGAGGCCGGCACTTTTGATCCAACATCCCGATTGGTTCGTTACCAAATTTTCGTTAAATCACCTTATGACGCTTTACTGACTACAAATGTCAGATTCTGGAAAGACAGTGGTGTCACATTTGATATGTCATCACAAGGTATACGGGTTGAAGTTACTTCATTATCGACTTTGTTTGGCGGTGGTGTGAGTTTTGATGTACCAAAAGGTTGGGAACTGGGTAATTCAGTGAAGGAAAAAGAGGTCTTTAGACTCTACGATAGCGAGAAAAGTATCCAAAACGCCCTGTATGCAGAACATACAGACTTTTTACTGTTTTTCTCTGATTCTGTGCGTGGCTTACAGCCGGGAGCGCCTGTCGAGTTCCGTGGTATTCGAGTAGGAACGGTAGCAAGAGTGCCTTTTTATAGTGAAGATATTAAGCAGCGCATCGACAATGACTTCCGTATTCCTGTATTGATTCATGTAGAGCCTGGACGATTTGTGAAAGAGTTAGGTAATGGATTCAACACAGATAACGAATTGAAGGAAACTATTGCCAGAGGGTTGAGAGCTACTTTGAAACCGGGCAATTTACTCACAGGTGCGTTGTTTATTGATCTGGACTTTTTCACTAATGAGAAACCCTGGAAAGGCCCATATGAAATCTCAGGTTATAAGATTTTGCCTACAGTAAGTAGTGGCTTGGCGCAAATTCAACAAAAAGTCATTACGGTGCTGGATAAGATCAACAATATGCCGATTGAACCGGTGCTTGTTCAGGCAACACAGACGCTTAAAGAAAGTCAAACAGCAATCAAAACAGCGCAGAAAACAATGGATGAATTAAATCGCGTTCTTGCAAGTAAGGAAGCACAGGAATTGCCTAAAGATATACAAAATACATTAAATGAGTTGAACCGCAGTATGCAGGGGATCCAGCCAGGCTCACCCGCTTATAGTCAGCTGATGGATAATATGCAACAGTTGGAGCAGGTATTACGTGAATTACAACCTGTTTTAAAGACGCTCAATAACAAGAGTAATGCATTGGTATTTGAAGCTGAAGCGATAAAAGATCCTGAACCCAAAAAGGCACCTGACTGATGAAAAAATTGATTTCAAAATTGGCATTTTTTATTTCCGCCAGTATGTTTATTGTTGGAAGTGGGTTGATTGCAGGATGCAGCGATAGCCAGCCACAAAAAACATATTATCAGTTACCGGTCCTGGATAACTTGGTATCGCAGGAAGGTAAATTAGGGGCTAAACATGAACGGCAGTTGTGGATAAAAAGGGTTAACCTTGTTGACTACCTTGCCGCTCCAGGAATTGTGTATCAGACAGGGGAGGTGAGCTATATCAATGCATCGAACCATTTATGGGCTAGCCCATTGCAGCAACAGTTACAACAAGTATTGATTTCAGAACTGAGCGCAGCATTTCCATATCGTTTGGTTTCTCAGCAGGAATTAGAAAAAGACGCAGATGCGCTGGATATCACGATAACTGCTTTTCACGGGCGCTATGATGGTCAGGTATTGATTGAAGGCTATTGGATATTGTCTAACCCAGACAGCGTGATAAGGCGGTCATTCAGTCTTAAGTTGAAGCAGGAAAAAGATGGCTACGCTGAATTAGTGCTTACATTAGCTAAGGGTTACAGCCAGTTAGGCAAATCCATTGCCCGGCAACTCTCTTTGCAACGTTAACCGAGTATGCATAGGGGGATGGTGCCAGGCGCAAGAAGATCGTATGTGGGTTAATCAAAAAGACGAAGCACCTCCGTAGTCGCGGAGGTGCTCAGAGAGGCTATCATTCATTAAAAGGCACTAGTATCCTTAAACAAGCCTACTTTCAAATCAGTTGCAGTATAAATCAGTTTGCCATCGACCAGAACTTCACCATCAGCCAGGCCCATAATTAATTTGCGATTAATGACACGCTTGAGATTAATGCGATAGGTCACTTTTTTGGCTGTTGGTAATACCTGCCCCGTAAATTTGACTTCCCCAACGCCGAGTGCACGGCCTTTACCTTCTCCACCGATCCAGCCCAGGAAGAAACCGACAAGCTGCCACATGGCATCAAGGCCAAGGCAGCCGGGCATGACAGGATCATTAACAAAATGACAATCGAAAAACCACAGCTCAGGGTTGATATCGAGTTCAGCCTCGATATACCCCTTATTGTAAATCCCGCCGGTTTCTGTCATTTTCGTGACGCGATCCATCATCAGCATATTGCCAGAAGGCAGTGGTGGCCCATTTTCACCAAACAATTTACCCTGCCCAGAGGCTTGAAGTTCTTCTTTCGTGTAGGACTCTTGTTTTTTAAACATATTCACAGATAGCCTTATAATCGTGTAGGGCTAGAGAGTAGCGTACACTTGTACGCTCAACAACTCCGATCAGATAGTGATGGAGTTAATCTAGCCAGCGGAGAAACCAGGGAAGCCGGGGTCGTTCTTGAATATTAGCTTGGGCAATGCGTTCACATATCATAGCTAACAAGTGTTCTTTTTGTGGATCATAATAAGGGATCCCCGTTAACAATGATACAGCCTCAGAAACATGCTCAACTGGCCAAATATGAAATTGCTCATTTTTTACCGCATCAATAACATCTTGATTTAGGCACAAATGTTGAACATTTGTGGTTGGAATAATGACACCCTGACGACCGGTTAACCCCCGGTAGTGACATATACGGAAGAAACCCTCAATTTTTTCATTAACGCCACCGATAGGTTGGACATAACCAAATTGATCTACGGCACCAGTAACGGCAATTTGCTGGTCAATAGGTTGTTGTGACAAGGCGCTGATAAGGGCACACAATTCGGCGAGTGAAGCACTGTCTCCATCCACTTCACTATAGGATTGTTCAAATACAATCGAAGCAGAGAACGGTAGTGGTTGATCTAATTTCAATTCAGAAATTAAATAAGCCTGCATGATCATCATGCCTTTTGCATGAATATTGCCGCCTAATTCAACCTTGCGTTCTACATCGATAAATTCCCCATCCCCTAAGTGTGCAACACAACTGATACGGGAAGGTTCACCCATTGGTTCAGGATGGCCAGGATATTCGAGTACGGATAGCCCATTGATTTGACCGATAACTGAGCCTTGCGTGTGAATCAATATCTGGCCTTTCAGAATTTCATCTACGCTGCGTTCAGCCAAATAACCATGACGCCAGGTACGATTATCTTCCGCTTGTTGCAGGGAATGTCTGGTGATCTGCTTTTCCTGCTGATAATTAGCTGCGGCTGCCAATTTTTGCTGTATCCAAGGAAGATCCAGAGGTAACCGGAATTGATCTTCTGTGTAACGGGTAGCAAGTTTGATCAATTCAGGCCAGGCATCAGCACTTAATGGCGGCAAGTTTTGTTGCTGAATGATTCCATTAACGTACTGGCACCATATTGTGAGATCATCTTCTGCATGAAAAGGCATATCCAGCTCAAATTCGCCATACAATGCATTGCTTGTCAGCTCAGGTTCAATGGCCTGTAATTCTTCGAGACTGAGCCTGTCACCGACTAAAATCAGACGCAGATCCAATTCCATTGGCGGTATCGGCAATGGCAGGGAACGATTTTCATCGTGTGACAACCAGTCAAAACGGCGCTGAATAATCATCTGCTTGAGACGCACCCACATCAATGGCTGAGAAAGCAGGGTGCGCAGAGGCAAAATTAAAATTCCACCATTGACTTGATGGATAAGGCCTGGTTGTAGTTGAAGTATTCCTTGGTGCGTATAGACATTGCCAAATAATTGCTCTGGCTCAATCCACTCACGGTAAGCAACTCGTTCAGTTGGCGCAAAAGTACCTTCCCCTGAAGAGTGCAAGGTGATGGTTTGGTGCTCTATCTGGTAATAACCACCGATATTAGGGCAGCTCTCCGGCAGCAGGGAGGAAACAGTATTGGATAGAAGAGACAGATAAACATCACTTTCTTCTGCTTTCAGCAGCATAAAAGGTTGACGCAGGGAGGCCTGACAAAACAGGGATAACCCACTATGCAGCCTGGGTTGAGCCACATCCATTGTAATGGGGGACAATTCAGCGACAGAATTAAAGAGTGCCTGATAAGGCGCATTGTTTGGCTGTAATGCCTGCCAGTCTAGTTTTATATTCGTCAAGGTGATAGCTACATCATATAGTGAAAAGGGAATCATTTATTATACAAGATTAGGCAATGAACCAACATGCCAGAATTTTGAAAGAAACGACATTTGGGCCAGCGCTTTCATTGCTTGTAAGATATGCCAATATTCTGTGTTGTTATAGGCAATTTAAAGAAATAGTTGCTATGCTTGATTTAAGTTACGCTGTCACTGAGAGATGAAATGAAATATCAACAATTGGAAAATCTGGAATGTGGCTGGAAATGGGCTTATTTGGCAAAAAAACACCGTGAAGGTGAGCCGATTACTAAATACATTGAAAAAAGTGCAGCGCAAGATGCGGTCAATGAATTAATGTATTTAGAAAGCGAGCCAGTCAAGGTATTGAAATGGATTTCTTTACATATGAATCCAGATTTGTCTAACCGAATGAAGCAAACGATTAGGGCGCGACGTAAACGTCATTTTAATGCTGAACATCAACATTCGCGTAAGAAATCCATTGATTTGGATTTTCGTGTTTGGCAGCGGCTTTCAGCGCTATCCCGACGTCGTGGCAATACCCTGTCAGAAACCATCATACAGTTATTGGAAGATGCGGAATATCGGGAAAAGTATACTCACCAAATGTCGAGTTTGAAGCAGGATTTGGAAGCAATATTAGGGAAATAAGCCCACGATAGACAGATAAAAACCCCACTAAAATGGGGTTTTTATTGACTTGATGATAACGATATTACTGAACCGCATTGGGTTGAGTGGTCACTTCAGTCGTGCCCTGAATATTAATATCTACACGACGATCTGGAGCCAGGCAGTCGATAAGTTTAGTGCGAACTTTAATTTTGTCACAGATAGAACCAGTAACAGGATTGTTCTTACCGCGACCTTCAGCCTGAATGCTATCTGCTGGGATGCCTTTAGCAACCAGATAATCTACGACGGACTGAGCACGTTTCTGAGATAATGGCAGGTTGTAATTTTGGCTGCCGATGCGGTCAGTGTAACCGAGTACCAGAACCTTGCCCTGCGTTGGGTCGATTTTAGCCAGTTCGTTATAAAGGTTGTCCAGTTCTTGTCTACCTTCTGCTTTCAGTGTTGATTTGTTGAAATTGAACAGAACATCAGAGCGCAGAGTAAAGCTCTTATTTTCAACGACAGGCACTGGCACAACAGGAGGTGCTACTGGTGCAACGACTGGCGCAGCTTCATCCTGACCGAAACGGTAAGAAACGCCAACGCTCAACAGGCCGTTATCTGGACGGGCACCAACGGTAGTGGCATGACCGATATTGTTAACCCACTGGTAGTCCAAACGGGTTGCCAGATTTTTGGTCAATGCGTATTCGACGCCAATCGCGGCCAGAGGAGAAACACCTGTGTCGTCGTTTTTCAGTCTACGCTGGTCTTTTTCACCCGTTCCAGCGATTGCATTGGCATTATAGGTTGCAGAAGAGTCTGCACGCCATATCATACCGCCAAGGCGAGTATAAACGTCCAGATTGTCCAGCACTGGGTAACTCAGTTTCGTGGTCAGCTGAATACCTTGGGCACGGAAAGCGCCATTATCGGTGCTGCCTTTATAAGCTATGCGACCTAACCAATCGTAACCCAGTTCAAAACCTAAGTATGGGGTTGCTTGGTAACCGACATAAGCACCCGCACCTAGCTGACTTTTATGGGTAGAGCCGTTACCAATCCGGTTATCATAACCATTACCGTAGAAATTTACGTCATGGTATTGAGACCAACCCAGTTTAGCACCGGTATACCAGGTGTTGTCCTTTGGAGCTGCTTGAGCAGCAGTTGCGAAAGTTGCTACTGCCACTGCTACTGCGATAGCTGTCTTTTTCATTTTACGCCTCGTTATCATCCAAATAGGCAATTGGCTTTAAAAGCCTTATTGTTAGCCACTGGTTAAAATGTTCTGTTAGGTAACTGTGCTTTTATCAGAAGATGTGTTCTGAAATATAAGAGCGGTAAGCACAACTCCCTAAACTGTGTAAAGTCTACAACGAAGTTAAAAAGTTACAAGTGCACTGTGACTCATGGCGCAAAAAATTAATTATTGACTGACAAAAAATAAGTATTTTTGACCAACATTTACAATGTTTACAGTATTAATATATTGATTTTCATTACAAACAATAATAACTATCAACGAATAGCTTAATTTTTCATAAAAAATATTGGGATTAATCCTAATTTAACTCAATGATAATAATCAGAATGAATTTGTAGCTTATTCGCTTGTGTAATAAATGGATGTGATAAATTTTGTGGTCGCATAATAAAACCGAGGGTAATACCCTTTTGAGCAGCGATTTGTAGCGTATTTAATTGATATTCTGATAACTCCGGCAACCAACCCAATACAACACTATAATTGCCGCTTGCCAACGCTTTTTCCATAGCACTAATTGAAGCAATAGGATGGATTTGGTTTAGTTGAACAATTTTATTTAAAGGAAGCCCGGCATCGATTAACCATTGGCGATTTAACCGCTTATTAGGATTTACCCAAAGTAACCATCGATTTTCTTTTCCAGACTGGTGCAATAAAGGAAGAAGAATGTGATTAATGACAGGCTGGTGTTCATTGTAAACCAGCTCACTGACCATGCCTTTTATCGTGTGTGAAGTGCATTGAAGTGGTTCCACAAAAGACACTCTTTTCATGGTCATCCCAACCACTTTTTTGTCTGTTTTATGTTCGTTCACGGTTGTGTTAGCAGCTGCTGTTGTTTTCTCAGTGAGATATGCCCACGCTGATCGAATGCTCATAATGTTCCCCGTCATAACAAGCTGTATATATATACAGTATAACGATATTTGATTAAAAGCAAGTCTCTTTTTTTCAAAGCGCTTCGCAAAAATTTACAGAAATTAGGATTTTTATGCCTTAACGATTGGCAGTTGGAAATAGATTGCGTATGGTTTTAATTAATTGTTCTGGTTATCTATTTTATTAACAGAAGGCATGATCAAACATTACTTTGGAATGTGATTCATGGAGTGATAAAAAATGTTTTTATCTGGAGCTAGTTTTGTTCAATTGCAGCATGGTGTATCTTCACTGGGAAAGCTTAAGAAAAAATCTCAATTTGGCGGCATTGGATTGTTAATTGATGATGTTTTATTTGCCATCAGTTCTGATGGAGAGCTTTATTTACGAGGGAATAGTCACGCTGAGGTACTATTTAAAGCCAGGGGAATGGAAAAATTTATTTATTTAAAAAGAGGAATACCTGTGACTTTGCGGTATTACCGTGTTAATGAATCACTTTGGCAGGATCAAAAACAATTATTTGAGTATGTCAATTTAGCCTACCAATACACAATGAAAGAAATGATAAATAGGCAAAAAATACCTCTTAGGCTTAAAGATCTTCCTAATTTAGGGATCGCTTTAGAAAGGCAATTATGGAAAGTGGGTATTTCTAAAGTAGAAGAATTAAGAATATTGGGGGCAAAAGCAACTTACCTTAAACTCCAGCAGCATAGGAAAAAAACAAATGTCAGTTTGTTGCTTGCATTAGCAGGTGCAATAGAAGGGTGTCATGTTGCAGTATTACCAGAAAAATTACGTGACGAATTAATTAACTGGCACAGCGAGCTGGTCCACGATAATTCAGATAATCATCCATAATAAGTAAAATATAGTGAATAGGGGCGTTAGCCCCTACTATTTCCGTTTCATGCAACGGCTGAAGATTTTGGAGTAACTTTCTTTTCTATAATAGATTGAATTGTATGGCTTAATATAGCCGGGTCATAGACAAAATCATTCAGAGGGATATGATGAACATAAGCAATAGCAGACAGGCCTTTTAGTAAATGGCTGGCAGAGTTATCAAAGGGTTTTTCGGTGACTAATATGATTGGGCGTCTTAAGGCGGAAGCCCAACCCAATTCAATATGAGTACCATCTGTTCTCATTAGTTGTTTCTGTTGTGGACAGACAGGCAAAATGGCAACGAAAATGTCACATTGCTCCATCCATTGGCGATCCCGTTGGGAGACTTCTTCTGGAGTAAATAAGTGCGTTGTTCCGCCGAATTGTTCTGTACGATGGGCCGAAAAAACTTCTGCACCAAGTGATTCCAGATGGTGAATAGCAGATTTAATGTGAACTTGTAAATTAGTGTCTAATACCCTTAATTTCAATGCATGTTGGATAGGGCCACCAACAAATACTTTAACATCAGAAAATATTATGGACATAGAGCCGCCTCTTATGGAAATAAGTTTTAATATTTATACCAATCCAACTTCAGGATGCATGTTATATTTCCCCGATGCGTGGGGAAATATAATGCCTCGCATCGTCTTGCGGATTGCAACTTGAAGTTTATCGAGTATATGAATAGATGATAATAATTTATTTCTTTATACAGATATTAAAAATGATTATCGGAATAAATGATATTCTCATTGTTGTATTATATCATAAGTTATGATTGTGTATTATATTTTTTGATTGGATGCCCTATTTTCAATGTAATCAGCAATAATATCATCTGAATTATTTTGAAAAATGTCATGACAAGAATTAGTGTTGTTTTTTTCTTTTTCAAGAAATTGACTTATCTTATTTATAGCCCGTTTTCGTTCTTTAGGGTTATTAATGAATAAGTTATTGCATTTTTTAATTAATGCTAATCCGTCTTTCTCTGGTAGATATGGGGGGATATCAGGATAACCATATTCCGGTTGCCATAAGAAACCGTATTCCTGACGATAATAATTTTGTAGATACACAGCTAATTGTAATTGCTGACTATAGTTTTGTGGTGGTAAGAAAAAAACATCTTTATTGAGAGCGACGCATTCATAAAATGTTGTCAGACCAGGATTGGCTAATACCTTACGGGCACGGTGTAATTTTTGCAGAAAATCATGTCTTGAAAAACAGCCAATATGAATATGAGGATGCGTTTTGGCAAAAATTTCTGCCAAATTTACGATAGTTTTACCTCCTCCTGCAATAGTAATGTTGGTTTCATTTTGCAGATAGGGAATAGACAATAACTCTTCGAGGAAATGATAATAAAAATCTGTGGTATCGGCGTAGACTGTATCAATACCACCAAGAGTAATTAATATCCCTTCTGGAGGATGATCATCCATTATGCATTGTTGCAGAGAATTGTGAAGAATTGGTGGAATAACTTGATAATCACCAAGCTTATCATGGAATCGCTCAATATTACGTTCTATTCCATGAAAGTCTTGAATAAATGTTTTTTCAGTTTTGTGCAGGTCAACATGAAGATCATCCCACATCCAAAATAGTGTGTCGATATAGATAATGGATGGATTAAGCGTTGAAACGAAATCAATCGAGTTAAGGTTAGTATTAATGATATACAAACTTGCACCAGAAATAAGCTCAGAATAGCGTGAAAGTTCTGTAACTGAAGTGGTATCACATTCATAAATTTCATCAAACAGGCCGGATTTCTCACCTAATTGAGAAGAAGTCAGTGTGCCTAATAAAATAAATTTAGTGTCCGGCGTTAATTTATTCCGACGCTTTAATCTCTCCACCACATTTAACGTGGTGGATATTGGGCCAAAACAGAAGGGATCGGCGTCAAAAATAATATATGGCATATTTTTTAACATATTGCTCTCTCATAAAGGAATATTTACATTTTCTATATCAAATTGTTTAGTATAGGGACAATATAAAAAGGTACTACCATGGAGGTTATTAAGATGTAATCGGCCAGAAAGATTGAGATTATTTGTCATTAAATGAGCTAAGAAAATATTGTGTAAATTTTGGTGGGAGATAATAATCCGCATAGAAGACATCGAGAGTTCATCGCCAATTTGCATAATAAAACGATGAATTCTATCAGCTGCGTCGGTCACTTGTTCTGAATCTTTGAAAGGGGAATCAAGGGGGGTATACAGTAACCGATAAGCATAATCTTCACCGTAGCGATGCGGAATATCTGCCAGTTTCAGGCCAATAAGCTCTTTTGGAAAGAATTCACAAAGTGCATCAGTTTCTTGTATTGAACAAGATTGATATGCTGAACTGAGTGCTCTGGCCGTTTCAAGCGCCCGACGTTGAGGTGAGGTATAAATATTTTGCCACGGCAGTTTCCCCAATATTCGTCTACCAATTTTTTCAGCCTGTTTGATTGATGTGGCATCAAGAGCGATCACATTATCTTCAGGGCAGTAATCGAGATGGTCAAGCGGGATAATTTGTCCATGTCTGATCCACAGTATCTTTAAGGGGGGAATGGGACCATTGTAGTGTATGCGTCCCTCTATTTGATGGCTTGAAAGTCCATGAGATTGCCAAAAAAAGGTGGCATTTTTTCCTGTATCTGTCTCCAGATGAACATGTGTGGCACCGTGGCGACGTCCCCATTGCAACATGGCATGCCATAATCCATAACCCAGTTTCTGGCGCTGATATTCATCCCTGATATAAAATTCAGCAATATTCAGGGTCACTTTCCCTTCCCGTTCAAGATACACATTGGCTAATCCCGCTAATTGCCCGGCATTTAGCAACAAAAACAGCCCCCTGTCACCTTGCAGGATGCGTTGTTCAAGGATAGTATGATTTTCCTTTGCAATCACCTCTTCTGGTTGATCCCCAAAGACTTCTGGCCAATGGCGTTGAAAATATTCTCCATAAAGATGAAGAAATGAATTCCACAAGGGAGATTGAGGGGTAACTTGTTTGAGTTCTAACATATTACTGACTCCATTCAACTCTTGGTGAACTAAACATCAACATCACTTTCTCACACCATTGATGATAATTTAAGCTGGAATACGCTTTTTCTTGTCGGGGGTTGGCGAGTAACGGCTGAACCAGGCCCTGATGTTTAAGTAATGTTTGCAGGGAGGGAGAACATTTCTCCCAATTTAATACGGTACGGTAGGGGCTTGATTGGTAAGACGCGTACAGTGAGACGTTGTGGATATCATCTTCAATAAAGTGAGATTGCAGATGCTTTCTCAATACCGCGAATTTTTCTTCGGCTGCGGTATAAAAGGCAGTCAAAATATTTCTGACAGCAGCGGGAATATGCTCTCTGTTTGTGAGACGAAGACGCAATGCTCCACCGGTACTGAGAAGTTTATTGCCGTTGAAAGAATAATAAGCGGCATGAACATGCGGGAGTTCCTGTAAACACTCTTTCCTGCCATAACCCTGAGAAAGATCCAGAAATACATAAATATTGTGGTTGCTTTGAATTTCTCGCAAAAATTCTCTGCATCCTGGGTCGATATAACCTAAAGGATGGGCGAGAAGTATGGCACATGGTTGTGGAAGAGAGTTTAGCATTGCCATCATAGCCTGGATATCCGCTTGCAAAATCATGCTGGCTTGTTCTGGCGATAAAACAGGATAGAAAAGTGGCTGCCAATTGGCTGCGTAAACAGATTCAACCATGCTTTGACATATCCACTCTGGCATCAGGCAATAGCCCTGACCTGCCACGGCCTGCAGATCTTCGCGGAAAAAACGCCGGACTGAACAGCCAGAGTTCATGATATTGTCCAGCGACATGATATCTTGCTGAGACGGTATACCTTGCAAAGCGAGTAGGTTGCGGTGAGATATCATGGTGTGATCCTGAGATGAAGACGCTCAATATATTGATTGGCTAACTGGTCATAGAATTCATTTTCTCTGCCCCACAGATCAAGCTGAAGGCCAGTATAAGGGCAATAGAGCGTTTCCAGATGACTAATCAGGCAATGGATCCCCATTAATTTTTCTCTACCCAGATAGCTACAACCCCATTTAGCGGCATACCATTGACCGGCACCGTTATTTATCATCAATGACCAGGCACCAGGAGTACCTTTATCGTCATAAGTGACTGCCAGATGATAGTGGTGACTGTTGGATAACAGGCCAGGGAGATATTGGAGGTCTTCACGGTTCAGGCTGCGCATATCACTTTGTTGAGTGGTTTTCCAGCCTTTGGCGTCCACATACAGCGCATCTTGCCACAATTGCTCAGTTTGACCCGAGGTACTGTAACGTGTGACAGTAGGGTGGGTGCGTGCTTTCTTAAGACTGCGTTTTAATCGTGTTGAGTGCTGGATCAAAAAGTCAGCGACTGTTGTTTCAGGCGGTATGTTGACAATGGGGGCTGACCATTGGCTTTCTTCATGACACTGCAAACCGTGCTGTTGCGCTAAATCATGCAGGCAGAAATAGGCGCGGGATTTTGCGTTCAGATACTTAAATAAAACAGGTTGCCGCTGTAAAAAAGAGCGTAATTCTTTTTCTTCTTGAGCCGTAAAAGTAAAATCGAAGAACGTATTGCTTTGCCACTGTTGCTGGCCTTCTTGCCAGACCAGATCAACATGCTCAAAACGCCTGAATTCAGGGTAACGTAATGCGGTTCCTAAACGCCATAAATGAGAAGTCGTTGGATTGGCAAGAGGGACAATTGATTCAGGTTGCATAATTGCCTGGCTTATCAGCGCCACAATACTGTCTGGAGAATATTCCGTACTATCAAGCACAATTTCATGAGGGACATTGTGCTTCCACAAACTATCCTGAACGACTTCTTTAATACGGGAAACTGGTAAACGATCTTCTACAGCTCGTTCCTGATTACGGGTAATCAGCGTTGGCTCCTGCGCAACGAGCCGATAATGCAGAATTCGGACACCTTTTTGCGTAAATAGGGAGTGGATAGCGTCAATTTCTTCAGGATAAATGAATACGCCATCCAGAATGATCAAGTCACTGCCCGCATCAAGGCAATCATCAGCAACCTTTAACAACCGCAAGGTATCTTCCATGATGATTTTTAGTGTCAGGTATGTTCTTGGTTCAACAAAATGATGAAAAGTATCCCACGGTAAATAGGAGACAGTTAGCCCCTGCGCCAGCATGACATCTTTCAAGTGGTTGCACGTTGTGGATTTACCACTTGCCGGTGTTCCTCTAATGACAACAACAGTTTTATGCTTCATTACCTAATACCTTTAATTGCCAGCCTCGCATGATATCGGCAATAGAATGCTGATTAAAGACGGTTTGATAATAATCATCATGACCAATTTTAGCGGCCCGATGCATAATCTGTTTTGCGGTGAGACGTAACTCGATTTTATGATTGCTGTTACCCAAACACATTTCCTTTCCTTGTGTATTTGGTGGCGGGGTGTAGAGCAATATATTGCAATTCTGCCCAATGGCATGATAGTAAATCTGGATGGCTTTTTGTTGCGTGGTATTTTCCACAAACAGCGTTTGCTCTGGAGGAATTTCAAGCGCTGTGCTGAGGAATTCGGGGGTATAAAGGGTAATGTTGCGGTAATACACATCCAACATCATCTGTTCTTCGTCTGTTCCCTGTGGATAAGTGGCGTCCGGTTTTTTGGCGTAGAGACCATATAGCATTGAGGTTGGCAACACGGTTTTGATGTGAGGAACCCATTGATCAATATGCTGGCGGATCTTATCTTCGGAGGTATCCACCCAATAGATTGGGGGTAAAGGGATATTCAGCTGCGCCAAAGTATAAACGATGCCGGCTTCTAACCATTCTCTCATTGTTTTGTGGTTAGCTTGCTGAGGGTCAAAATGCAATAAGTCGGCCATCATGATTGCTTCATGGGATTGAAAATAGAGATAAACAGGAGCATTGTGCTGCGAAGCGATGATTGTTGGCAGCACAGAATCGATCAAATCTTGTAGTGAAAGTCGGGCTGGTACACCTTTTGCGTAACAGATACAAGAACCCCCCAACACATATTGGACAGGCTGGTTATTCCCGTTGAGTTGGGTGAAAAAATTATTGTCTAATATCATGACAGGTTTCCTTCCATCGCCCACTGTAAGACATTTTCGTAAGTCGCATTATCAATAGGTACAGGCAGGCAAATACGGTCACTCAAGATGACTTTATGTTTCTCTAATGCTGATACAGGGAGTGGACTTTTTTGTAGAGTCCAGGGAAAACGGTCAGAGTAGGGGGAAAGCTGATTTTTTATAATCGGATGGTTAGCCAGATCCCAGGCTTGCCAATCATATAGTAGTGTTGAATTGAAGCGATCTTTGGGCAATTTGCTGCGTTTTAACCAGACAGAAACGGGTATCGTTCCTTCCGGGCGTGCAGTGATCCAATCTGTGGGTAAATATTGCAGGATTGCTTGATAACGCTCTGTTAATAAGGCGCGGAACTGTTCAATATTTTCCAATTGATTAATCAGTAACGCAGCTTGGATTTCATTGAATTTATTATTGTCACCAAAACCAATACTATTGCTCCAATCTGGATAGCCCTCTGCGGTACGTTCAGCACCGTGGTCAGTCATCATGCAGGCATTAATGAATAGAGAATTATTTTTGGCAATCAGTAAACCTCCCTCACCGCTACTGATTAATTTATTGGCCTGAAAACTGAAACAGCCATATTCGCCAAATGTGCCTACAGGTTGATTTTGATAATTCACTCCCATCGCTTGTGCACAGTCTTCAATCAGGTACACATTATGTTGTTGGCAAATTTGGGCGATCTGAGCAATGGAAGCAGCAGTACCTTCCAAATGAACGGCAATGACAGCCAGAGGTTTGGTATCCATTTGATTTATTGTCTTGTTTAATGCCTCTGGACACATCATGCCAGTGTCATCGACATCAACAAGAACAGGGATTAATCCGCAACTGAGTACGGCATTGGCAGTAGCGATAAATGAGATGGAGGGAATGAGTACCCATTGCCCTATTTGGGGCCTAAGCCCAAGCAAAGCCGCTTTGAGCGCGACAGTACCATTTGTCAGTAGGATGGCATGTTGGGTATGCAGAATATGTTGTAACAGCCTTTCCGCCTGACGACAATATTGGCTCTCTGTGGCATATCTAAACACCGCTTTATTATCAAGAACGGTTTGCAAGCGGTATTGTATATTATCAGCAATTTTGGCATTACCGAGGTAAGGTCTAAGATATGACATATTATAATCCTAATAATCAATATTTTTGTTAATATCACCTGTGCCAATGATGGGTTGGAGCAGATACTTTATTCATTTGAATGATTAAATAAACAGCTATTGCAATCAGAAAAAGTATAGAGAAACCGGCCACAGGTAAAAAAGATTGTGTGGAACCAGGCGCAATGGATACGGTGATTGCAGCTATTGGGAATGAAAAGTTCATTGTGATCTGAAATAAAGAAAATAGACGACCTTGATGCATTTCCAAACCCTGTTGATAAATGGTTTTGGTAATTAAGATATTGAAATAAATTATTGCGATGTTATAGAGCAAATAGAAAAACGCCTTCGCATAAAAAATGGGTAGCTGAAAAAAAAGAATACCAAATATAAACAGACCAATAAATATTGAAATGGGATAACGTTGGATACGATTATCAATGCTTGTTTTATTGAGTAATGTTGTACAGAAAATGGGTATCAGGGCACTGAGTAAATAGAATAGAGTGACCAATCCATAACTTTCATTCGCCAAACTTTCCATAACAACAACAGGGAGTGCCACCATCAAAAATGCATTGGCAAAAATTGTAAAGACAATGGCAATGGCAAATGTCTTATAATAGCTTTGCCGAAATACAGCACGTAACCCAACGGATAACTGAGATTTTTTCCCTGCTGTCCGTTTTATCTGCATTTTTATCATAAGATAACAGACATAAAAATAAGGCAACAGAGAAAATAATTTGATAGTCACAAGCGTATCTATCCCTTGAGTAATTCCCAGTAAAGCACCAAATCCAGGGCCAATAGCTGAAATAAGCGATGTAGCAATAACAATATAGAGAGAAACATTCAAATGCTTGCCACCTTGTTGTTCTGTCCAGTCATTAAGTTCGTGCCAGGCAACACGTGACCATGGAATTTCATAGGCAAAAAGAAATTCCAACAATGAGATAAATAGAAGCAACATAATGGGAGAAAATGCTATTTTACTCAATAATAAGATTAATAATAACAGTGTGCTAAGTATTTCAATTAATAATATAAAAATACGAAATTTCCAAATGTCTGTTGAATAGTCAATTTTATAGCCCCATAACAAAGCGCCAATGGAGGTAAATAAAAATATGATCCCCATATTGGCATAATAGTATGTCATTGGCGTGCCCTCAGATAATAATATATAGGGGTATCCGACGGCAAGAATGCTGGAGCCAACGCCATTAATAAATAAAGAAATAAGAAACAGATATCTTATCATCGTATTAATCTTGTTTTATGGTTGTGTAATGAAATTTATTATTGTAATTGTTTAAATACTTCAGACAGTCATGTTCATTGTTGGCAGAGCAAATAATATACCCCATTTTTTCAGTGTAATGGGTGTTGGAAAAATAACAGCCCGTTTCAGCATATTGCTCCCATTCAATCACATGCTCATCAATAATTTTTTTTATAGGCGTTATGGATTTTACTTCTCCAATCGGCGGGTTAAAAATGATCATCCCAATGCAACTGAGATCAGGGTTATCTATGGAGAAAGCAGGCTCTTTGCCAATCGAAGCAGGAGAAATTAATGCATTGATAAAGACATCAAAGGCATGCTTGCTATAGGCTTGCGCATGAAGGTCGAATAGTCTTAGCCCTGGTGGGCGTGATGCGGTTTCGCAAAGTAGGAGGTTACCGGTATTTTCTTCAATGAAAATTTCAGTATGAGTAAAACCGTATTCGAGATTGAATGTCTGCAATACCCGGTGGTTAAATTCAAACAACCTATGGCTATCTGGAGAGTCTGGCAACATAGTATGCCACATAAAATGGTCAGGTTTGGTTTGATCGGAAGAGAGTAATGAACAGGCGTAAACGCCGATGCCTTGATAGATAACCTTATGTTGAAATACTGCGGCATCAACATGTAATAATCTGCCCTGGATTTTTTCTTCAACGAGATACTCTTCTGGCGCATCCAGTTTCTGTAATGCACAAAGCAAGGAGGTGCGATCGGGATGCTCGGTCACTCCCATCGATCCCCAAAATGAGCGGGGCTTTACAATAAAACCGACCTGGTTGCCTTTATGTTTGGCAGAATTCTCAACGGATTCAGTAAAGACCTCGAACTGTTCAGGTGAGTTGAGTATTTCCGATGCCAGTGTGAATCTGGGACAAAATAGCCCACGCGCACTGGCAGTTTTCCGCATTATCCATTTATCTCTGAATGATCGGGCTACATCAATGATGTGGGTATCCTGGTTAATATGAGCAGCGATAGCGGCCATCAATTCAACATGAAGCTCAGAAAATGCCATAAAATAATCGATATGAATTGGCGCGGTAAGAATTGATAGTGTCCCTTTGACCTGTTTCAGTGCTTCTATTATTTTTTTACCGGCGTGGTTAGCTAACGGATCATCAATCACGATATATGCTAGTGCTAAAGAGCAATCCGTTGAATCCAGCCATTTTTTCTTGACCAACAGAATAAGATTTAAATGATGTTGATAGCCGAGTTGAACAAAACGTTCACTATCTTTGATATCCGGCATACAGAAAATAGTTGGCTTCCCGCGATAAAAACGAGCCTGATTATTGATATGTATTTCTGGAGACATCTTTTTACCTTAATCTATTAGCAGGATCACAGCCTTTAATGCAATCGCAAGTAATTACGGGATACATTTTTTTACGGAACAGTGAGAACTTATCACCATGCCAAATATCGGATAGTGAATTCTCCAGGATATTCCCCATAACATACTGCTCGGGGTTTGGCCGATACATCGTAGTGTCGCAAGGGTAGACCTTTCCTGTTACGGCATCAATAAATAGCGTTGTCAGGGGAATGGCACACGCTTTTTTACTGGATGCGTTATAATGCCCCATTTCAGCGCGGCAATAATCCTCTTCATTGCGGCCGAAAATTTCATAATTGGCATCCATAAATAAATGGCGTGAAATCTGTTTGCTTTCCAGTAAGGTATTTATTTTCTGCATAAATAACTTAATTTGGGCAGTATTTAAAAACAGCAAAGGATAATCCTTAATCGGAATAAGATTAACACCATCAACGCTCAGTTCGGCCATTTTAAGCAGGAATTTATCGATAGTGTCGTAATTTAATGAAGTAACAACATGATTGACGACAATAACAGAGCCTGGTATTTCTTGTTTAATATATTCCATGGCATCATAAAGATTGTTTGTTAACCAACGAATGCCTCGTGACTTGCCATTTTTTTCGGGTTCTACATGATCAATTGAGATATAAAATTTTCTGACAAGATGGCTCTTGTTTTGTACACGATTGAAGATCTTTTTTGATAAAGCAGTTCCATTGGTTGTAATGGAGATCGGTGTGTTTTTATTACAATCCAGAATAGTCAGAAAATCTTTTGATAAAAAAGCTTCTCCTCCATGAATATTGACTTCCTGAGGTGAGAGAGCCTCTAACTCTTGCCAAAGTCTAATCATGTCTATTTGTTTATCTGCATCAACCTGAGCGGTTTGCCATACATCGCAAAATTCGCAACGTGCATTACAAATATTATTTATGCGTATAAATGCATAGTTAAGCTTGGGGGTGGCAAAAAGCTTTTCCGGGTTCAGGCCAATAGGGTATTTAGCAATGGCAATTGTTTCTTCCATATCATTTTCCATTTGTTCATAAATTAAAAAGTGATAATTATCGCTATTGATAAAAATCAAATAAATATGATTTGTTGTTTTTTATAGATTTTCAACTCTACAGAAGTTTCATGTGTAATCAATATCAAAAACGAACGCTGATGATATTAATTTTTGTAAATGTCAACTTTATTGAAAATTGATGGGGTGTTTATTTATATACCAATCCAATTTCAGGATACGTGTTATATTTCACCGCGCAGCGGGAAAATATAAGGCCTCGCGTCGTCTTGCGGATTGCAACTTGAAGTTTATCGGGTATATATCCGGGGGCGATACGCCCCGGATATAACTGATTAGTGTGGCTCCTGCTCACTAAATTGTTTTTTTAAACAGACAATTTCCGGTAATAGTTCAATGAGCAACCCTATTTGTTGTAGTATAAGCTGGACTTTACTGTTACTTTCAGAAGGTATCAGATTAATTTTTTGTAACATCTTATTCACTGCGGCTTGCAATGTAGCATCATTCACCAGGCCTTGTTCTAATGTGGATTCAACATAACAGATTGCATTATTAAGAATTTTTAAGATTGCCGGATCGTTAAGTTTATCTCGATGGGCACCTAATGCAGAAATATAACTTAACATGGTGTGATTGAGGCATAGCAGACGAAAAGCGGCTTCTTGGGAGATTCGATAATTTTTGGGTTCCGATGCCATATTTGAGATCACTGATGCCAGTTCAGCATCACAATTGTGAGCTTCACGACGGGCGACCCGATAATTCAGGCTATTACTTTTACCCTGGTGGTATTGGATTAAAATTGCACTAAGATAGCGGCAATTCGCTCCCATTGTGCGGGTAATCACTTGAGGCAATTGACGGAACTTCCAGTCTGGCCAGATAAAACTAACAGCAAGTAAAGCAATACCACAACCTACTAATGTATCAATGATTCTTGGCAGTGCTACTTCAAACCCTTCGCCTAATAAATTAAAACTCAGTAATACCAGCAGCGTGATAAAGAGCGTTGCATGTGCATATTGGCTATTACGAAAGGCAAAGAACAACATGCCAGAAATAACAATCAACACTAATTGGCCTTCAATGGAGGGGACAAAATAGAGAATGGGCAGGCCAATTAAAATTCCCGTTAGTGTACCCATCACACGTAAGGCCAGACGGCGGCGAGTGGCGCTATAGTTCGGTTGGCAGACAAATAAACTGGTGAGCAAGATCCAATATCCACGCGGTAAATCAAATAGCTGAATAATGGCATAACCAGTACACAGCAAAACGGACATACGGATAGCATGGCGAAATAGGGCAGATTGTGGTGTCAGGTGACTTCTGATCCTAAGCCAGATATCACGCCAGCCAGTTAAAGCCTCCTCGGATAACTGTGTTTCTTCTTGTTTATCTTTTAGAACGGTGTTCTGAGAAAGAAGATATTGATCTGAACCCAGCCCGGCTAATTGGGCGTCAATGGCCCGTAAATTTTTCAGCAAATTATCAAATGCCATCATCTTAGTGTCAGTGCCTTGCTGATTTCTTAAACGCTCAATCGAACTTTCAAGGTAGCTGAATGCACTTTCAAACCGTGGGTTATGCTGATATTGCTTACGCAGGATAATAGATTGTGCAACCTGTTCACATGCCCGCGCTTGCATGGAAAGCAATCTCTGGACGCGGAACATAATATCGCTATGGCGAAACACGCCCCGTAGTTTTTGATATTGAACATGAGATGAACTGGCGCGTTCATGGATATCCTGGGCTACAAAATAATAATGCAATGTATGGCGAGTCCCCCGTTGTCCTCTGTCTCCCTTTAAACGACTTAACAAAGAACTTTTGGCATGATTGAACGTTGCGACTAATGCACTGTTCGCCATGGCAACATCAAACATTGATTGTTTATATTCCTCAGCCTCAGAATCGGGATCAAACAGGCTGTTTTTGGCATAGAGATACGCTGAAAGTTGCTGATAACAGCGTGCTAAATTTTCTTGCAAGGGGCGAATCGGAAAGAATAAATGGCCGGTTAACGTTAATAAGTTATACCAGATTGCGCCGGTAAGCAGTAATAAAGGCTGTTGATACCAGACAGGGAAAATTGACGAACCGAGCATGGTATAAATGGCGATGAGCAAAGCACCAAAAGCGATAGTGGCGTAACGTTGCCCTAATGCTCCAAGCAGAATAAAACCACAAGTGGATACGGCTAAACCAGGCATAAAAAGCCATGGATAAGGAAACAGCAATGTAATAGAAGCGGAAGCAACAAAGAAAGAAATTAAGGTAATGGTGAGGTTACGTAATCGGCCAACTAAACGGTCATCCAAATCGGTTAATGCTGCCGCAACAACACCCAGTAGCAGTGGAATGGTTATTTTGAGTTCTTCCCCTAATAACCAGGGAATAAGGGTGGTTCCTGTTAGTGCAATGAATATACGGATATAATAGAGGGTGTGACTGTTATACAGAAGATGACGGGAACTGGATAAAACCGTTAGCACAAAATACCCCTGGCAACATTGACGTGATGAAGAAGTTCAACAATTTTCAGGTACGGTGCCATGACAATAGAACTAAAATCAACGCAAATCGGCCAACGCCTTGCGCAGCATCCTTATAATCGGGTACGTCTACTTAATGCTGGCATTGAAATTAGCGGTGATAAGCACCAGTACCTTATCCCATTTAATCAATTAATTGGGATCCAGTGTAAGCGAGGGATTGTTTGGGGGGAACTGGAATTTGAACTGCCAGAAGGAAAAGTGGTTCGCCTGCATGGCACTGAATGGCAGCAAACACAACGTTTTTACCATTATCTCTTAAAAGAATGGCAAAAATGGAGCCTCGCCATGAGCGAAGTCAGTGCTGATGTTTTGGCAGCTCAAGTAAATGATATAGCTAAAATCAAACAACAGAATCGTTGGCTGAAAACGACTGATTTAGCTTCCGTGCAGCAACAAATTCAGGAAACATTTCAGGCTTTACCTTTGCCATTACAACGAGTCGCACAATTTGAAAATTGTCGTGACAATTATAAGATTTGTCTGGATTGGTCAGAGGAAGGTGAAAAAATAATCCAAACGCTGAACCGGCAATGGGTTGATCATATGCGGGTGCAATATGGACAATTTTTCCAGACAATAGAAGCGTCACCACTTGATCGTTCTCAGTGTCAGGCAGTGATGAATGGTGAACAAAATATTCTGGTATTAGCGGGGGCGGGCAGTGGAAAAACCGCTGTTTTAATTGCGCGCGCAGGATGGTTATTGTTACGTCAATACGCACTTCCAGAGCAAATTTTGTTGTTGGCTTTCGATAGCTGGGCTGCTGATAAAATGAATGAACGTATTCAGGCTCGTTTGGGAACCCAGGAAATAAAAGCCAAAACATTTCATGCTCTGGCATTGCATATTATTCAGCAAGGCAGTAATAAGTCCTCCAAAATTAGCGAGCTGGAAATTAATCTGCAAAAGCGCCGTGATTTTCTCATTCAGGAATGGCAAAAACAGTGCGGAGAAAAAAAAGCACAGGCTAAAGGTTGGCGAGAATGGTTGAATGCAGAATTGGGTTGGCAATTGCCGGAAGGTGAATATTGGCATGATAGCTCATTGACGACTCGTTTATCGGTTCGTTTAGAAGGTTGGCTGGAATTAATGCGTATGCAGGGTGGCAGTCAAAAAGAGATGCTTGAGCAGGCACCTGCTGCTTATATTGATGCATTTCAGAAGCGTCTGCGGCTGATGGCACCTTTGCTGAAAGCCTGGAAATCGGCATTGGAATCTGAGGACGCGGTCGATTTTTCTGGTTTGATCCATCAGGCGGTGAATATTTTACAGAAAGGTCGATTTATCAGCCCGTGGAAACATATTCTGGTGGACGAGTTTCAGGATATTTCTCCTTTGGGGGTCAAATTATTAACGGCATTGCAGGCACAAAATAGGCAAAGTCATTTATTTGTTGTGGGAGATGATTGGCAGGCAATCTATCGCTTCAGTGGCCCTGAATTATCGTTACCGACAGCATTTTCAACCTACTTTGATAAAGTAGCTGAATGTGCACTGGATACGACTTATCGTCTTAATGACCGTATTAGGGAGATTGCCAACCAATTTGTGCAGCAAAATCCTTATCAATTAAAAAAGCCTCTCAGTAGCCTGACAAAAGGCAATAAAAAAACGGTTGTTATTTTACCGGAAGAGCAATTAGAGGTACTACTTAATAAAATGAGTGGTTATGTTACCAGACAAGAAACCATCCTATTATTGGCTCGCTATCACTATCTCAAACCTGAATTATTGAAAAAAGCACCGACGCGTTGGCCAAATTTGAAGATTGAATTTATGACAATTCATGCGGCTAAAGGGCAGCAAGCGGATTATGTCATTATACTGGGATTGCAACAGGGAAAAGACGGTTTTCCGGCGCCGGAAAGGGAATCTGTGATAGAACAAGTTTTATTACCACAACCTGAAAATTTCCCTGATGCGGAAGAGCGCCGTCTGTTATACGTCGCATTGACGCGAGCAAAAAAGCAGGTTTGGCTCATGCAGAAGCTGAAAAACCCTTCTATTTTCATTCATCAACTGGCGCAATTGGGCGTGCCGATTCAGCGTAAGCCCTAAATTTCACCCTGATGGTTGTTGAAATCACTTCAATCTCTCATTGAGATAGTGCTGATAATCTGGTACGCAAATATCAATATCTTGAGAGAAAAGTGCTGAGTTGATGAGAAAATAGGCTGTTGAACAGTTTGTTGCAACAGGAATATTCCAAACCGTTGCCACGCGTAGCAGCGCTTTAACATCAGGATCATGAGGAACCGCGTTCAGAGGGTCCCAAAAGAAAATTAAGACATCGATTTCGCCTTCCGAAATCAGCGCACCGAGTTGTTGGTCACCTCCCATTGGCCCACTTAACATGCTTGTTACAGGCAACCCTGTTTTCTGCTGAATTAAATGCCCCGTCGTTCCTGTAGCATATAAAGTATGCTTTGCTAACAAAGTGTTATGGGTATTAACCCAGGCCAGCAGGGAATTTTTACAATGATCGTGTGCGACAAGCGCAATATTTTTCGATTCAGCTAAAGTGCGAACAGTTGATTCCATAGCGATACCTTTATATGAATAAATTATTTATCAATGAAGAAGCAAAATTATTGGCAGAAAATGAAGGGTTAGATGTTGTGATGGATCGTTGCCCAAAAATTGAAATCCTGCGGTTGGGGATGGAAAAGTGAATAAGGCGGCGATGGGTTCATTATTCACCACCTTACTGTTATGCATTGGATAACGGTAATAAAAGTATTTAATTGCGTAGTCGTGGAGCTTGTAATTGACTGCGGATAGATTCGGCTAACTCATCCAGAGAAGATTGTTCTGGATGTTCATCTGATGTTTCGTAAGTCAATTGGACTTCTGCCAAATAAGTATGGATAGGTTGACCATCATCATCTTCCATCACAACGTGATACCACGGCGCTGAACGTAAGGTAGCATTAGATGCAATATCATTTTCCTGCGGCTGTTCTAAAGAATATTCAGCATCAATATCTACAATAACACCCAAGTAACCCAGCAATCTATGTCGTACTTGCTGGCCGATACCAAATTTGCTGGCGATCATCATAGCCACCTCCAAAGAAACCTTGCAATGACACTTATATAAGGGCAGTCAGGTAAATTTCAAGCGCACACCCGGTAACGGTAGCCGGAATTTTGCATGATTTTTGAAATCAAGATGGCATGTGATCACCATCTCATAATTTCAGGTTAGCTGTTGCGTATATAAAATACAATAACAAAAGTGGGTTTCAACGTTTTTACCATCTTATCTGGGAGGAATATAACGATGACTAAATGCAGCATGACTATTTATGTTTATGGAAAGGTACAGGGAGTTGGATTCCGTTATCACACTTACCATTGGGCAAAGAAAAATAAGCTGGTGGGATATGTTCGTAATATGAATGATGGGAGTGTAAAGATTGTCGCTTGTGGCAATGATGGACAAATCAAAATGTTAACACATTGGCTAGAGCAGGGTGGGCCTCCTGGTGCCAAAATAGAACATTTTCAATCTCAGTTTTGTGACGTAGAAGAGATGAATGATTTTAGCATCCGCCATTAGCGGCGGATGAATAAATCAAATACATTTGACGGGCTTGGGAAGGCCTGCAATTTTTGTTGCTTGTTTTGCAGGCCCTTTGGGAAACAGGCGATAGAGGTAACGGCTATTCCCTTTCTCCTCCCCATATTTTTGGGCGATCGCTTTGACGAGCATACGAATAGCGGGTGAAGTATTAAATTCTTCATAGAACTCACGTACAAAACGGATAACTTCCCAATGCTGTTCGGTTAGAGCGATTGCTTCCTGCTCGGCAATGATAGGAGCCATGGCTTCTTGCCAATCACGGTAGTTTTTTAGATAACCTTGTGCATCAGTTTCGATCTCACGACTTTCAAATACCAACATAACTTTTTACCATCCAATAACGATGGCTGCAATTTAGCAAAAATCACCACTATCCCCAAGAAGGATTACCAAAAATGCTGAATAAATAGACCAAAAGACAGTGTTGTGAATAAATTAACGGCAGTTGAACAGACAAATGCTTTACATTGGGAACGGTGATGTTTATAGTGCTCGGCATTGCGGAGGGGTGGCCGAGCGGCTGAAGGCAGCGGTCTTGAAAACCGCCGATGGGAAACCATCCGAGAGTTCGAATCTCTCCTCCTCCGCCATCTACACTTCCAGCAGCATCTCTTAAAGTCTACTTTCCCCAGTAAAATCAACGAAAACTCCCAAATAAAGCGCTATTAACGTCTACTGGCATCTATTGCAATGTACCCCAGTCAGGGGGTATATATAGCGGTAACTTTCTGTACCCCCTAAAAAAATACCCCCGTTACTGTGAGGGGCAAGGATGCTAGAAATATGAAACTAACAGTCCGACAAGTTGAAACAGTAAAACCCCAAGATAAAGATTTTAAGCTATCAGATGGCGGCGGTTTATATCTGCTGGTAAAGACAACCGGTTCTAAATACTGGCGACTGAAATACCGCATTGCCGGAAAAGAAAAGTTACTCGCTATTGGTACTTTTCCGCTTATCACTCTGGCAGAGGCCAGAAGAAAACGTGATGAAGCCAAGAAACTGATAGCCGAAGGTATTGATCCCAACCAAGATAAAAAACAGAAAAAACTTGCAGCTCAGGGAGAAATCAGTAACACCTTTGAAAGCATTGCGCGTGAATGGTACGAGGGAAGAAAAGACAGGTGGTCTGTTGGTTACGTGAAGATATGATGGACGCATTCGAAAAAGATGTTTTCCCTTATATTGGTCATCGCCCGATTGCTGAAATAAAACCCCTCGAATTATTAGACCTCCTTTCTATTATGGAAAAGAGAGGCGCCACCGATAAACTAAAGAAAGTCCGCCAACGCTGTGGTGAAGTTTGGACATATGCAATTATTACGGGCAGAGCCGAATATAACCCAGCTCCCGATTTAGCGAGTGCTTTTATCCCACATCAACGCGAACACTACGCTCACCTTTCAGTAGATGACTTACCTGAATTTCTTCGCTCTATTGATAAATATATGGGAAGTCAGATAGTCAGAACGGCTTTACGAATGCTGATATTAACGGGCGTTCGTCCGGGAGAACTTCGCAAAGCTGAATGGGCAGAAATTAATTTAGATAAGGCTGTTTGGACAATTCCCGCCGAAAAAATGAAAATGCGCTGTACTCATGTCGTGCCGTTATCAGAGCAAGTTATCGATTTATTGAAGCAGATTCAGCCTATCAGCGGCAGTTATCAGTATGTTTTTCCAAGTCGAACAGACTACAGAAAGCATATATCTGATATGGCAATCAAATACCATGATCCGCCGTATGGGATATTCAGGACGAGCCACAGGCCACGGCTTCCGACACACCATGAGTACCATCCTGCATGATCAAGACTTCAACACTGCATGGGTTGAAAAACAGCTTGCGCACGTCGATAAAAACAGCATTCGAGGCACTTACAACCACGCTCAATATCTGGATGGTCGCAGGGAAATGCTGCAATGGTATGCGGATTATATGGAAATGCTGGAACGAGGCGAAAATGTGCTGATCGGGAAATTTGGCAAAAGGGCATAACGATAGAAATTTTTTAAGAAAAATAACATAAAAAGCAACGCCCCAGAGTGCTCGAACACATCTGAGGCGTCTAACCAAACCGTTATACGAGGTAACGACGATGGCTGATACACAGTCTAACCAAACTCACCCCAAATTTACATATTCAGATAAAACAGACGAACAAAAACCGTTCGAACTTATCAAAACCGTAAAAAAATCCGCCATGTATCACTGGGAAAAGCTGCTGTCTGCTTGTGGCATTGATATTCCGGCAAAGGGTAAACATGGCACTTGCCCTGTCTGTGGCGGTACTGATCGCTTCCACTTTATCGATGATCATCATCACGGAAATTGGCATTGCCGCCAGTGTGACGTTCCGAACTATGGTGATGGACTGGATTTAGTGGCAAAGACTAAAGGGATCTCGATTTTTGAGGCTGCAAAAATTATTGCAGATGCTCTGGCATTGCCTTTGCGAGAATCCATACCAACCAAAATGCCGATTCATAACTCTAAACCGATCGCAGAACGCATCACGGCACTGGTTGCCACTGCTGTTACGGGTGAATCTCAATATCTGGTGAAAAAGGGATTGCAATGCCCTAATCAGCGGTTGTTAAAAGACGGCTCTTTATTGCTGGTAACTCAGACACTGGATGGCACAATCACGGGCGCACAGACCATCAAGCCGAACGGCGAAAAACGCATTGTTTCCGGTTCGCAGAAAAAAGGCAGTTTTATCCCGGTATCTGAAATTACCGGAACGCCGGACACAATCATCATTACCGAGGGTTACGCCACAGCTTTAACTGTCAGTCAACTACATAAAGGCGTGGTACTGGCAGCGATTGATGAAAGTAACCTATTGATTGTTGGCGAGCAGGTTAGAGCACAGTTTCCAAACGCGAAAATCATCATTGCCGCCGATAACGACTGGTACGAACCGGAAGAACGAGACAAAAATGGCAGGCTGAAAAAGAATATCGGCAAGGTTGCAGCAGAGAAAACCGCCATAGCGATTAACGGATGGGTAACGCTACCGCCTATGGAATTAAAAGCCGATTGGGACGATTATCGCCAACAACACGGTATAGAAATAGCCCAACGAGCCTTTGCTCAGGGGCTTTATCAACCGATATCAACAAAGAAAAAAGTAGCTACTCAGCTTAATAATGATGCCGAGCCTGCAAAATTGACACTATGTCAGATGGGAGCCAGTCAGCGCGGGGAAGTATTGCTGGCACGTTATAACGGTGATTTGGCACTGGATGGCGCTTCGGAAACTGTTTATCACTATGACGGTATTATCTGGCGTCTGGTCAGTGACCGTGATTTAAGGCGGGAAATGGTCGCTGCTTTTATGGAAGAGAAACTACCGTACTCGCCACATGGTATCAGCTCTGCCGTGGATGCCCTGAAATTACAGCTTCCCATGATGCAGCCGCCAGAACGTCACTTAATCGGATTCAGTAACGGCGTATTTGACCTGAAAGCCTGCCAGTTCCGGCCTCACCGTAAAAATGATTGGTTATTGCTTGCCAATGATGTTGAATTCAATTCCCCTGTTTCAGGGGAAAACCTGCAAGATCACGCTCCACAGTTCTGGCGCTGGCTCAATCAGGCAACAGCCAACTGTGAAGACAAAACATATAGAGTACTAGCGGCACTGTTTATGGTGCTGGCGAACCGTTATGACTGGCAACTTTTTCTGGAAGTCACAGGAGCCGGAGGCAGTGGCAAAAGCATCTTTGCAGAAATATGTTCAATGCTGGCAGGTAAAGGCAATACCGTTTCCGCAAGTATGGCAGCACTGGAAAACCCACGGGAACGGGCGTTGATTGTCGGCTATTCGCTGATTATCCTGCCAGACCAAACCCGCTATGTGGGCGATGGCTCCGGCATCAAGGCAATTACTGGCGGCGATGAAGTTGCTATCGATCCGAAACACAAACAACCTTATTCAACCCGCATTCCTGCGGTGGTGCTGGCAGTAAACAATAATGCCATGAGTTTCAGTGATCGCAGTGGTGGAGTATCGCGGCGTCGGGTGATTTTTAATTTTTCCGAAGTCGTGCCGGAAAATGAGCGTGATCCGTTCCTGCGGGATAAAATTGCTGTAGAGTTGCCTGTAATTATCCGGCATTTATTGCATCGTTTCGCTGATCCACAATCAGCGAGGCGTTTACTGGCAGAGCAGCAGAAATCTGCGGAGGCACTGGATATCAAACGTGGTACAGATCCACTAGTCGATTTTTGCGGTTATCTTATTGCTTCCCATGAAGCTGATGGTCTGTTAATCGGCAATGCGGAAATTATGCCGTTCAATCCCCGTAAGTACCTTTATCACACCTACCTTGCTTATATGAAAGGTAATAATTTGAATAAACCTGTTTCTGTGACTCGCTTCGGTATGGATATGCCGGGCGCACTGGCAGAGTACAGCCAGCAATACTTACGCAAGAAAAGCAAACAAGGCATTCGTAGCAATCTGAGCCTGAATCTTGATACTGCAATCGAATGGATGCCAAAACTGACAAGGAATAGCCCGCCAGAAGAATAATTTTTTCTGATTACAGCTATTTTTCAAAGAAAATAAAAAAGTGTTCACCACTGTTCACCTTATAATTTAAACCAAATATATCAATGCATTATATGGTGAATAGTTATTTTTAAACTGTTCACAACTATTCATCACTGTTCACCTTTTTTCTGATTGGGGGTGAACGGTTGGGTGAAGAGTAGTGAAGAGTTTAATTTCAACTCACCACCCTTTAACAGTATGAATTTCAATAAAATTATTCAAATGTGAACAGGGTGAACAGTTTTATTACTAATTCTTTAATAGGGAGGGGGTAGGTAAAAATGTTTTCTCTGGCAGATGATCTTTCAGATCTCTGAGTTACTGGGTTAATTTATTAGCCCGGTAACTCGGAGAAGGCAAGCGTAGCGCGTCAGTGTGAATTTAATTTGTTGTATTACGTTAAATTTAAATCATGTAATTATTTGATTTTATATTAAAACTGATAATTATCACATTTTTATTGAATAATCCTTGTTCATAGTGGAATTCTTAAAATTTTCTGGTATATCATGGCGTTCATAAATTGTTCTATCAGTATAAAATTGTATCGAGATAGGGAGAAAGAAGTATGGCTATAGGACACTTTTTGACTGTAGGGGATAAGACAAGCTGTAAAGGAACAATTCTTACAGGAACCAGTAATATTACATTTTATGGACGGCAGGCTGCGGTAGAAGGTTCCCTTGTTACTTGTGGAAACTACTCAGGCAACTTTTCTATCGTAGGTGGTGTGAGTTGCTTTTTTGATATGGGGATTAAATTGGCAGGAACTTTAGATAGCCAGAGTACTTGTCCTTGCGGAGCAAATTTTATTCCCTCCATTCCTGATAGTTATCAAAATACAGCACCCTCCTCAGGAAAAACAGAACCGCAGGAATTACTCTCAGAAACAAAAAAATGGATTGGTTTTAGTGTTGCTCCTGATATTGATTATTGCGGCATAAAATGTATTGCCACGCTTGATGATGGTTCAGTCCTTAATGGTGAGTTTAACCAAGAAAATAAAGTCATGTTCACATCAATAACAGGCCATAAGTGTGTAAAACTTGAAATAGAGCATTTTGAAAAAGAAAGTTCTCCACAAAGCTTGACAGAAATCTTATTAAATAAAATTATTGGATGAAATCATGACATATGAAGTGGTAGATGGAACATATGCAGGAAAACAAGAACATTCTATTAATGACCCTATTTTAAATAAGGCGGTGGCAGCATTAGAAGGTGCTTCAATTAAATTTTCTACCGATGTAATTAACGATGCTAATGTCAGACAAAGCTATACTTCAAATATTAAAAGATCAGTTTCTGAAATTAAGCAGATGGTGAGTACAAAAAAAATCTCAGTGAAAGAAGCCGCTGAATTTTGTTACGAAATGCGTAATCAAATTATGGCAGAACATAGAAAATTCACGTCAGCACAGGGGTTGGCCTTTGCTGAGAGACATAAGAAAACACCTCCATCTTTTGAAAAGCTTATTGATAAATATTCTCAGAAAAAATTTGGGAAAGTATTTAGTAACCTCACTCCAGATCAAAAAAGTAAAATTTACTATGAGATCATAGAAGCCTCAGCAAGAGACAACCCTAAATTCACGACAGCAAATAAACGATTAAAAGTTATCGGAAAAGTAGGAATTATCTTTACGGCAGTATTAGCAACACATGAAGTATTGAATGCTGAAAACAAACCTAAGGAAGCTATTAAACAAGGTATACAAATTGGTGGCGGTGCTGCTGGTGGAGCACTTGCTGGTTTAACTGTATCTCCGGTATGTGGGCCTGGTGCTCCCGTTTGTGCTGTTGTTTTGGTATTAGTAGGGAGCGCGGCAGGAGCAATTGTTGGTTCAGTGGTTGCTGATACTTTAGATGAAGAAATAGAGGAATTTACCCGTTGGGCAATCAATTAACTGATATAGATTTATGTGAAGCGTTATCTGACATCTTTGTAGATAATGAAGTTGATTATGAGTATATAGCTTCTGTAGCAAAACATTTTCCACTTGAGCATGTAGAAATGGTCTTTTTCGAGTGGGTGGCTCCGGTGTGTTATACCAATGGTTTTATTCCTGTACCTCCCGTATGGACTTTTTTTGATCGTGAACAGCTTTGGGAGGATATTCAGGAATTACGGAGAAAACAGTTATCGGTAGGTAATATAGGAAAAATAAAAGAAAAGATCAGACAACGTTTTTTACGGAAGCATTTTGAAAAGGAGTGGCAGTGTTTGAAGAAAAGACTGGTTGATTAAGGTTGCCAATTTATGCCATCTATATTTACAATTATTATTAATGTGATTTTACAAATAATAGGTATAATTTGATGTGTTTTATATAATTTAGTGTTTTCTGAAAAATATCATTTATTAAAATTTATCAATTACATAAAGGAAAGATTGTTTTGATTAAAAAAATAAAAATACACGGGTATAGAATTTATAAAGAGTTAGTGCTTACTCCAAATACAAAATTAAACATTATTGTGGGTGATAATGAAGCAGGTAAATCAACTTTATTAGAGGCTATTGTATTAGCTTTAACAGGACGAATTAACGGACGAAGTGCATCGGAAGAGTTTAATTCGCATTGGTTTAATACTGATTTTGTGAATGATTTTTTACTTGAGCATAAAAAGGGTGAAAGAGTTTCTTTTCCAGAAATTAGTATTGAATTATTCTTCGATAACCAACCTGACTTACAAGCTCTATGTGGTGCAATTAACAGTGATGTACCAACTACAGCTTGTCCAAGTGTTGTTTTCAGTATAATACCTGATCCTGAATATGTAGACGAATTAGATGAATGGTTAAAAGAACCTTCACCATTACTTCCAGGGCAACCGCATGAATGATCAAATAACATTCAGGTTAGAAAATCCTGCTTGTAATACCTG
>NZ_LDNM01000200.1 GCF_001028135.1 Xenorhabdus griffiniae
CGGCACGGTTAACGCATTAAGCAGCTTCATTACGGCAGTAAATGGCGCTCCATCAAAAGAGCGAGGTGAGTCCAAAACCAAGCCCCGCCGTAGATCGGAGTCGGGCGGGGTTACGGCTAGGGTTTAGCTCATTCAATCAATGGGCAATTTATCTTTATCTAAAAGCATTGGCGTATCTAACTCCAACAGGAGAACTACTTGCAGGCTTCTTATTCATTAGATATTCATTTTGGCAGGAGGGACAGAAATTATTATAAAAAGCACCACGAGCACCTTTAGGTTGAAGTACCGATATTACTCGTTTTCGATAGCAATTTGCACAAAGGTAATGAGGTTTAACCGCCTCATCCAGAGATGGGTTGTTAACATATGTAAACGTACCAGATTCAAGTGTGCAAGGTTTATACTCTCTGGCCTGAGTTTTAAAATCCTCCAGTTCCAACTGTTTCTTTTCGAGGTCAATTATCGTTTTCTGTTGCTCAGAGAGAAGAGCGGCTAGAGATGTGTTTTCCATCAATAGATCGGTTAATTTTCTTTGTAATTCGTTTGTGGCATTTTGTATTTCAAGGTCAACACTTGCGTCCCTGATAACCTTCACCAAACCAAGGCTTTCTTTTATCGCAGTCAGCGATGCCGCAATTGCAGTAATCATTCAATTATTCTCACTTTTGTAGGGGTGAGAACATGTTAACCGATTTCTCACTGTAGGGGTACAGTGGAGCCACTGCCGCCTGAGGTGGTTAAATACACAGGCGCATTCCAAATAAACAATATTAATTATGAGGGTATGAATATGAAAAAATTATTTCATGTGTTAGCTGGAAAATTGGAGTATTACAAAGGTGTACCGACAGAGAATATCAAGTTCGCCGATGTGTTCGACTCGATGGAGGAAGCGGAAAGATGCGTTATTGAAAATAATTTAACATCATATCCAATGTGCTACGTCAAAGTTTGTTTCATCAAATAAACTAACTCCAGCTCATTTCCGAGTGGGCTGTGGTGAGTTGATAATTGGGGGATAATATGTCTAATAGCAAC
>NZ_LDNM01000201.1 GCF_001028135.1 Xenorhabdus griffiniae
AGATGCCTACTATAGCAACTGACCGCCTTTTTCAGAAATTGCACTTATCATGCGAATCCAAGTTATGAAATTAAAAATAATAGAAAAAATATTGTGGCTATAGTGATTACTATTACTTGTAATAGTGTGGGTGGACAACCATTATCTATGGATAATATTTGTTCTGCTGCGGAAATGGCGAAAGGTGCTGGTATACCTGTGATCATTGATGCGGCTCGATTTGCGGAAAATGCTTACTTCATAAAACAACGCGATAAAAATTTTTCTGATAAAACAATTTCACAAATAGTTAAAGAGATATTTAGTAAAGTAGATATATTTACAATGTCTGCAAAGAAAGATGGTATGGTAAATATTGGCGGGTTATGTTGCTTTCGTAATGATGAGTCTTTGTTTAGAGAAGTACAGATAAGATGTGTACCAATGGAAGGATTTATAACCTACGGAGGGTTAGCTGCAGGGCGCGAGCACAGGGCAAGATCACGAATGTTTTTTAGTCAAAAATAAACAGGTTGCTTCGAGTAAAGAGCT
>NZ_LDNM01000202.1 GCF_001028135.1 Xenorhabdus griffiniae
TGATGATTATCGTGCACAGGTTTTCTTTGGCTGAGGATTAATCAAAGTATGCTCGCGCCCTGGGGTTAGCTGGCCGTGATATAGAAGCCATGGCTATTGGTCTTCAAGAAGCATTGAGCGAAGATCATTTACGTAGCCGAATTTCTCAAGTTGAATATTTAGGAAGTAAATTATTAAAAGCGGGTATTCCAATTCAGACACCTGTAGGTGGACACGCTGTATTTGTAGATGCCCGTAAAATATTCCCAGATATAAAACCAGAAAACTTTCCTGCTCAAGTACTTTGTAATGCTCTTTATTTAGAAAGTGGTGTGAGAGCTACGGAGATTGGTTCATTGATGATGGGCAGAGACCCAATCAGTGGACAACAAGAACCTTCATTATTTGAATTAATGAGGTTAACTATTCCTCGTCGGACTTATACTAACAGCCATATTGATTATGTCGCAGATTCTTTAATTGATGTTGTTAAAAATGCTGACATTTTAAAACCTATTTATTTTAAATATGAACCTAAAATATTAAGGCAATTTACTGCTCACTTCAGGGAAATAGATAGATAATAAAGGGTTTAAAAATGCAGATTATAATGAACTCTATGTCAGAAAAGTCTAACAATACTACGCCATTATTATTTTCTAAATTTCATAGTATTGCTCTGGATATGAAAGAATACCTCAGGGAAAAACGAGAAGAACATAATAAGATTGGAACTTACTCTCAAGATTTACATAATCTATTCATGGAGCAAGGGTTTTACCTCTTACTACAACCTAAAAAATATGGGGGATTGGAGTTAATGAGATGGTCTTCCCCACCTTGTGAACCATACTCTTTATAGAGTATTTTTTCTG
>NZ_LDNM01000203.1 GCF_001028135.1 Xenorhabdus griffiniae
GTCAGTGTTGATGTCACCACAGACGATAACTGCCGGGCGACCATTGTTTTTGCCGCTTCGTTGGGTGACTGCGATTGAGTCAGTTGCCCCCATTGGGTGGTGATTTCGGCCAGGGTGTGCTCATGCTGATCCGGGTTTGGCACTTCCGGCATGGCCTGACCGGGAAAACTGAGTGACAGGCTTAACAGGCCGATAATCGAAGAGTTTCCCCTGCTGAACCGACGGGACTGGACTTTTTGCACCACAGATTGTGACCCTTTTCATTCATGCTGAAAGGGGTAACATGCAGAAAAAGCGCGTTAAATACTGCACTTAATTCTTTTTCCCATGGTGAAAATTACCTGAATCAGCGGTGAACAGGAATCCCGTTAAATGTATGCGTACAGCACTGACACTGAATAGGAATATCATTTGCTGACAAATGCGGATTCACCTTCCTTAAAAAGCCTGATTTATCGACGAACAGCCCGTTGTAATAACTGGATTCACCACAGCGGATATAATCTCTTTGTTCATGCTCATGTAACGCCACTATCCAAAATAAAGGTTCTGGACTGTCCAGTCGCTGAACGGCTTCACTGTGAACCGCATCCCATTTTTCACCGACTTTACTCAATAAAAACATAAAAAGTGGCGTGTAATCTAAGCCGCGTCTTTGCCTGCCTTTCATAGACAGAAAGTAGGGCATATCCTCCCTGATTAATTTTTGTTTGGCTCGCTCCCATCGATATTCACCGCCATGATGAAAAACGAAATGG
>NZ_LDNM01000204.1 GCF_001028135.1 Xenorhabdus griffiniae
AGGTATTACAAGCAGGATTTTCTAACCTGAATGTTATTTGATCATTCATGCGGTTGCCCTGCTAGAGAATGTTATTTCATCTTTCATGAGAATTAATGAAAAAACACTTTCACTCACTAGATACATCATAAATGACATAAACAATAAAAATATTAACCCAGCTAATGATTTTAAATATTTGTTATTCACCTGATTCTTCCCATCGTATTGAAAAAATATTGTAAGTCTGCTTCCCGTGTTCTTGGTTTCCTTTTCATTTCTTCTTTTAATAATGCTATTAATTTATCACTTACTCCATAACGTTTATCAAGAACATCCAAACCATAAGCTACCACAATTCCGGTAAGCACAGGGTGCGAGCATACTTTTTTAGAACCGATTGAATCACAAGTCGTAACATGATCTAATTAAC
>NZ_LDNM01000205.1 GCF_001028135.1 Xenorhabdus griffiniae
AATTAGATCACGTTATTAACCCTTATTCAATAGGTGTTAAAAAGTATGCTCGCGCCCTGCAGTTGAAGGTGTTATTCCTCCGAATACTACTCCTATTTTGAAGAGAAGATATATTTCAAACAAATGTTTATCTACTCACAATACTGCTGGAGGAGCTGTTTATCATACCCCTAGGCATCAAGGGGATGATGTTAATATTTCAGTAAACCCCATAACGGGTTATTTTAAGGAAAAAATACCTCTTCAAGGGGGGGGCTGGTGTCAATGGCACATCAATACTATTGTATTCGTTATTATGTATACTGACGTTAATCATTTAATAAAAGATGCTGTGCCCTACACTGGAACAGGTATAACGATTTATATCAATGAATCAGAAAAACCTAAGGAGATGAAAAAATTCACAAATTATATTAATTATAATTCAATTATTTATCCTTTTCTCCGAAAGGATTATGATACGCCAAATCAAATAGGATTATATGGAGAATCAGGTGGAACAACTTCGTTCGGATTAAATTTGATTCCTGGAAGTGAATGGAAAATTACCTACATGCCCACTTTGGATGAAACTAAAATGCCAAAAATAATTGTTTCAGAAAACCCTCCGGGAATATATCCTCGAGGAAATGCAAGAGTTGAATACCCAGATGGAAAAATAGATTTAAACAGGGATTCCATTGATTATTGGAAAATAAATAATACATCCCAATGGGAATAGTTATAAGTCTTGGATTCGCATGATAAGTGCAATTTCTGAAAAAGGCGGTCAGTTGCTATAGTAGGCATCT
>NZ_LDNM01000206.1 GCF_001028135.1 Xenorhabdus griffiniae
AGATGTGTATAAGAGACAGATCCTATACCTATTAATAAGGACCATTCCGCAATTGTATAGTGCTGTAGTTTCCCCCACCATTTATTCATATTTCTAGCATATTTTCTTATATCACGTTTTATTTCTGAGAATGCAGGTGATCTTTGACAATGCTTCAAAATATATTCCTTGATAATTTATCATTAAAAAATAACCATGAGTATAAAATTAAAAACTATTGATATTATCTTATCTCATGGTTTATTTCATTGAAACTAATCTACTCAACAGAGACTTTACGAACCTTACGCTCAATAAGTTGACCACGTTTATCAAAATATCGGCTAGGCCAGATTTCAGAAGGATGGATTTCAAGATAGTTAGCAATTATCCATTCGCCTTTAGGCCACTGCCTGCTGAGTGCATTTGCCAGTGTCGATGAACTGAGTCCCACTTCGCGGGAGAGAGCCGCTAAGGTTGTGCCACGTTTGCGTAATGCAGCAATAATATCGGCCTGATGCCAGTCATTTTTA
>NZ_LDNM01000207.1 GCF_001028135.1 Xenorhabdus griffiniae
TTGGTGGCGTGATGAAGAAAAAGATTTATTGAATAATCTAAGTCATATACCACCAGAATATAAATCTGTTATATACAATAAATAATGCTTAATTAAATTATAATTGTCCGGCTAATTAACTTGCCGGACAATTAATTACTCTGCTTTATCCAGCCTGATAATCCCCAATCAACTCCCGCATCCGCAGCTTGATCTCACTGAGCTGGGCTTGCTGGCGCCGGTACTGTTGCCGGATGGTGCGGGTGTCGTCACTGTCAGGAATGAGCACCAGACAGCCCTCCAGTATCTTCACGGTCAGGGTACAGCCCTTATCAAACCCCGCCGCCTTAAGCCACTGGCCTTTAAAGTGGATTGCAGGCGGGGCCGTGGCCTTGTTATTTTGCGGCACGTATCCCACGGTGTAATAACG
>NZ_LDNM01000208.1 GCF_001028135.1 Xenorhabdus griffiniae
AGATGCCTACTATAGCAACTGACCGCCTTTTTCAGAAATTGCACTTATCATGCGAATCCAAGGAGGAAATTTATTTGCCAGGCTACGAATTAGCTATTGTTTTGTCAAATAATAACCCTTTTAAAGATATGTGTTAATAAATGATATTTTAACTATGTTTTTATAATGTTATTTTATTTTAATTATATCATGTAAATTGACTGCTTGATATATCTAGGTATCTTTTAACAAAATTATTAGGCCAATAATGTTTCAGATTTTGATTAGTTTTATAGAGTTTTTTTCTAATAAGTATTGTACTTTCTTTGATTCATAGGCCAAAAGAGGCCAAACTATACCGTAATGAAGAGAGTATAATGTCAAAGTCAAAGCGAAGTTCGTTGATTGTTAATTCTAAAAAGGTCAAATGTTATAGCTGGGGTAGCGGGAAAAAGAATATAATGATTGTTCATGGTTGGAGTTCCCGCAGGGCGCGAGCATACTTTGATTAATCCTCAGCCAAAGAAAACCTGTGCACGATAATCATCA
>NZ_LDNM01000209.1 GCF_001028135.1 Xenorhabdus griffiniae
GGTAAGAACATTGCTCACCATGTTAAGAAAATGAACATGGAAGGCGTTAGTCAGTTCCGTGATCGTTTCAATGTGCCGGTATCTGATGAGCAGATTGAAAACTTGCCATACGTCAATTTCGATAAAGATTCTGAAGAATCTAAGTACATGCATGAGCGTCGTAACGCACTGGGTGGTTATGTACCAAGCAGTAGCGCTAACTTTGACAAGAAACCGGAAATAACAGAGATGGAAGAATTCAGCTCGCTGCCGGAAGAACAATCCAAAGACAGCTCTACCACTATCGCGTTCGTTCGTGCACTGAACGTTATGCTGAAGAACAAGTCGATCAAAGATCGTCTGGTTCCAATTATTGCTTACGAAGCACGTACCTTCGGTATGGAAGGTCTGTTCCGTCAAATCTGTATCTACAGCCCTAATGGTCAGCAGTATACTCCGCAAGGCCGTGAGCAAGTTGCATACTATAAATAAGATGCAAAAGGCCAGATCCTGCAAGAATGTATCAACTAGCTGGGTGCTGCTTCATCTTGGCT
>NZ_LDNM01000021.1 GCF_001028135.1 Xenorhabdus griffiniae
CTGCAACCTACCGTCGATGTCAGCGTGGTTTTTGTCTTGCAAACGGGATGCGTTCATATAGAATCTATGACCCATTTTGGATTACAAAAACTTTATATCCACGGTGCTTACGTTGATAGTACCGATCCTAATAACACCATTTTTGATGCAATTAACCCAGCTAATGGTGAAGTTATTGCTCAATTTCAGTCTGCAACAGAACAAGATGTTAATTTAGCAGTTGAAAGCGCCCATAAAGGACAGAAAATCTGGGCAGCCATGACGGCGGTGGAACGGTCACGGATCTTACACAAGGCGGTGAATATCCTGCGTGAACGCAATGATCAACTGGCTGAATTGGAAACACGGGATACCGGCAAACCCCTTTCTGAAACCCGGCAGGTTGATATCGTCACAGGTGCCGATGTGCTGGAATACTATGCGGGCCTGATCCCAGCCCTTGAGGGTCAGCAGATCCCATTACGTGAATCTTCTTTTGTCTATACACGCCGTGAACCATTGGGCGTCGTAGCCGGCATCGGCGCATGGAACTACCCGATTCAAATTGCCCTGTGGAAATCAGCCCCCGCTCTGGCTGCCGGCAATGCCATGATTTTTAAACCGAGTGAAGTCACCTCCCTTACCGCTTTGAAGTTGGCTGAAATCTATACCGAAGCCGGTTTGCCAGATGGTGTTTTCAATGTCTTGACCGGAGCCGGCCATGAAGTCGGGCATTATCTGGCTGTCCACCCTCAAATCGCCAAAATGTCTTTTACCGGCGGTATTGTGACCGGCAAAAAAGTGATGGCAAATGCTTCCGCTTCAACTTTAAAAGAAGTCACGATGGAATTAGGTGGAAAATCTCCGCTGATCATTTTTGATGATGCCGATCTGGATCGTGCGGCTGATATTGCCATGATGGCAAACTTTTTCAGTTCAGGTCAGGTTTGTACAAACGGGACACGCGTCTTTGTCCCCAAAGCATTACTCTCACAATTTGAAACAAAAATTCTTGAGCGTGTTAAACGCATCCGAATAGGTTCACCTCTTGATCCCAGCACTAACTTTGGTCCGTTGGTAAGTTTTCCACATATGGAGTCGGTTTTACGCTATATCGCAAGCGGTAAAAACAGCCATGCCCGCCTGCTTTGTGGTGGCGAACGTCTGATGGAGGGCGAATTGGCGAAAGGTGCATTTGTTGCACCGACAGTATTCAGTGACTGTACCGATGATATGTTGATTACACAGGAAGAAATCTTTGGGCCAGTGATGTCTATCCTGGCTTATGAAACGGAAGATGAAGTCATTGTCCGAGCCAATAACACCCATTATGGCCTGGGCGCAGGATTAGTCACTCAAGATCTTTCCCGCGCACATCGCGTGATCCACCAGCTAGAAGCCGGAATTTGTTGGATCAATACCTGGGGAGAATCTCCGGCAGCCATGCCTGTCGGTGGCTATAAACATTCTGGTGTTGGCCGGGAAAATGGGCTGGTCACACTACAAAACTACACACAAACCAAATCAATACAGGTGGAATTAGGCAATTTTGAATCCCTATTTTAATCCACGTCTGAAACAGAGGAGATAACAATGGTTTTTGATTACATTATTATCGGTGCTGGTTCAGCGGGTAACGTGCTTGCAACTCGTTTAACGGAAGATGCCAATGTATCGGTCCTGCTGCTGGAAGCAGGTGGACCCGATTACCGATTCGACTTCCGTACTCAAATGCCAGCGGCGCTGGCATATCCCTTGCAGGGAACCCGTTATAACTGGGCTTATGAAACCGATCCCGAACCCCATATGAATAACCGACGCATGGAATGTGGACGCGGTAAAGGGCTGGGTGGATCTTCACTCATCAATGGCATGTGCTACATTCGTGGCAATGCACTGGATTTTGATCATTGGGCAACACAATCTGGGCTGGAAGACTGGACTTATCTTGATTGTCTTCCCTATTTCCGCAAAGCGGAATCAAGAGATATTGGCGCAAATGACTATCATGGTGCAGACGGGCCTGTCAGTGTCACGACACCCAAAGCAGAAAATAATGAACTCTTTCACGCAATGGTAGAGGCAGGTGTTCAGGCGGGTTATCCACGTACTGCCGATCTGAATGGCTATCAACAAGAAGGCTTTGGGCCGATGGATCGCACCGTGAACCCTAAAGGACGCCGTGCCAGCACAGCCCGTGGCTATCTGGATCAAGCACGTTCACGCCCCAATCTCACTATCATGACTCATGCGTTGACTGATACCCTCGAATTCGCAGGCAAAACCGCCGTTGGTGTCAATTTTTATCAAGGTAATAGCGCAACTTTAACCCGGGCAAAAGCACGTAAAGAAGTGTTGCTCTGTGCTGGTGCGATCGCCTCTCCACAGATTTTGCAACGTTCAGGTATTGGTCCCGAAGAAATATTAAACGAGCTTGGTATTTCTGCGGTGCATGTCTTGCCAGGCGTTGGGCAAAACTTGCAAGATCACCTTGAAATGTACTTGCAATATGAATGCCTCAAACCCATTTCTCTTTATCCGGCATTAAAATGGTATAACCAACCTCAAATTGGCGCTGAATGGCTATTCAAAGGAACAGGTATTGGTGCCAGCAATCAATTTGAAGCAGGTGGTTTTATTCGTACTGATGAAAAATTTGCCTGGCCAAATATTCAATTTCATTTCCTGCCCGTTGCCATTAATTACAATGGCAGTAATGCCATCAATCAACATGGTTTTCAGGCTCATGTCGGATCTATGCGTTCCCAAAGCCGTGGTCGGGTGAAAATTAAGTCACGAGATCCGCGTCAGCATCCCAGTATTTTATTCAACTACATGTCAACAGAACAGGATTGGCAAGAATTCCGCGCAGCTATTCGTATTACACGGGAAATTATGGCACAACCTGCGCTGGCACCCTATTGTGGGCGTGAAATCAGTCCCGGTGTTGAAAATCAGTCAGATGCGCAGTTAGATGCCTTTATTCGTGAACATGCCGAAACGGCATTTCACCCATCATGCAGTTGCAAAATGGGGACTGATGAAATGGCGGTCGTGGATGGTCAAGGACGCGTGCATGGCATTGAAAATCTACGTGTTATCGATGCCTCTATTATGCCAACCATTATTACCGGTAATTTAAATGCCACGACAATCATGATGGCTGAAAAGATTGCTGATAAAATCAGGGGAATTTCTCCTCTGCCCCGCAGCCAGGCAAAATATTATATTGCCAATGATGTGCCTGCCCGCCTATAGGCAAAAACCGTTGATCAATAAAAAGCGGGGTTTATCACAATATCTGATCGTTGGGAGCATGACCTGATAGCAACAGGAGAGACAATTAGCCTCTCCTGTTATTTCTCGTTCTTACCCTATGACAGAGTTGGAGTTAGGCAACAAAAGCGGCTGCTCGGCCTTAGCCGGTTGTATATTTTGCCGTAGGTGTTCGTAAACACCACCCATATCAGGGAATGAAGCCATCGCCTCGCTTAACTTCACCAGACTCGGGCTTTCCGCCTCTGAAACAGTAGTAACGGTATGAGCAGCAATATTGGGTCGCCTGCTGGCCCAGGATAAATCCATCAACATATCTCCTTGCTTACTCATGTTCTCGACTAGACGTGTCACATTAATCGCCGACGAAGTTCCCTCCAAATTAATATGCAAATGCTGATGAGATTTGGCCTGATTACCAAAAACCTGACGCACCACCAATGCTGTTCCATTACCGGAGTCAGTCAACATCAAATCATCATCGTGTCGGTTCACGAGAACACTTTTCAGATTGGCTATCGGTAAGATCAGACGATCTAAAGACTGTCTCGGATCGTTATTGTCGATGATCACCTTACGGTAGTGAGCCCACATCTCTTTACTGAATCGATAGGTATCATGATTGGCTCCACCATACAGCACCAGACTATCGACACCATCAATGATCGGTAGCGTTAGATTATCACTGGCTTCGCCGCCTTGAAGTAATAAGGATGACTTGATTCGCTCCATTCCAATGGATTTATTGAGTATTTTTACCCCACTGCTATCGCTCTGGTATAACGCCTGAGTCATCGGGTTATACACATATGCCGCCTTATTTTTGGCGTCGATTCCCAGGAAGCGCAGATTACCTGAGACGGGAATGCCCTTGCCTGAAAATACCTGACCGCTATCAACATCAAACCAGTCTTGCATATTGTTATTTTGTAAGGTCAGTACCCCTTTGGCATTCCACCGAGCGGTAAGTTCAGTGAGTGCCTGTGACAAATTAGCCGCATTGTTCTGATGCCACTCTTTATCAACACCAACTAACCGCAATTCACCATTATTAGCTCGTACCAATATCTCACCCTTGACGGTGATCAGACGCATTCCGGCATCGACCGGTTGTGCCGCCTTAAGAGACAACTCAGGTGTCAACTCACTGGCAACGGGAAGTTGTGCCGAAGCATTAAGTACAAAGCCAGAACCAAAGGCAGTAGCCAATGCATTCGTAGTCATAGCTGGTTGGTGATATAACTTACCACTTTCCGGTTCAAAGAGCCGCGCAACGGTGCCATCAGCGTCGAATCCCAGGAACTGTAGCAATTTATCCTGTAGTGCTGCTGACGCCACGACCACTTTTCCATTGTGATACCACACGGGTAACACGCTTTTGCCATCGGTGCCCTTGACTCCAAATACCGCCAGAGTGGTTCCACCATTTGTGACACTCGCCAGATCCTGCCACCAGTGGGGACGCCCCTTGAGCCAATGCTCGTTAACTGCTTCGTAGTTAAGCTGCCCCAATGCATCAAGTTGCGCTACGCGCCCATCCTCAGTGATGGCAAGCAGGCTACCATTCAGGTTGACTACGTTGGCTAACGGTGGTGTGTTGATACGCAAGGCAGTGGGTTGATTAGCGTCAAGAACAGCCTGACCTGGGCCTTCCTGACGGAACAAAGCATTCTGCTCTTTACTGTAGAAGAAGAACACTTCCGTACCTGCGGGACGGGAAATCGTGCCCGCTAACACAAGGTCAGCTGGGATCTGCCAGGCACTGCGGATCTGTTCATGCCCTTTAAAGTACAAGGTTTGTTCTTTCGGTGGTGCCAGATTCGGTTTAATCAGTGTTCCATCGCTGGTGCGTACCCAGTAGCGATGGGCCACACCAGCCGTATCCGTTCCGAATAGGGTGACCAACTCGGCACTGGTCGGTCGGATCAGCCGTGCACCCAGGGTATACACCGAAGTCTCACGTTGAGTGCTATTGCTCTCGTAACCTCGAAGTATAGTCTTAAGCTCGTCACCATGCCGATCTCTGTTTGCCGAAAGCCGGAGTAACTTTTCATCACCCACCACGCTAACTAACTCCATGCGGTCATCGATGATCCGGTAGCTCAACTCAGCTTCTCTCTCTTCCAACTGATAACGGCGCGCCAGGTAGACTGCATCACCTTCTTGCCATAACCGACTAATCCTGCCTGCATTCTGGTTGAACCATGGCTCAAACTGCGCGTTAACTTGTCCCGTGGCAATGTCTACCCGCCACGCGACCGCGTTATCGGCGTCGTAGAAATAAGCATAGTCACCCATCACCGCCCCCAGCTGGGCATGTTTAGCTTGCTCGTGAAGAGTATCGGTGAATAGCATCCGCTTCCTGGAGACGTCATAGAAAGCCCGACCAACATCATGCCCGTTGTGATTGTAGTTCTCCACTACCACATACTGCCCGTGCAACTGATGCGCCTTGGCCAGCAAATTGAGATGTTGCTCAATTTGCTGGCCGGGCACTTGCCACTTGCCCGCATCTTCGCTTATCACCTGCGTTGTCAGATTGGAAAAATCGACTTCACTCACTTCATTTTTGCCGTTGACTACCAATATTTGACCATTCTGAGAGGGATCGAGTTCGACCACGACGCCACCGACTACCAATCGGCTCTTCGAGACGCTGATAGTATCACTGGCGAGTTGGCTGCTATCGATGATCCAGCGCGACGGGACATTGCGGCTGCCATCTGCGTTGGAGACGTCACTGATGAGCTTCACACTGGTGCCTTCATTCAACCCGATCAGGTATTCACCTCCGGCTCCTTTAATCTCGTAATGCAGATAGCCGTGCAGTTCTTTAGGAAGCTCAGGCACTATCAGTTTCCTGTCGTGTTGATCGAGCACGACTTCGATCGGTGTTGCTACATACTCCTGATGGATCCTGCGGATCGTTGCTTCTCCCGGGAAGATGTAGAAATCGTAATCGAAGCGTTTATCCTCTTCGAGTCTGCGAATAACATCAAAACCCGTATCATGCCGCGTTGTTGCCCCGGGAAGTTGCATATATTCGTACCTGATGAAGGACTTAGGTGTCCCCGGCAGGATTAATACGCTACTGTCACTGTGCTCGAGTTTATGAGAGACACCTTTGTAGCCGATGCCGCTACGGACTTCAATCGCCTGGCTGCGATCATGAACCATTCTGGGAAAATCGCCGATCCAGAAGAAATAATTGATTTTTCCTGAACCAGTAGAGCCTGAATGGGTGCGATAAATATACTGGCTGTCAAAATCAATCTGATTATTGCGCAGATCCAACGTCTTAATCACAGCCCCGGCTAATGGTATCAGCACCTTTTTCTCACTATCATACCGGTAACCATTGCCCGTGTAGGCTTTGTCGAGCATATCGAAGTAACGGCCCACCGCTTTTGCATCCTCAGCAACGGCACCAAACGCTTGCGCCAGCGCGGTAAAGCCCACGGCAAGCCCACCAAGGATCACGCCGGCACCACCCAGTACAGCAGAGGCCGTCGAGGCACCAACCAGCCCGGCACCCACCCCGGCAGTACCTGTCACGAAGCTGGCCGAATCGAACGCTAGCTGGGTTCCGAACACGGCCTTCTGGGTATCCGTTTCGGCATGGGCTAGCTCATAGGCATCCAACCCAACCAAGGCTCCACCAAGCAGCACACCTATGCCTTCATTGGCAGTATGAGCCAGAGTTGAAGAAAACTGATTGAGCGAGGTTTCAGCGACCATCACTTCACCACGTAACGCCGTGCGCACCAACTCGATAACGTTGGTGACATCGTTCGCACCTGCGTGAATCATCTGGGCGTAGTTAAGGTAACTATGGATCTTGAGTGCGGTGGCCAAATCAGGCGAAACTTTCCCATTTGCCGCATCATTGCGATTCTTGTCGGCAAGCCACTGGATTAGCGTCTGTACTGCAAACCCAGCATTCAGCCCATCAACCGGAGCTGCCTCACCGTCAATTCCATTGAACCGTAACTGGCCGCGTTCAAGGTTAAAATGCTTGCCCAGCGTGAGCATATGTTCATCGACGAAATGGCGGAATTCGAAAAAAGTGGCATCGTTGCTGCTCACCAAACGCGTCTCTTCCAAGTGATCGCGATTGATGAATTGGACACTGTAACGACCTTCCCCCTGTTCCTTAATGCTGCTAATTACTGGTATCCAACGATGGTCAAACTTATGTTCCTGAGCGAGCGCTGTCATGGCCTTATCGAATTTTGCTCCCCACTGCTCTGTATCAAGGGTAGCCAATGAGGTGCGTAACTGAGTATCCTCGGCAATGTTCACTTGGGCATTGACGGCTTGCTTGACCCACTGGCGTTGTTCTATCACAGTGGCAAGTTCGTCAGGACGGGTCAAATCAGCAACATCTAAGCCATAGTCTACGGGTACTCTTGCCATCTTGACAGGATCGATCTCCACCAGATTGAAGGTAGGCGCAGACTTACTACCAAACGCACTATAGTGAACAGCCAATCCACGCTTCACTAAATGTTTTTCCATAGCACGTAAAAAATTGACTGAGTTATCGAATGCAAAAATCCCGAAATTGGGATCATAGAAATAGTAACGACGCCCTTTAGCGTCGACAGTGCTCCCCACCATCATGGCATGGTTTTGGGTATTGAGGGCGAACGTCGAAGTTCCAGTCGCTTCCTGCAACAAAGAAACAACCTTAGGCAAGGTAACCTTCTCTTCCAGCGCTTTTGACGCCTGACTCGCCTCAACATTAGAGTGCAGCCTTACCAGACTGTTTTTTAGCAGCGTAGAACTGCCCGCCTGAGGGGAAGCTGCGGCAAAGAAGAGTTTTTCCACCAGACTATTGATACGTGCTTCACCACCGCTGGCTAGTGCTACTGCCATAGCTCTGACCAGGGGATAACAGCGACCACCAGATGCGTCTCCAACCAATGACAGATAAAAATCTTGGGGTATCAGACGACTGAAGCTGCTACCAGCACGCTGAAAGTCCTCGCTGAACACCGCTGTCTGTTTCAATATTTTGTCAATATATTCAGCCCGGCTAACTTCAGTGATGCGAGCGCTCAAAGCCCCTCGCTGTTTAGGGGTAAGTGGGCTGTCAAGAAACAGTTTTTTCATCTCTAGGATTGACATTCCATCGTTAAAACCTGGAATGGTCGTATCCTGAACGTTCTGCAAGCCATCGGAAAATTCAGGACTCTTCGGCCCACTTCGCTGGTAAGCTTCGGCAATAGCATAACGCTCGCCCACGTTATAATCGCGTTCCTGCCCACCGCCTTGGATAGAGGTATCATCAATCCTCACTACCGCATCTATACCGTTTTTGGACTTGATCTGCTGCCACAACCAGCTTTGTTCCACGGAAAACACTTCACGCAAAACTGAATCGTATTGCTCCTTGTAGTGATCCAGCGTGATATTGATATACCTTATCTTTTCATCAATCCGAGAAATCTCAGAACGGTCTCTGGTTTTTCTTCGATTTTCATAGAGTTTATTCCGGCTATCCACCAACGGCTGAGTTTCTGCTCCGATCGCAGCCTGGACCCGGTCACGCAACCCAATCCATCCAGCAATTGCCGGATGATGGGGAGAAAATTCTCCCTGTTCATATACACCCTCAGAGATCCCTTCAACTGACACGCCAAACTGTGCAGCCGCCTTTTTCAGTTTTTGATGGATCTTCTCACGATAAGTGGCGAATTGGGCCTTGCTGCGCTCAATCGCCTGGCTGTCAGCGTCCTGAATCAATATGGGTTCCTCACCACGACGCAATGTCGGCCAGATATTCAGACCGTCCCGTTGATACTCCTGGCGCTGGAATACCAATTGCCATTTACCCTCAACGTATTGCATGTATGCCGCAGCAAGACCTTCGGCGGTGTTTGCTACCTGATAATCCTTAAAGTCCACTGCCATGACCACGTTATCATATAGCAACGAACTGTTGACCCGTCCGTCGTGATAGACCCGGTAAGTATCAGCATCAAGATCGGTCACCACCAGTGAACAGCCTGACAAAGATCCCGTGAACAGAAAACTTCCCGGAATTGCATACTTAGGAATATCTACATAAGCTGGCAACGTATTAGCCTGGTTTGCTCCGTTGTAGCCAAGGAAATAGGCTGGCACGCTGTCAGCATCACTCCCGGCTATCTCATTCGGGCTTCGATCCGCGTATTCAATCTCATATAAGCCTGACTTAATTTTCACCAATTTGGCATCTCCCTCTGCCGGAAGCCGCCCTGCTCTAACCAGTGTCTCGGCACTGATAGTGTTAGATTTTGCAAATAATTCAGGATTGATAGCAAACTGCCGGATATTCGCGCTACCCTGACGGGGTATCGCCTGAGCGGAAACAAGCAGCGATAGGTAGCTGTTATTGGGCATGACAATTCTCCTTATAAAAAAATCCTACTGATGATCTTTACGGGGTTACTTTTTCTTTCATCTGCAAGGCCCACAGCCGGGCGTAAAGCCCGTCTAAGGCGAGCAATTGCTCGTGGCTGCCCTGCTCAACGACTTGCCCCTGATCGAGTACTAAAATCCGATCAGCATGGCGCAAGGTATTTAGGCGATGAGCAACACTGATCACAGTGCGGCCTTGAGCAATGTGCTGCAAGTTAGCTATCACCGCTGCTTCCGATTCATAATCCAAGGCACTTGTGGCCTCATCCAGCAGCAGAATGCCTGGATTCGTTAGCAAAGCCCTGGCCAGAGCGATACGCTGACGCTGTCCACCAGACAAGAGCACGCCCTTCTCACCAACCTGCGTGTTGTATCCCTGTGGCAAGCTGCGAATAAACTCGTCTGCTCCAGCCAACGTTGCTACCTGAATCACTTCAGCATCACTGGCTTGCGGTCGACATTGACGGATGTTTTCTGCGACCGATCCTGAAAACAGCAAACTCTCTTGTGGTACGACACTCATGTTGCGACGCAGCTCCACCGGATCCGCAATCGCTAAGTCGATGCCATCCACTAATACTTGTCCGTGCTGGGGAATATAAAGGCGCTGTAACAACCGCGTCAGGGTGGATTTACCCGAACCTGATGGCCCTGTAATACCAACAAATTCACCGGGACTCATTTCGATATTGAGGTTACGCAATACTTCCTGACCTTCCTCGCTGTAGCGAAAGCGTACACCTCTGAAACTCACCCCTCCTTGTAATCTGGGGATTGAAGCCAGACCTCCGCTACCGTTTTCTCCCTCTTCATCGAGGATGTCACCGAGCCGCTTCAATGAGATTAAAGTGTGTTGAAAGTCCTGCCAGACCTGAGCTAAGCGCAGGATCGGTTGGGTAACGTGCTCCGACAGCATATTAAAGGCCACCAGCTCCCCCAGACTGAGTTTTCCCTCCATCACCATAATAGCTCCCCACCACAGTAGCAGGGCGGAGGTCAGTTTCTGGATCAGCCCTATTCCCTGTCCGGCGAGGAGTCCTACTACTTTGGCGCGAAATGAGGCACGGACAAACGCAGATAGCTGGCGCTCCCAACGGCGCGAGAAACCCACCTCAGTAGCGCTGGTCTTAATCGTTTCAATGCCGGTCACTGATTCGATCAGGAAAGCCGTGTTGTCAGCCCTTAACTCATATTCCCGCAATACCCTGGTACGCAGCACAGGTCCAACAACCATCCAGAACAGGGAATAGAGCACCAGAGAGCCGAGCACCAGCCATGTTAGCTCAGGGGCATAGAAGAACATCACCGCCACAAACAAGCCGACAAAGGCCAAATCCAGTACCATTGTCAGTGCCGAACCGGTAAGAAACTGTTGTATCTGGCTCATTTCGCGCACTCTGGCGATGATTTCTCCCGTTTGACGCTGCCGGAAATAATCCAATGGCAGGGTGATTAAATGCTGATAGAGACGACTGGAAAGCTCAGAATTGACTTTACTGGCAAGATTAGCGAACAGCCAGGAGCGGAGAAAACGATAAACAGGCTCGCACACGGCCAGGATAAGCATGGCAAATCCCAGCACCTGTAAGCTTGACAGGCTGCGACTGACCAGAACCCTATCGATCACATTCTCGAACAACATAGGGGTGACTAAGGCAACCAACTGTAGCATCAAAGACACGAGGAGCACGTTTCTAAACTGGGCGGCATGTTTACGAATGGAAGGTATAAACCAGCTAAAGCCGAATTTCTGTCGTTTCGGTTGCTCGACTGCCTCCGCCAGTAACACAACCCTGCCTTGCCAATGGTCAGCAAGAATAGTCCGGGGATAATGTTTCTCTTTACTCAAGTCTGGCTGATACAAGACAACAAACTCACCTTCAACCCTTTCCAGTACTAACCAACCCTGTTCTGTATCCAATAAGACAGGCAGGGGAAGGTGTTCGAGACGGCTCATATCTGTGGTGATATAGCGAGCCCTCAATCCGATCCACTGGGCACAACGGCAAAGGTCTTGGTAGTCTGTGTTACCCTGGGTACGGGCGAGACGGTGACTCAATAACTTCGGCTCCACTGCCACATTGAAATGGCGGGCGGCGTAGGCCAGAGCCAAAAGACCACTATCTACGACTGTGGACTCGTCTCCGCTAAATGACTCTAATCGGGTAGATTCGATAGCTGGCATTATCGTTCCTTCAAGGCTTCGGACTGGTACTGTTGCAACGGACTGATCAGGTAGTCGATTACCCGTCTATCCCCGGTACGGATTTCGGCGGTAACACTCATACCTGCTTGTAATGGGACTTCACGCTCATCCACTGCAACAGAGGTTCGTTCCATTCGAACCCGTGCCGGGAATACCAGCCCCAGTTGCTCATCCTTAACTGCATCCTTAGAGACATGAGCCACCTTGCCCCGTACAGTGCCATAACGGGTATAAGGGAAAGCATCGACCTTAATTTCCACCGGCTGACCTGCGTGCACAAATCCCACATCCTTGTTCAACACCATCACTTCGGCTTCAAACAGAGTATCATCAGGTACGATCACCATCAGTTGTTGGGCCGATTGCACGACGCCCCCCAGCGTGTGGATCGCCAATTGCTGCACCACACCATCAACCGGTGCCCGCAGGGTATACAAGCGCAACCTTTCACGCGTTTTAATTAACTGCTGTGCCATAACAGCGATTGCGGCCTGTGCTTCATTCAACTGGTCATAATATTCACGGTTGATCTTCGCCAGATAGCGCTCTCGGCTTTCCTGCAATCCCTGATATTGCTCTTCAAGGACAGCCAATTCGGCATGTTGTTGAGAAAGAGAACGTTCTACCTCCAGCCTTTCTTTCTCTTGCCCCAGTAGCTCAACTTTTGATAGCAGCTTTTTGGCAGCCAGGATCCGGTGCGCTTCAAGACGTACCTTGATATTGGCTGCAAGATGCTCCAACGCGGAGATGTCGGCACGACGGGCGGACTGGTTCGCCTGATTAATCTTCATTTCGCCATCCAGACCGTTTAGATTGGCAACCACTTCTTTCCAGATACTCGCCAGATGCTCTCTCGCTTGCATGGCCTGTGCTGGCGGGATATTTTGCGGAACGACAAAATTTTCGATAGGGGCATCGGTCAGCAGAGCCTGCAATCTCGCCTGCTCCAACTGTTTGACGTTAATCTGCGCCTGCAACTCCTTCAATTCAGCTTCAACGCCCAGGGTGTTGAGTTTAATAAGTACATCTCCCGCTTTTACTTTCTGGCCGTCACGAACTAATATCTCGGCAATTTCACCCGTCTCAAGGGGCTGAATGACCTTCGAATTGCTGGATACAAGTAATTTCCCCACAGCATTAGCATGGATGTCCAGTCGGCCAACCATTGACCAGACCAAAGCGATTAGCAGTAACAGAGTCAGTGCCCCCGCCGTCAGCCTTGCCCAAGGTGCCGGAGGGCGTTCGACGATCTCCAGATAGCCAGGCTGAAACTCGTACTCGTCACGGGTACGCTTCGGTGCCTCGGGTGCACAACGTTCTTGACGCCAGGCCAAAAATACGGTTTTCAGATGCTTGAACGACATCACACCACCTCCTTGCGTAATGCCTGTTGCAACTGCCACAGTCTGGCGTAGCAACCTCCCTTAGCCAGCAGCTGGTGATGGCTGCCCGATTCAGTGATCCGGCCCTGTTCTAACGTGATTATACGGTCACAATCACGCACTGTAGACAAGCGGTGAGCAATGGTGATAACGGTGCGTCCCCGGGAAATCTCAGCCATATTGGCCTGGATTAAGGCTTGAGACTCATCATCAAGGGCGCTTGTCGCCTCGTCGAAAATCAGAATACTGGGGTTAGCCATCAATGCCCGAGCGATAGCAATGCGTTGGCGCTGCCCCCCGGACAGAGAGCTACCCGCTTCAGCCAGCACGGTGTCATAACCCAGAGGCAACTGAAGGACAAAATCATGAGCACCCGCTAATTTGGCAGCGGCTATCACTTCCTCCAACGAAGCGGTGGGATCCTTGAGTGCAATGTTATGGCGCACACTGCGCTTGAACAGGTAATTCTCCTGCAACACAACCCCGATCTGGCTACGCAGGCAGGTGGGATTGAGTTGATGTAGAGGAATGCCATCGAGCAAGATCTCTCCTCCGTCTGGCGCATAAAGTCTTTGTAGCAGGCGGGCCAGGGTACTTTTTCCTGAGCCGGAAGGACCGACTATTCCCAAAGACTCGCCCGCCCTGATATGCAGAGTTATCCCTTTCAGTACAGGCTCTTGGTCGGGTTGGTAACGGAACACCAGATTACGCAGCTGTAAATCACCGTTGAGCGGCTTCCGGGGATAAATATCTCCCTGTACCTGCTCAACAGACAGGTTGAGCATGTCGCCAAGTTTGTCAACAGCGACTCTGGTCAGGACAAACTGCTGCCACAGGTCGATCAACTTAGCGATAGGTTGGCTGATGTGTGACACCATCATATTGAACGCGATTAGCTGACCAATGGTGAGTTCCAGAGCAATAACCATATTCGCCCCTAACCAGATAATCCCGACACTCGTTACTTTCTGTAGCAACATCACTCCGTGGCTGACGAAGCTATTAAGAACCTGAGTACGAAAACTGGCTTCAACCATATTTGCGGTCTGGGATTCCCAACGCCGCTGCATATTGGGTTCCACCGCCAGACTTTTGATGGTTTCGACACCGCTAACGGATTCGTTCAAAAAGGAGGTATTGCAGGCCGCAGTCTGGAACTGCTGTTCAATCCGCTGTTGCAGCGGTTTTGAACTCAGCCAGGCCAACAAGAAATAGAGTGGTAATAACGCTAACACTACGCAAGTCAGAGGCAATGACAGCCAGGCCATTACCCCGAAGAAGACAAAGGTGAATGCAACATCCACACATAAGGTCAGCATAGAGCCAGTCAAAAAGTCACGAATACTGTCAAGCTCTTGCACCCGAGTGATGATAGAGCCTACCTGACGGTGCTTAAAGTAGAGCAGAGGCAGACCCAGCAAATGCCGGAAGAGTTTAACGCCCAAGGCAATATCGATGCGGTTAGCGGTATGAGCGAACAAGTATTCACGTAATCCTCGGAGTATCACCTCGAACACCCCTGCCACGATTAGCACTATCACCAGCACATCCAGGGTGGACAATGCCCTGTGTACCAACACTTTGTCCATCACGACCTGGAAAAGCAAAGGTGCAACAAGAGCAAGTAGTTGCAGCATCAGGGAGAAAATCAGTACCTCACCGAGGAGGTGGCGGTGATGAATAAAGGCAGGAATAAACCAGGAAACATCGAACCTGTGGCCCCCCTCCCGCAGCTGGATCACTTCGCAACTCCACCTGGCTTCAAGCTCATCAATAGGAAGTATTTCAGGTGAAGCGGAATAAGGAGACTGGATCAGAGCCTGATCAGGAGAGAGGCGTACTAATACAACAAATCCTCCCTGCTTGTCTCGAAAGGCCAAAGGTAACTGTTTTGGTGTCAGCTTATGGAATTTTAAACGGCATAATGCCATATCAACATTATGTATTTTACCGTATTCTTTGACTGCAAATTTCAGCTTGCTATCAGAGGATAAAGAAGGCGTTTCTTGAGCTTCACCTTTAATCAACTGCAACAATAATCGACAACAGTCAAGGGCAGAAGACAACGGATCGGTAGATATATTGTCCTTATCAATCGTAGCACCCATCATGTGATTCCATTCTCATGTTATTGGAAAAATAAACATATTCGTAAGAGGGTTAATCTAAATTCATTAACGATATCTCTATGGCTGTGAAAAAAAATTTCGCATAGTCAAGATAACCAAGAAATATGATAACCGTCAGTAATAGTTATCAATACTATAATCATTATCAACTTCAATCCAGAAAAATAATTTAAATTTAAATCAATAAGTTAATTTAAAATGGTCATGTTTGTTATTGGCTTGTTTCCTATTTTTGCCTGTTTTGTATCTAAATATGGTGCAATAAATAAACCTCGAAGAGAGACTATTTATTGGCAGGAACATCCAGGAAAAATATAAGTCAGCAATAATCATCATGTCCTGCTACAGGAAACTATATAACATCTCCTTGTACCCGATAGGTTGGATATATGACGATGATTAAACAACGATTGAATGCCCTTCTTCATTACATTGATGAACATATCGATACACATATGGATGGAGAAAGTTTGAGTAACATTGCAGCTTGTTCTAAATATCACTTTCACAGATTGTTTTCTGCAACTTATGGTATCGGTGCTGCTGCATATATCAGGCAAATTCGATTGAAAAGAGCGAGTTATAAGTTGGCGTATAACGATGATTCAGTAATAGATATTGCTCTTGCATGTGGATATGAAAGTCCGGAGGCATTCTCCAGGGCGTTCAAAAGTTCAGTTGGTCAAAGTCCTATTGAGTTCAGAAAAAAACCTGATTGGTCTGTCTGGCACAGACACTACCAAATCATAAATAATATTAGGACTAAAATGATGAATGAGAAATTATCTCCTGTTGAAGTAAAAATCGTCAATTTTCCAGAAACCACCGTGGCAGTTATGGAACATAAAGGTCCATCATCAAATATTGGCAATACAATTAGGGCGTTCAAAGCGTGGAGAATAACGAATAAGTTATCCCCAGAGCGTCACCGAACTTTTAATTTTGTTTATGCAGATCCCGCAAACATTGACCCGCAAGAGTATCAGTTTGATTTGTGTGTAGAGGTTTCACCAAAGTTTGCGGTTAAGAATGCAAGAATTGCATTAAAAACAATCCCATCAGGAAAATGTGCTTATATTAGATACACAGGCTCAGATGAGGGAATCACCTCCATAGTCAATTATTTGTATACAAATTGGTTATCGGAACACAATCAGGAAGTTCGGGATTTCCCGCTCTTTTTTGAACGCGTAAAGTTGTTCCCAACGGTGACTGAAGCCGAAGCCGTCACTGATATTTACCTGCCTCTGGCATAAGACACCTTGCAAGTTATTGCTACATTAGCCTGTCGTATATTGGCTTAATGATAGCTCCAGTCTCTTAATCAGACATCTTCGATTAAGAGACTGGCTACTCTATTTTAATTCAAAAAAACAGTTTAAAAAACGAACTAACATTTCCCTGGTGTGGGCGAGTAACATTTTAATTCAAAATAATGAAAATAATTTGTCCACATAGAAGGAGAAGGGTCTCTCTAATCTAACGTCCAGACAAAGTATAAATTTTATCTTATGTTTTGATGATGAAATTAATACACCAGACAAATATCAAAATCAACACATAAAAACACAAATGTTGATTTTGATGGTGAATACGTGTGTCATTATTTAAGGATGAATAAACAAAAAAACAAATAAGTAAAACTAACCAATTGATATTATTAAATATTATTCAAATCAGAATATATCTGTTCTTAACAACAAGGAAAAAATCAAGAATATTATTTGCCTTATACATAGCATGGTTATTAAGCGCTAAGTTGTATAAATATTCATATGATACATCTATGTGATAAGGCCGTTTTTTCCATATCCGAACCTTTCTTCCATTATGTCTCCAATGATTATCCAATTATCCAAACTCTCTCTATTCGATTCTTTGATATGGAACTGTTGCAGTTTTGGATCGAAACATAGCTTTGGATTGTTACTCGTGTAATTACCTCTCCTGATTATTAATAAATCTCCTGAATTATGTTTGCCTGATAAATCATCCTCAAGTAAAACGGCAACAATATTAGGCCCTGTACCAAAATAATAAGTCAGTTGCCGTCCAACCATCAGGGAGCCTATCTTACTGACCAAAAATTCAGAAGTAATACATTCAGATTGCATAAATAACGGAACAGCACAGGGATTCATATTCCCTTCATAAGAAATGGTTCCATCCAAACGCTCTTTTTCTGCGATATCAGTTGATTCTATTTCACTATATGATATGCCAAAGAAATTGGAGATTTTCTGTATTGTGGAAGAGTGAACGTTTTGAACCCTATCTTCTAAGATGTTATAGATAGTCGTACGATTAAGATTTGTTTGCTCACAGAGCGATACTCTTGTTTCCCCTCTGGAATCGAGTAAATATTGCAAGTTTTTTCTCAGGTGTTCCATTTTTTTCTTCTTATACATACTCACGCCCGGAAATTTATAACTATATAATTTATATTATTTTTTAGACTAAACTCTTTTTGTAAGCGCAGGAAAGGGTGAAAACCACTCTTGCTATTGAACAGTAAAAGTGATAACAGTTTTTTCTTGGGTAGAATCATTTAATATATACCCGATAAACTTCAAGCTGCAATCCGCAAGACGACGCGAGGCCTTATATTTCCCCGCTGCGCGGGGAAATATAACACGCATCTTGAAGTTGGATTGGTATAGAAAATATTAATCGGGTAAGTTATCTTTTTGGAAAGATGAGCAAAAATAGATAATAAATAGCATCAAAGCAGACAAAAACAGATGAAACATGACTTGCAGCGATATTTTAAATTTCAACTTAACAATTACCGTGGAAAATTAACCTTGATGAATATGGAATCAATACAAGTAGAAATATATAAATACAAACGTCCTTATTGACAATGAATAAACTAACAATTATTTGAGATAGAGATGAGTTTATCCTATAAAAATAATGAACCCTATTTCAAGGGGCTAATTGCCATGATGGAACATCTCAGCGATCCTTGGGGTATTAAGGATTTGGATTCCAGACATATCTATATGAATAAAGCGGCTTATCTTTACACCAACACACCAGAATACTTTGATATTGAAGGTAAGTTAGACTGTGAATTTCCAACTGATTGGTCTGACGACCAATTTTCACAAGATCTCAAAGAGCATGACCGGAGAACCGAGGAAGCAAAAGATAGAGTTTCCATTATCGAAACACATTATTGGTACGGGAAAAACAGTTTGGCCCCTTTCATCAGTGAAAAATTTCCCGTATATAACGATGAAAAAGAGTGTATCGGGATAGTCTGGAATGCTAAACCATTAAGTAGCTTCTCTCCCTTAAAATACATTAATCGCCACAAACCCAGCACTCTCACTACAGAAGCAACTACAAACCTGTTTACTCGTGGTGAGCTGGATATTATCTTCTTCATGCTGCAAAGACGCTCAAATAAGGAAATTGCCCAAATATACAACGTTAGCCACAAAACGATAGAAAATAGAGTTTACAACATCTATCAAAAAGCGAACGTTCATTCACTCCAGCAATTTGAGGAGTTTTGCAGACACTTACAATTAGATAGCTATATACCGGAACGTCTAATTGAAAAAGGCGTTCTATTTCTCTAAAGAAGTCAAAAATGATGGGAGTATTAAAAATTGAGCACTGCCCACTAAAGCGAGTACCACAAACACAACGTGTATCACTGTTAAGCGTGGCTATTGTGCATATGGGCATGTTGACAGCATTAGATCAATTTATGCTTGGCGCTGTACTCGGTGACTCTATGGCTTTGATCGATGCCTTTATTGCTATTTTCATCGGCAGCCTGATCTTTGGCATTGTCACGTTTGGACTCGGTTTTGCGGGAATGCGCGAAGGCTTATCCGGCAGCCTGTTGGCCCGGTGGTGTGGTTTTGGCCGCATAGGATCTGTATTAATTGGCCTCGTAGTTGCAATCAGCTTATTAGGCTGGTTTGGTATCCAAAACGCCATTTTCGCCCATTCCCTTAATTTTGCTTCCGGCGATAGACTCGGGTTTGGCTGGTCAGCAGCTTTCTCCGGCACTTTGTTGACAACACTGGTCGCCTTTGGCTTTAAGGCATTACGTTTTACCGCCAGGATCGCTGTTCCTCTGTTTATTTTGCTGGTTGCTTATATCTCCACTACCGTACTGTCAGGTAATACGGGTCAACAGCTACATGAAATTATCAAATTACCCCATTCTGGTGATGCCTTAACCATCAGTGCAGGTATCACGATCGTCGTAGGTGGTGCAATTGTTGCAAGTTTGATGACGCCTGATCTGACTCGCTACACCAAATCAGGCAAGCATGTTTTGGGGATCACCTTGCTGACCATTATTGCAGGAGAATTTGTGATTAATGGCCTGGCGATCCTTATCGCAAAGGCCCTGAATACGTCAGATGTTGTTACTATTATGTCGCAGGTGGCAGGCGGCGCAGGTCTTTTGGTTGTCGTTTTCTCCACGTTGAGGGTCAACGACTTGAATCTGTATTCTTCATCATTAGGCATTATCAGCGCCGCAGAGGGTATTACTGGCAAAAAACTCCGTTATCCTCCAACGACCGTCGTTATTGGCATACTTGGAACGCTACTTTCTATTCTGGGTATCCTGGAACGATTTGTGGATTTCCTGACTGTGTTGGGCGTTGTTTTCCCGCCCATTATTGGGATCATGTTGGTTGATTACTATATTCTGCGTTCCCATCGCAAGATATTAGATAAGAGCCGAGAACAAGGCGCACTTCCGCCTGAAACACCAACCATCGGCTGGGCTGCCATTATTGCCAGTGTTATCGGCAGCGTGATTGGTCTGGAGGCAGAATGGGGTGTTCCAGCAATTAATTCACTATTGCTGGCAAGTTTAGCCTATGGGTTATTCAAATCAGTTTGTAAGTGCGTTTAGCATAATGCATCTATGATATTGCTCCCCAAATGGGGAGCAATACCTAACGGTCACCATGTTTCTCCGCATATTCTTTGCCATTAACCCATTGATGATCTTTTTCCCAGGTAAATAACCACTTACGTGTCGGGCCAGCCATAACATTTAAGTAATAACTGTCATAACCCGCGATGGTCGCCACGGGATGATACCCTTTGGGCACCATCACCACATCCTTGTTATAAACCGCCATTGTTTCATCCAACGAGCCGTCATCAGTATAGACTCGCTGGACACAAAAACCCTGTGGTGGATTCAGGCGATGGTAGTATGTTTCTTCCAGATAAGTTTCTTGCGGCTCGTTGTCAGTATCGTGCTTGTGGCTAGGGTAAGAACTGGTGCATCCTTCATCGGTATAGACTTCAACAACCAGTAGACTCTCCGCCGGTTGATCATCTGGCAGGATATTATGAACATAGCGTCGATTATGACCATTGCCACGCTGTTCAGCCCCAATATCTTGTGGGGCGATTAAGCGGGTGGGATAACTGCCTTTTCCTTTCGCCTGACATACCGCCAGTTCAAGTCGAGTCTCGGCAACGATTTCCATCGTTTCATGAGGTGCGACATAGACGGCATAAGGCTTTTTGCGCTCAAATGGTTCCATGCGCTCCCCTATTTTTTCAAACTGTTGCTGAGGCGTCACTACCGTGGCTTTTCCTGCCACCAGCACCAAACACGTTTCATTTTCCGAAGCGGGTAAGGTGATAGTTTCCCCTACATTCAGTTCATAAACAGCAAAATGAACATATCCCCAATTTGCTGTTTCCGGCGTAATATGTTGCGTCTGTTTACTCTGATTTGGTGCGTGGTATTTTGACAGTAGTTTAGACATTTAACCTCCCCCAATCTCCGCATTTAAATCAATCCCGCTTCTTTGGCAAATTTATGCAAATTGCGATATCCCAGCGTGGCATAAGTCAGTGGATGGGCAACAGCGGGATCTTGTTCTGCTTCAACCACCAGCCAACCGTGATAGTTATTCGCTTTCAAGATCGCAAAAATAGCGGGATAATCGATGCAGCCATCTCCTGGTACGGTAAAAACACCACTTAATACCGCATCAAGAAAACTGGTTTTCCGGTTTTTGACATCTTTTAACACGTCTGGACGAATGTCTTTGCAATGCACATGATTAATACGTGAGCACCAACGTCTTGCCACAGCTAACGGATCATCCCCCGCAAAGGTCAAATGCCCGGTATCCAATAACAATCCCACTTCTTCACCCGTATTTTCCATCAGGCTATCGATGTCTTCTGCACTTTCAATCACCGTTCCCATGTGATGATGATACGCAACCTGTACGCCTTGTGACTGAGTATAACGGGCAAATTCTGTCAGTTTTTCACCATATTCCTGCCAACGCTCTGCCGGAAACAGTGGTCGGAGATGCACTGGCTTATCCTGATTACCATGAACGCAATAGCTCACTTCGGCAAACACCATCACAGTAGCCCCCAATTCCCGCAACAGGGTCAAATGCAGCTGAACTGCGCCAATCTCTTCTTCAACGCTGCGTGTTAGTAGTTCACCGGAATACCAGCCAGACACGAGTTTTAAATCATGAGCGGCCAGAATGGGGCCTAAAATCTGTGCCTGGCGAGGGAATTTATTGCCCAGCTCAAAACCGGCAAATCCTGCCTGTCGCCCTTCTGTCAGGCACGTTTCCAACGGTGTTTCTGCCCCCAGAGACGGCAAGTCATCATTGGTCCAGGTCAAGGGGTTGATGCCAAGTTGAACAGCCATGAGGCTCCTCCTGTAAGATGAAAAAAGGGATGTTCTTTAGCTTTGTTATTCGGCTATCCACGCTGACGCCAGTTGTTAATCAGGTTGTGATAGTTAGTTTTTATTTTCTGGATAAGCGTTTCATCATCTATTTCTCCCGCCAGCCATTGCAGTGACGGCTGCCCGAACAGCGTTCTGCCAACGGCAAAACCTTTGACGATAGATTTACCCGCCGCTGCATTGAAACTGGCCTTTAAGATTGTTTCCGGTGCATCAAGGCCAAGGATCACAACCCCACGGCAATAAGGATCATGCTGTTCAACTAATGCAGCGATTTGGTCCCAGGTTGCAGATTGCATCGGTGGTAATTTCCACCAGTCCGGTTTAATACCAAGATTGTAAAAACGCTGGAGTGCTCGCAGATAAAGCCCATCAGAATGGGGCATATCGACTGGCAAGATAACTTCCAGCAACCATTCATGACCAGACTGACAACAGGCGGTATAAACTTCTTGTATCGTTTTTTCCTGTTCCAGACGCAATGGGTGACTATCTTCTGGATGAAAGAACACTAAACATTTCACAATATGTTCCTGCGGCCAGCTAACCAGCTGGGAACCAATATTACCGTGTTCGAGGCAAAGTGGTCGGGAGCCGGGCAGTTCAATCGGACGACCAATCCATAACCCTTTCCCGGTTGCAGCATTCAGTACATCTTGACCGAAACTGCTGTCACATAATATCCCTGCTTTTCCTGCCAAGTGGGCTTCTGTGCTGACTTCCTGGCTGGCACGGAACAGTTGTTTTTTCAGTTGCGGAATGCGATCGAGACTGGCATTCACCTGGCGTGCCATTTCAACAAACTGGATACGATGGTCAAATGCCATGATACATAATTCATCCCATTGTTTATGACGATGACTAACCCGATGCAGGTGGCTGAGATGTGGATCTAGATCTGGACATCGTACTTCCGTTGCTCGCATTAAAGTTGCTCGCATTAAAGTTGCTCGCATTAAATAGTTATCCAACTCCGTTTTATCTGGCATGGCGGGCGCACACCCATGACGGGAAACAACCAAAGCGCCACAAGCATTGGCATAAGTGCAAGCCTGTTCCCAACTTTCGTTATTAAGATAGCCACGCAATAAACCGGACATAAAGGCATCCCCAGCCCCCAAAACGTTCAAAACCTCTACCTTGACGCCCCGGACAGTGACCCCCTTATCTAAGGTATCAGGAATATTGGCAGTGAAGACCGAACACCCTAATGCTCCCCGCTTACAAACCAATGTTGCAGCCGTCAGTGTCCGTATTCGACACAAAGCTTCGACAGTATCCGTAGAGCCACCAGCAATATGAAATTCTTCTTCGGTTCCCACAATTAAGTCAAATAAGGAGAGCACTTCCTGCAATTGTGCTGTCACTTGCTTTGAGGCGATATAGCGAGTTTCACCGTCGCCCAATGAAGTCAGTCCCCACAATACCGGACGATAATCGATATCCATAACCGTCTTGACACCATTGCGGCGGGCGTAAGTCAGTGCAGTCAAAACAGCATCACGCGTTTGTGGATGAGAAAGGTGAGTTCCGGTGATCGCCAGACAACGGGCAGATGCAATATAGTCTTCACTGAAATCATCTCGGGTGATCGCCATATCAGCACAATTATCACGGTAAAAGATCAGCGGAAACGTGTCGTTATCTTTAATGCCGAGTAAAACCAAAGCCGTCAGCCGCTCTTTATCGGTGATCAAATGGCGGGTATCACAACCCACCCGCTCCAATTCTTCACGTAAAAAGCGCCCCATGTGTTCATCACCCACCCTTGCCAGCATTGAAGATTTTAATCCCTGACGCGCGGTTCCATAGGCAACATTCCCGGAAGAACCCCCTAAGTATTTTGCAAAGCTTGCCATGTCTTCCAGACGGGAACCCATTTGTTGACCGTACAGATCAACCGCAATACGTCCCATGCAAATCACATCCAACTTTCTATGCTGTTCCATTGATTCACCTCTTACCGGATACGCTATTTTGCTAATACATAGTAGAGCGCCATCCCATAAGCTGCCATGTTCTCGGCAAGGAAAACACACCTGAAAACAACAATCAGTGTAATAAGGCAACCTGCCGGTTTAACCATCGCTCAGGGGGTAATATCCACCTGTTCTGTATACACTTCCCTGAAATCTATTGGGTACAAAACGGTCGGCCACAGTTATGATTGCTGGAACAGACAGGATGACTTTTATGAAATAAATGTTCCAACAGTGTTTGTTGTTGTAATTTATCGTTATAGCCTGATTTCTTTACCGGATTGCAGAGATTCGAGCGCCTTGTCTGCGAGGTATAAAGCCCGCTCTCCATCGATACCGCTCGTCTCAGGTATTGCCCTGCCAGCCATGACATCAACAAAATGATCCCATTCCGCAATATAGGCTTCACGATAACGCTGCAAGAAGAAATGCACAGGCTTGGCGGTGGTACAACCGTTTTCCCCCCAGAACGCCACACTGTTTTCCTTGATATTTCCGGCGGTCAGAAGCCCCTGCTCACCATGCAGTTCCAATCGTTGATCATAACCATATCCAGAACGACGGCTGTTAGTGATGGTCGCCATTGCCCCCGATGGAAATTTCATCACAATAAACGCGGTATCAATATCGCCCGCCGTACCTATAGCAGGATCGACAAGATTGCTCCCCTGAGCATAAATAGCACATGGTTCTTCACCAATGATAAAACGAGCCATATCTAAGTCATGAATGGTCATGTCCCTGAACATACCACCCGATACCCGCACATATTCAGCGGGTGGAGGAGAAGGATCACGGGAGATAATAAGCAGCGATTCTGCCTTGCCAACGGTTCCGGCATCAAACAGGTTTTTCAGCCGACGAAACTGCGGATCGTAGCGGCGATTAAACCCGACAATCAGAGGAACCTGACACGCTTTTACCGTCGCCAGGCATTGACGAACCCGTGCCAGATCAAGATGAACCGGTTTTTCGCAGAAAATCATTTTATTGTGTCGGGCAGCCAGTTCTATCAGATCGGCATGGGTATCCGTTGCTGATGCAATCAGGACGCCATGAACAGCAGGATCTGACATCACTTCTTCAGTGATCTGTATTTTAGCCTGATAGTGGTGTGCCAATGCCTTAGCACTTGTCAGATGTGGATCTATCACAGAATAGAGGCAAGTTTCTTTATGGTCAGCGATGTTAAGCGCGTGAACCTGCCCAATTCGTCCAGCGCCAAATAATGCAATATTGAACATGAATGCTCCTTTGTACATATGTGTACGTTGTGGTTTTTTCGCCCAGCCCTCAAATAACTCTGATCAATAAATCCCGTATCGCAACTAATACTGACGCACTTTTTTCTCCACATAGTCCCTGATTTTTTCCGCTGATGCGGCAATGTCTGGATTATCAGCAACCTGTGCAGTTCCTATTCGCCACCATGATTCATAATCATGCGTCATGGTTTTAGGCAGTACTTTAATGTCGATTAATGTCGCACAGGGCTGCTTCTGCGCATCCTGCAACGCAGCAATTAATTGTTGTTCATCATACACTCGATAACTTTTGCAGCCGTAGCTTTCCGCATTCCTGGCAAAATCCACCGGTATCAACCCCCCATCCAACCGGCCATTTCGCGGATTGCGATAACGATTTTCCGTGGCAAAACTCCCCATGCCTTGACTCATCTGTAAGTTATTGATGCAACCAAATCCCGCATTATCAAACAGCAGCACAGTGATCTTAATACCTTCCTGAATAGCCGTTTGTAATTCACTGTGCAGCATCAAATAGGAACCATCACCAACCATTGCGTAAACCGGCTGTTCAGGACACGCGAGTTTTGCCCCCAATGATGCAGCAATTTCATATCCCATACAGGAATAGCCATATTCAAGGTGATAAGTATCAGGCACTTTCGGTTGCCAAACGCGCTGTAAATCGCCCGGCAGAGAACCCGCAGCCCCCACAATGATGGCATTGGGTTCCAGATACTGATCCATCAAGCCAAGTACACGGGTTTGGGTCAGATTGGTTTGCAATGTTGCACTGTACTCTTCCAATTTTTCATCCAAATGCCCCGCAATCTCTGGCTTGAATCCAGCCTGATATTGAATGGAAAACAATCGTTCTAATTCCTGCTGCCAGGCTGCTTTCGCCTGAACAATTTCTTGCTGCCACGCCGAACGCCATGCTGTTGTTGACAGAGCCTGTGCAATGGCATTGAGTCCTTCTCTGGCATCCGCCAGAACACCTACGGCATCCAGTTTGCCGGCGTCAAATTCTGCAACATTGATGGTAAGAAATTCCACTTCTGGGTGTTGGAACAGCGACTTTGAGGCCGTCGTAAAATCGGTAAAACGGGTGCCAACACCGATAATCAAATCGGCTTCTTTAGCCAGCTGATTCGCCGCCAAACAACCTGTCGTGCCAATGCCGCCACAATTCAGTGGATGGGCAGCCACAATCGCACTTTTTCCCGCCTGCGTTTCAGCAAATGGGAGATGGAAGGTTTCAGCAAAATGGCGGAAAGCTTCATGCGCGTCGGAATAACGTACGCCACCACCACAAATCAACAGCGGCTTTCTCTTGCGCTGAATCAGTGCCATTGCCTCTTGAATGCGCACCTGAGAAGCTGGACGACGTTCAATTTGGTGAACCCGTTTCTGGAAGAAGTAATCTGGATAATCCCATATTTCGCCCTGAACATCTTGCGGAAGACAGATCGTGACAGCCCCCGTATCTGCCGGGTCCGTCAATACCCGCATGGCGTGGAGCAGGGCTGTCATCAACTGCTCCGGGCGCGAAATGCGATCCCAATAGCGGGATACTGGACGGAAGCAATCATTGGTACTCATGGTGCCATCACCATATTGTTCAATCTGTTGTAAAACGGGATCTGGCTGGCGGCAAGCAAAGGTATCTCCCGGCAACAACAGTAATGGGATACGATTCGCAGTTGCCGTTGCGGCAGCCGTCACCATATTGGCCGCACCAGGCCCAACAGAAGAGGTGACGGCAAACATCTGCCGACGTTTTTTCTGTTTGGCAAAGCCCGTTGCAATATGTGCCATCCCCTGTTCATTACAGCCCTGATAAACACGAAGATGCCCAGGCTCCTGCTCCAATGCCTGCCCTAATCCCACCACATTACCGTGACCAAATATTGTGAACACACCTCGAATAAAGGGGGCTTCCTCCCCATCAACATTGATATATTGCTGGTTAAGAAATTTGACTAAGGCTTGAGCCATCGTCATTTTCTTCGTCTTTATTGCTCTGTTTTTCATGACATAGCGACTCCATCGTCGGCATCACAAAATGGCTATCGTGATGTTCTAAACGCACACTGGCGGGCCAACGGCTAGTGACGGTTTTCATGCGGGTATAGACGCGCCCCCCGTCATGACCATGTATATTCAGTGGCCCAAAAATGGAACACTTCCAGCCACCGAAGCTATGAAATGCCATCAGTACTGGGATGGGGATATTCACACCGACCATACCAGATTGAACGTCTTCATTGAACTGACGAGCCGTTTCACCATGCGGGTAAATAAGGCATATTGATCACGCCTATCATGATCAGCATCGCTATTAAATAGCCGTGCCTAAAATTCTAGTTCTTAATATTTTATGGATATTGATTTACTTAAAATAATCTTTAATTGTTTTCAATCTATAGGTATCCTTTCCAAACAAATAGCTAATAATGGCACAACTGCATCAATGGATAAGTTTATTACAAATCAATGCACTGACAAAAAACCCCCTCCTTTGCCAGACAAAATAATCAAATTATTAGAATGTCACGAAACAATGACATTTAATGTCAATAAATGACTTCCTGCAATAGTGATTAGCTTCATTATTGGAATGGATTTAACTAGCTGTTTTTTCATCTAACAAAAATACAGGCTGAGTATGCTCAATAAGCAGATATACCAATCCAACTTCAAAATGCGTGTTATATTTTCCCGCGCAGCGGGGAAATATAAGGCCTCGCGTCGTTTTGCAGATTGCAACTTGAAGTTTATCGAATATATCAAGCTGTATTGAATATAATTTAGAATCATAGCGGAGTACTCACATGGATAAGATTCTAGCCTCTCCATTTATTCATTTTTTTTGGCAATCATGGGTTCTTGAACCTCAATCACCTAAATACAATATCGTTATAGAACAGAGCATTAAAGGAAATCTAGATGAAAGTAGATTAAAATTGGCTCTGCAAGAATTTATTAATATTTATCCTTTATTCAAATATCGGATTGAAGAAAAAAATGATGAATTATATTGGGTATTAGGCTCAGATAATATTGAGTTTACCTACCTTTCTAATAACGAAGAACAATTGAATCAGTTTGCTCTGCGGCCATTTGACCTCAGAAAAGGGCCAGTCGTTCGTTTTGGTTTACTCAAAGAGGCAAAACAGCAATTTCACTTATTCATTGTACTGCACCATATCATCGGTGACGGGCAGGGGATAGAAGAGTTTTTTCATAATATCGCTGATCTGTACAACCAACGTCCTCTGCGCCATTCCCCTATGACGCTGCAACAAGCGTCAGAAAAATTTGTACAAGATCATCAACTTTTACAGTTGTTGGGCAAATATAACCCCGAACAATACTGGAAAAAGTGCCTGTCAGGCATGACTACCCGTAACCCATTACCCTATTTGCCTCAACAAGCGATAGGTGAACCTGAATTACCTAATGAATTTCGTTTCAATTTGTCATTGGAAGATTGGGAGAACCTCTCAAAATCTTTATCCCCTTGTAAACCGTTCCTCGTATTTAAAACGTTATGGGCAACATTAGTGGCCCAGTATACCGGAACGGGTGACGCTCACCTTATCTATCCCGTTGCAGTCGCCGGCGGGGAGTCTGTTTCGCTTGGTGCACAAATCAATGCCGTTGTTTTCCCTCTGCGTTTTAATGAGACGGATAGTTTTAATTCTCTCTATCAGGCCACGTTAAATTATAGTGCATCATTGAAGGTGCAGCCTGATCTGCGTTTGTCAAGTTTGCCTATATTCCAAGCTGTGCCCACCAATCTTATCAATAATCTCAATGTCGGTATCAATCAGGCCAGTTTTAAGGATCTCAATCTGGAATTAGACGGATGTGAGGTCCATTACGGTAGTCGTTTCAATAACGATTTAGCCGTTACAGAATGGATACTGGAATATCATCTGGAAGAGGGGCATTGGGCTTTTCGTATCCGCTACCATCCTAACCTTTTCCATGCTAAACAAATCAAAGCGTTAGGTGAACAATTCCAGCAATTGTTGGTTAATGCCCTGTCTCATCCCGAAACGCCAATATCACAGTTTTCTTTGCTAACACCTGATCAGGCGCAGACATTACTGGAATACGGTAGTCCACAACAACCAGGCGACACAAGGTCAGAACGACACAATCCCCGGGTGAACGATGTGATACGGAAACATTATCAACAGGCAATCGGACAATCACAATCTGCTGAAATATCAGGCATCCAAGTCTATGTGTTGAATGAACGATTACAGATGGTGCCAATGGGGTTAAAGGGCGAACTTTATCTCTCCGGGCCAGAATTGAATAATAAATATTTGGAGCAATCAGCATTGGCAGAAAAACAGCTGATTACCAATCCATTTGTTCAATATACCAAGGATAAATGGCTTTATCGCACTGGTGAGCAAGTACGCTGGTTGCCAAATGGAGAGCTGGAATATCTGGGGACAGAGAACTACGATTTTCTGAAAGAGGCGAGTTAATCTAACCGTTAGGTGAAAAAACGGCGTGATCGTTATGCTAACCAAGCCTATGAATCACGCCAAATTATTACGCCTGCTTATTGATCACCACTTATTCAACATCCTGAAAAGTCGGCCCCTGGAAATAAATAGCTTTAATGTGACAATGACGGGGTTGGGTGATAACAAACCGGATGGTTTCCCATACTGAACGGCCATTAAGCAATTGCCTCCCCATTTTTTTCTGGTTATCCAGAACTTCATCAAAACCATTAAGTTCAAAGTCAGGCGGATAAAGCCCGGTCACGCGAATATTTTCTTTGCTTAAATGATGAGCTAAATTCTGGCTAAAGCCACTCATAGCATGTTTGGCGGCAAAGAATGCCGGATGAGCGACAGATTCGGTAAATTGGGGAATACCACAAACCGATACCATAGCAACAATATCGGCACCCTGTGATTGACGCAAGCTCGGCAATAGCGCTTTGGTCAGCAAGATAGAACCTGTTATACCTGAATTCACCGTACTGACAATATCGGCGTCATTGTCACCTTCCCCTAACCGCCCCTCCAGCCATTGAGCTGCACTTAAGATCAAAATATCGATAGGTTGATTGTCTTGTAGCAACTGAATAGCAAAATCGCTAACGGAGTGGGCATGACTCATATCGCATTGATAACCTCTGGCGATACCTCCTTCACGGCGAATAATCTCACAGGTTGCTTCCGCACTGGCTAACTGACGGGCACAGAGATCAACATATGCCCCTTCACGCGCCAGCCAAACAGAAACTGCTTGCCCAAAATCGCGTCCTCCGCCTGTTACAACAACACGTTTACCTTTTAATTTGCTTGTTCCGCTGGCTTCATTAAACATCATGTTGGCTTTCCTTATATCAGTTATCAAAGCTGGATGAGGAACCGTCACTTTGTCAGTTAGGTTTATTGATAATTTACTGTTTAGAAAGCCAACCTTACTTGATAATTTTCACCATAGCCCTACTGTTTTGTGCTGTTTTTTGTACTATCTGAAAAAACGTTAATCATGTTTCAAATACGAACGTTTTCCTGCACATATTCGCCATATTTTATTTCACGACTGACTCAGAGAGTACTCTGAAAATCGAAAATGTTTACATCTGCTAAACTTTAGGCAACAGATAACGTCAATCGTGTGCTCTGGGTTACTGTCATTCTTAACACCATAAAATCACAACCATTACCTGTGAAGGGGGTTATATGAAAGCACTTGTTTATCATGGAGCCGGAAAAAAACGCTGGGAAGAAAAAGCACCACCCCAACTCATTGAACCAACAGATGCTATCGTCCGTATTGTCAAAACCACCATCTGTGGTACAGATCTGCATATCCTCAAGGGAGATGTTCCTACTGTCGAGCAAGGCCGAACATTGGGTCATGAAGGTATTGGGATCGTTGAATCAATTGGGGAATCGGTTCGCAATATCAAAGTCGGTGATAAGGTCATTATTTCCTGTATCACCGTCTGCGGGAGTTGCAACTATTGTAAACGCCAGCTTTATGCGCACTGTAAAGAGGGTGGCTGGATCCTGGGGCATAAAATTGATGGTACTCAGGCAGAAAAAGTGCGTATTCCTCATGCTGATAATAGCCTGCATCGTCTGCCAGACGGTGTCGATGAAAACGCGGCATTAATGCTCAGTGACATCCTGCCAACAGGTCTTGAAATGGGTGTTATCAATGGCAAGGTCCAGCCGGGCCAGACCATCGCCCTAATTGGTGCGGGTCCCGTCGGGCTATCAGCATTACTGGCCTCACAATTTTACTCTCCGGCACATATCATCATGATCGATACTGATGATAACCGCCTCAGTGTTGCCCGGCAGCTTGGGGCTAACACGGTTATCAACCCGGCAAAACAAAACGTCGTAGAAGCTATCAATAAACTGACTGACGGTATTGGTGTAGACGTCGCCATTGAGTGTGTGGGTATTCCCGCAACTTTCAAAATATGTCAGGACATCATTGCAGCGGGTGGATTCATTGCTAATGTTGGTGTCCACGGCAAATCTGTTGACCTGCATCTGGAAAGCCTCTGGATAAAAAACATTACCATTACGACTGGACTGGTAAACACAAGCAGTACTCCCATGCTGCTGAAAAGTGTTCAATCCGGCAAAATTGCACCTGAAAAGCTGGTCACTCACCATTATCCATTGAGTGAAATAGAGACCGCTTATGAAATAGTTGGTAATGCAGCTCAAGAGAAAGCACTGAAAATTGTTTTGTCGGCATAGTGGGTATAACAGGAGACAATTCTTCCAGCTAAATGATGACACTGCCATTCGACTGATACAGAAAAGCCGCCGCAATATACTGCATCAATGCGCTTATGCAATTCATTACGGCGGCCTTTATACTGTACTTGGCACTGCGCTTGATTTCTTGCTTTGTTAACTTATTAATAAACCTTCAACCTACAGTTTGCATTCTTCATCCAAATCTGCTTGAGAGAGGTTCCCGATAGTAATAAATTCATCCAATAGCCCTAAAAGTTGGGCCAATTTTTCTGGAGAAAAAGCGTTCTCAATCGCCTTATATCCCTCAGCGATCTGCCCTTTTGCCTGCTCATAGAGTTCCTGGCCTGCCGGAGTCAAAGAAACATACAGCTTACGCTGATCATTCATAGGCTTCATGCGGAAGATAAGTCCATCACGCTCCATACGTGTCAAAATACCTGTCAGGCTTGGACGCAAGATACAAGTAAGACAAGCTAAGTCATGAAAATCAATAGAACGGCTACTCGCAAGTACACGAATAATACGCCATTGTTGTTCAGTTAAATTATAGCTCTTCAAAATAGGCCGAAAAAAACCCATAGCGGTTTCTCTCGCTTGAAGCAATGCAATTGTCAAGGATTCATGCATAAGTAAAAGTGACTCTTTAGTTAATCGCCAGTCATTCTTTATAAGTTTAACGCCCATGCTATGTATTACAGACAACATGAACACCAAAAAGCCTAACACGCTCAAAATCATCCACAAAGGGGAAAGATTTCAACATTAACAAATAAATAAAATCATCCCATCCGCAAAAAGTTAATTAAAAGTTAAATCCAATCCCAAATGACCTTGATTAAAAATATAACAGGCTGATCTTTATGTAGTAAAAATGATCAACAATAAAGTGTTGTTACATAGATCACAATTAAAACTAACAATCCCCTTAACATATTGAAGATTGCCAACACATGTCTTATTAATATATTAACAAGTGATTTTGCAACACGTCATTCAGGTTTCAAGGAGCTGTCCATGAAAGGCACTGTTTTTGCCGTTGCCCTCAATCATAGTAGCCAGATCCGTTTCTGGCATGAGGCATTTAACCAAGAACCTTATAAAACACCCCCCAAAACGCCTATTTGGTTTATCAAACCCCGCAATACCGTGATTAATTCAGGGGATATTATTCCGCATCCTGTCGGGGAAACGGTACAAAGCGGCGCAACTCTAGCGCTGTTGATTGGAAAAACAGCCCGCAAAGTTTCTGTTCAGGATGCCGAACAGTATATTGCTGGTTACGCATTGGCAAACGAAGTTAGCCTGCCTGAAACGTCATTCTACCGCCCTGCCATTAAAGCAAAATGTCGGGACGGTTTTTGTCCGATAGGCCAAATGACCAGGATCAACTCGGTAGCATCACTCGATATTGTGACTGAAATCAACGGCCAGGAAGTTGATCGTTGGTCTACTCAAGATCTCGTCCGTTCAGCCGCTGAATTATTGGCAGCATTAAGCGAATTCGCCACCTTAAACGAAAGCGATGCAATTCTATTGGGAACGCCTCATCAGCGCGTTACTCTTCATCCTGCCGATAAGGTCACGGTCAAGGCCAAAGGCTTCCCTGACTTAGAAAATACGGTTGTATTGTCAGGAGGTCAGGTATGAGATACGCCAAAATTCATTATCAGGGTCAGGATCTCACTGTTACCGTTGACGCACAGGAAAATGTCTTCTTGCCAGATGGAAATACGGTCAGCGGTGAAGCGGTTATATGGCTTCCCCCCGCCAGCGGCACACTGTTCGCATTGGGGCTAAATTATGCCGATCACGCAACAGAGCTGGAATTTAAGCCACCAGAAGAGCCACTGGTATTTATCAAAGCAGCCAATAGCTTAACCGGACACCGGCAGGTTTCTGTCCGTCCTGATAATGTGGCATATATGCATTATGAAGCAGAATTGGTTGTCGTGATGGGTAAACCTGCTCACAAAGTTTCCAGAGAAGAGTCCATGAACTACGTTGCGGGTTATACCGTTTGTAACGATTACGCCATTCGTGATTATCTGGAAAATTACTATCGGCCAAACCTGCGGGTAAAAAGCCGCGATACGCTCACCCCAATCGGTCCGTGGATCATAGATAAACAGCAGATCGCTGATCCGCATAATCTGACCTTGAAAACATGGGTAAACGGTGAACTCCGTCAACAAGGCACAACCGCCGATTTGATCTTCGACATTCCTTTCTTAATCACCTATCTCAGTGATTTTATGACATTGCAACCCGGCGACATGATCGCCACCGGAACCCCCAAAGGGTTGTCCAACGTTGTTCCCGGGGATGAAGTTATCGTGGAAGTCGAAGGTGTTGGACGCTTAGTTAATCGCATTGTCAGCCCGCAAGAATATGAGGAGCGTTTGTCATGACCATGATTAACCATTGGATCAATGGCAAGAATATCGGCAGCAAAACCTATTTCACAACGACTAATCCTGCAACAGGTGAGGTGCTGGCTGAGGTTGCATCCGGCGGGCAGGAAGAGATTACCCAAGCCGTTGCGGCGGCCAAAGAAGCGTTCCCCAAGTGGGCAAATACCCCAATGAAAGAACGCGCTCGTTTGATGCGCCGTTTGGGTGAATTAATCGACCAAAATGTTCCCGCTATTTCTGCGCTGGAAACCAAGGATACGGGTCTTCCCATCCATCAGACACAAAATGTCTTGATCCCACGGGCTTCGCAGAATTTCAGTTTTTTCGCTGAAATTTGTCAGCAGATGAACGGGCGCACTTATCCCGTCGATGACACCATGCTCAACTATACATTAATCCAGCCTGTTGGCGTTTGCGCACTGATTTCCCCGTGGAACGTGCCTTTTATGACGGCGACGTGGAAAGTCGCACCCTGTCTGGCGCTGGGAAATACGGCGGTTTTGAAGATGTCCGAACTTTCCCCGTTGACAGCCAACCGTCTGGGCGAACTGGCGTTGGAAGCCGGCATTCCGGCCGGGGTGTTAAATGTGGTACAGGGCTACGGTAACACCGCAGGCGATGCGCTGGTAAAAAATCATGATGTGCGCGCGGTCTCTTTCACCGGCGGGACCGCAACGGGTCGCCTGATCATGCAAAATGCCGGACTGAAAAAATACTCTATGGAATTAGGCGGAAAATCCCCTGTCCTCATTTTTGAGGATGCAGATATTGAACGCGCACTGGATGCCGCCCTGTTCACCATTTTCTCTCTCAATGGTGAACGCTGTACGGCGGGTTCCCGCATTTTTATCCAGGAAAGTATCTACCCCGAATTCGTCAAACGCTTTGCTGAACGCGCTAATCAGCTACGTGTCGGTGATCCCCAGGATCCGCAAACCCAGGTTGGCAGCCTGATAAGCCAGCCACACTGGGAAAAAGTCTCCAATTATATTCGGTTGGGGATCGAAGAAGGTGCCACACTGCTGGCCGGAGGTCCCGATAAACCTGCCGATTTACCTGCCCCTCTAAAAAATGGCCACTTCTTGCGCCCTACCGTATTGGCGGATGTGGATAACCGTATGCGGGTGGCACAGGAAGAGATTTTCGGCCCTGTCGCTTGTCTGCTGCCGTTTAAGAGCGAAGAAGACGGGCTGCGCATGGCTAATGATGTGGAATATGGCCTGGCCTCTTATATCTGGACACAGGATGTCAGCAAGGTTTTGCGTCTGGCACGTAATATTGAGGCCGGCATGGTGTTTGTCAATTCCCAGAACGTTCGAGATCTGCGTCAACCATTTGGCGGCATAAAAGCTTCCGGTGTGGGGCGTGAAGGCGGGGAATACAGTTTCGACGTGTTTGCCGAAGTGAAAAACGTTTGTATCTCAATGGGAAAGCACCCAATTCCTCGTTGGGGTGCTTGAATAACTGCCATCCTGATACCAGGTGAGGGTTTATGGGAAAGTTAGCGTTAGCAGCGAAAATTACACATGTCCCTTCTATGTACCTGTCTGAATTGCCAGGCAAGCATCACGGTTGCCGACAAAGCGCTATTGACGGGCACAAAGAGATCAGCCGGCGCTGCCGTGAGATGGGCGTTGATACGATTATTATTTTCGATACGCATTGGCTGGTTAACAGCGCCTATCATATTAACTGTTCCGACCATTTTTCCGGCATTTATACCAGTAATGAGTTGCCACATTTTATCCGCGATATGACCTATGAGTATGACGGCAACCCGGCGTTAGGCAGAATGATTGCAGAAGAAGCACGCCAGATGGGTGTTCGCGCTCAGTCACACGAGATCCCAAGCCTGAAACTGGAATATGGCACGCTGGTGCCCATGCGTTATATGAACAGCGACCGCCATTTCAAGGTCATTTCAATTTCTGCCTTTTGTACTGTCCATGCGTTTGACGACAGCCGTAAACTGGGAGAAGCGATTTTACGGGCGATTGAGAAATACAATGGCACGGTTGCGGTACTGGCAAGCGGTTCGCTGTCACACAGTTTCATTGACGATCAACGGGCCGAAGAAGGCATGAACAGCTATACCCGTGAGTTCGATGAGCAGATGGATCGCCGGGTCGTGCAGCTTTGGAAAGAAGGCAAGTTCGAAGAATTTTGCAAAATGTTACCGGAATATGCGCAATATTGCCGGGGAGAAGGCAACATGCATGATACCGTGATGTTGCTGGGACTGCTCGGATGGGACAAGTATGACGGCAAGGTGGAATTTTTGACGGAATTGTTTGCCAGTTCCGGGACGGGGCAGGTTAACGCGGTTTTCCCGCTGCCGGATTATTTTGTTAACCAAAAGAAAACGGATGCCTGACAGGAGAAAACCGTGCCACATTTTTATGCTGAATGTACTGAAAATATCCGTGATGAAGCCAGATTGCCGGCATTATTTGCTAAAGTGAATCAGGCGCTGGCGGATACAGGCATTTTTCCGCTGGGCGGTATCCGCAGCCGTGCCATTTGGTTGGATACCTGGCAAATGGCGGATGGTGAGCAGGATTACGCCTTCGTTCATATGACACTGAAAATAGGTGCCGGACGCAACCTTGAGGATCAACAAAAAGTCGGAGAAATGTTGTTTGACTTAATCAAGGCGCATTTCAGTGAATTGATGGCACTGCGTTATCTGGGCCTCTCTTTCACGATGGAAGAACTTGATCCGGTGCTGAATTATAAATCCAATAATGTTCATAGCCTGTTTAAAACAAAAAAGTAACGATTTTAGTGAGAAGAAGAAACTATGACGAATCATCTGGATATACCATTGCTGCGTCAACAGGCCTATATCAACGGTCAATGGGTTGACGCGGAAAATAAAGCAACTTTTGAAGTCATTAACCCTGCCAATGGTAAAGTCATTGCCAATGTCAGTGACCTGGGCGCCAAAGAGACACAGTCTGCCATTGAAGCCGCCCATAATGCCCTGCCTGCATGGCGGTCGTTGACAGCAAAACAGCGTAGCCAAAAGCTCAAGCAATGGTTCCATCTGGTGATGGAAAACCAAACCGCCTTAGCAGAAATACTGAGCATGGAACAAGGCAAATCCCACACCGAGGCAATGGGCGAAATTGCTTACGGTGCCAGTTTTATCGAATGGTTTGCGGAAGAAGGCAAACGCATGTATGGCGAAACATTGCCTTCGCCAATGCCGGGCCGCCGTCTCGCCACCATCAAACAACCGATTGGCGTCGTTGCGGCTATTACACCGTGGAATTTCCCCAATGCGATGATCACCCGTAAAGTGGCCCCTGCACTGGCGGCGGGATGTACGGTGGTTCTGAAACCTGCGGCTGAAACGCCCCTTTCTGCGCTGGCTTTAGTCGTCCTGGCGGAACAGGCAGGCATTCCGGCTGGCGTCTTCAATATCGTCACGGGAATGGATGCCAAAGCCATTGGTGAAGTGCTGACCTCAAGCCCTATCGTGCGCAAACTTTCGTTCACCGGCTCTACGCGGGTTGGCAAGTTATTAATGGCACAAAGCGCCGATACGGTGAAAAAACTCTCCCTCGAACTGGGTGGCAATGCGCCTTTTATCGTGTTTGATGATGCCGATCTTGATGCGGCGGTAGCGGGCGCAATGGCGGCGAAATTCCGTAACAGCGGGCAAACCTGTGTGTGTGCCAACCGTATTTTGGTACAGGAAGGTATTTATGAGGCTTTTGCCGAACGTCTGGCTCATGCAGTCAAACAGCTTCGGGTGGGGCCAGCCACTGATAGCGCATCACAGCAAGGCCCGCTGATTAATCAGGCGGCTGTAGAAAAAGTACGGGCGCATATCAGTGATGCCGTTTCCAACGGCGCACGCATCCTGACGGGAGGAAAATCCCACACGCTGGGGGGGTTGTTCTTTGAGCCAACGGTACTGACAGATGTTACTGAATTCATGTTAGTTGCTCACGAAGAAACCTTCGGCCCTCTGGCTCCACTGTTCAAATTCCGTGATGAAGACGAGGCTATCCGCATTGCTAACAGTACTGAATTTGGCCTGGCTGCTTATTTCTATTCCCGTGACATTGGCCGAATTTACCGTGTGGCGGAAGCGTTGGAAAGTGGCATGGTAGGTATCAATGAAGGTTTGATTTCCAACGAAATCGCGCCATTTGGCGGTATCAAGCAATCGGGGCTGGGACGTGAGGGTTCACGTTACGGTATTGAGGATTATCTGGAAGTGAAATACCTCTGTTTTGGCGGGTTGGAAGCGAAAGGAGCTTAACCCCTATGCTACAGCAAGAAATCGTATCACGCGCCGCACGCCGTTTACATCAGGCAGAGCAAAGCCGTGAGCAAATCCGACAAATCTCATTGGACTATCCAGAGATAACAATTGAGGATGCTTACGCCATTCAACGTGAATGGGTGAATTTAAAAATCAAGGAGGGCCGAATTCTCAAGGGACATAAGATTGGTCTGACCTCAAAAGCCATGCAAGCCAGTTCACAGATTAATGAACCGGATTATGGTGCCCTGCTGGATGATATGTTTTTTCAAGACGGCGGTGATATTCCTTGTGAACGCTTTATTGTGCCCCGTATTGAGACCGAACTGGCTTTTGTGCTGGCAAAACCCTTGCGAGGCCCGAACTGTACGCTGTTTGATGTGTATAACGCAACAGATTACGTCATTCCCGCCCTGGAACTGATTGATGCCCGTTGTCACAACATCGATCCCGAAACGCAGCGTCCACGCAAGGTATTCGATACGATTTCTGACAATGCCGCCAATGGTGGGGTGATTATCGGGGGGCGGCCGATCAAGCCAGATGAACTGGATCTGCGCTGGGTTAGTGCCCTGCTCTACCGTAATGGTGTGATTGAAGAATCCGGCGTGGCAGCCGCAGTTCTCAATCATCCCGCCAATGGTGTGGCATGGCTTGCCAATAAACTGGCACCACATGGTGTTCAACTTGAAGCAGGCCAGATTATTCTGGCTGGATCTTTTACCCGTCCAGTCCCGGCACGTAAAGGTGATACCTTTCATGTGGATTATGGCGTGTTAGGGTCAATTAGCTGTCACTTTGTTTAAATCTGTCGAGGTAACACCATGGATCAGCTAACAAATAAATTTAAACATGCCCTGAAAGCAGGGCACCCACAAATCGGATTATGGCTTGGGTTATGCAGCGGGTATAGCGCGGAAATACTGGCAGGAACAGGATTTGATTGGCTGTTGATTGATGGTGAACACGCGCCCAATGAGATTTCCACCATTCTTGCCCAATTACAAGGCATGGCTCCTTACCCAAGCCAGCCGGTTGTTCGTCCGGCATGGAATGATCCAGTGATCGTCAAACCGTTGCTGGATATTGGTGCCCAGACGTTATTGTTCCCGATGATTCAAAATGCGGCGCAAGCGCGTGACGCGGTCAGGGCGACTCGCTATCCCCCCACGGGTATTCGTGGCGTAGGCAGTGCTCTGGCACGCGCTTCCCGCTGGAACCGCATTCCTGACTATCTGTCTCGTGCCAATGACGAAATTTGTGTATTAGTACAGGCAGAAACCCGTGAGGCCCTGCAAAACCTACCGGAGATAGCGGCTGTCGAAGGCGTTGATGGTGTGTTTATCGGCCCGGCCGATCTCAGTGCGGATATGGGCCACATCGGTAACCCGCAACATCCTGAAGTTCAGGCTGCTATCGACCAAGCCATTGTTCAGATCCAGTCTGCCGGCAAGGCTGCCGGCATTTTGATGACCAATGTCGATGCAGCTAAACATTATCTTAATTTGGGGGCGCTGTTCGTTGCCGTAGGGGTTGATACCATCCTATTAACCGGAGCAGCCCATGCTTTGGCAAAGCATTTCGGCAAATAATCAGCCAATCATCGACAAAAAACAATGCCCCGGAATGGCTGATGTTGATCACGACACCAGCCATAGCAATTGAAGTTCCTAATCTCTGAGCAAACAAGCACATATAACTAATAGATTTCAAATCCCCGCCCAAAGGAAAATCAAGCCACTCACAAAACAAGGAAACAGCGATGAGCATTTCACCTGATACTATACCAAAATCCGAAAATCCCCCCCATCAACCTAAAAAACTGACCGCCCAACAGCAAAGTGTCATCAATAAATTATTCCGCCGCCTGATCCTCTTTCTCTTTGTCCTGTTTGTTTTCTCTTTTTTGGATCGTATCAATATTGGGTTTGCTGGTTTGACGATGGGAAAAGATCTCGGTTTAACATCCACCATGTTCGGTTTGGCTGCTACGCTGTTTTACGCCACTTACGTTATTTTCGGCATTCCCAGCAATGTGATGTTGAGTATTGTGGGAGCTCGTCGCTGGATTGCGACCATCATGGTGTTATGGGGGATCGCTTCCACCGCCACAATGTTTGCCACGGGTCCCACGAGCCTGTATATCCTGCGGATGCTGGTGGGCATTGCGGAAGCAGGCTTTTTGCCGGGGATTTTGGTTTATCTGACTTATTGGTTTCCGGCCTATTATCGCGCACGTGCCAATGCGCTGTTTATGGTTGCCATGCCCGTAACGATGGCGTTTGGTTCACTCATTTCCGGTTATATTCTGGCAATGGATGGCATCTGGGATCTGCGTGGTTGGCAGTGGTTGTTTTTGCTGGAAGGCTTCCCTTCTGTTTTACTTGGTTTTGCTGTCTGGTGTTATCTGGATGATTCACCAGAAAAGGCCAAATGGTTAACTCGTGAAGATAAGCAGTGCCTTCACGAGATGATAGAAAACGATAAGCTTTCTATAACCCAGCCCAATGAACAGATTCAACCACAAAAAAACCGCTTATGGCGCGAAGTTTTTACCCCAATGGTATTGATGTACACCTTCGCTTATTTCTGCCTGACCAACACCTTAAGTGCCATTAATATCTGGACGCCACAGATTATGCAAAGTTTCAATCAGGGCAGCAGCCATGTGATGATCGGCATTTTGACTGCCATTCCACAATTCTGCACGATCTTGGGCATGGTTTACTGGAGCCGCCGCTCAGACCGCCGGCAAGAACGCAGAATGCACACAGCCTTACCCTACCTGTTTGCCGCCGCAGGTTGGATTTTAACTTCACTGACTAATAACAGCATAGTGCAACTGTTGGGGATCATTATGGCTTCCACCGGATCGTTTACCGCTATGGCGGTATTCTGGACAACGCCAGATCAATCGATTAGCTTGCGTGCCCGCGCCGTGGGGATCGCGGTGATCAATGCTACGGGTAATGTGGGGTCTGCCGTCAGTCCTTTACTGATCGGCTGGTTAAAAGATCAAACAGGGCATTTTAACACCGGGCTTTATTTCGTAGCCGGATTACTCATCATCGGTGCATTAATCGTTTTTCTGATCCCGATGAAACATTCACGGCCACAGGCAAGCGCATAAATAATGAGCAACCATTGATACCTTAGCCAACAATAAGATACAGGAGGAAATTGATGACTGTATCCAATGTGCCCAAAGCCAATAAATCCATCATCACTAATATCGATATCAGCAAGGACTATGACGAAACTCGGGGATCGGATGATGTTCACTACCAAACTTTTGGTCGTATGGCGGCATTTTTCGGGCGTAATATGCAGGCGCATCGCCATAACGGTTTTTTCCAACTCCATTATCTGGTGACAGGACGAATCGAACTGCAATTAGACGCACAGCATTATTCCGTACAAGCCCCTCTGTTTATCCTGACGCCACCTTCTGTTCCCCACGCCTTTTTTACGCAGGAAGATACGGACGGTTATGTACTGACCGTCCGTCAGGAGCTGATCACTCCATTGCTCGGTTCACTTTATCCCACCCATCGAGAACTGGTTGATATTCCGGCTATCTGTCTTTCCGTCGCGGATAAATATGATGAATTGGAAACATTCAACCATTATTGGGCACTGATTGGGCGTGAGTCTGCCAACCCATTCACCGGACGAGAACAAGCACTAACTTTCCTGGCTCAATCTCTGTTTACCTTTTTGCTACGTAGTATTCCCCTTGACGATCATCACTGCGGTGGTGTCAGAGGAGAATTGAAACTGTTTCAGCGCTTTAACCGATTGATTGATCAACACTATCACCAGCATCTTGCCGTGCCAGAATATGCAGAAAAATTGGGAATTACAGAATCACGCCTAAAGGATATGTGCCGACGCTTTGCCAATCGACCACCAAAAAAGCTGATCTTTGACCGACTACTGCGGGAAGCAAAACGGTTATTGCTGTTTAGTGATAGTCCCGTATTTGAGATAGCGTATCAGCTTGGGTTTAAAGATCCTGCTTACTTCACCCGATTTTTTAATCGGTTAGTGGGGTGTTCACCGAGTGTCTGGCGGGAGAGAAATGTAATTGGGGAATAAACCGGGATAAGCAAGCAAAAAATAATGATTACCAAAACACAAAGCCGGTCACATTTACGCAACAAACTCTCTGCTTTTATCGAAAAGTACCAGTAAATCCTCCGAAAGTCTCTTCTAAAAGAGCCGTTTAATCGCTTCAATCAAACAGTGAAACAAACATAAAATTAACAACCACCCCCCATATGGATAACAAATCAAAATAAGGGGATTTTTTGGAGCATGAGGTTGCTATGAGACTAGAAAATTTGCGTGCTGATCATAAACGCCCATTTACCAGTAAAGAATACCTGAATTCACTTCAGGATAGCCGCGAGATTTACATCTATGGTGAACGGGTCAAAGATGTCACAACACACCCGGCTTTCCGCAATGCGGCTGCTTCAATCGGTCAACTGTATGATGCCCTTCATGCCCCGGAAACCCACGATGTACTCTGCTGGGATACCGATACCGGTAGTGGTGGCTACACGCACAAATTCTTCCGTTTCGCCACCAGCGCTGATGATATCCGCCAGCAGCGCGATGCTATTGCTGAATGGTCACGCCTAAATTATGGCTGGATGGGGCGTTCACCCGATTATAAAGCGGCATTCTGCTGCTCACTGGGTGCTTATCCTGAATATTATGGACAATTCGCTGACAATGCCCGTATCTGGTATAAGCGCATTCAGGAAAGCTGTGTCTATTTCAATCATGCGATTGTTAATCCACCGATTGATCGCCATAAACCCGCAGATCAGGTCAAAGATGTTTTTATCCAGATAGAAAAAGAGACAGATGCCGGAATTATTGTCAGTGGTGCCAAAGTCGTTGCCACCAATTCAGCCCTGACGCACTATAATTTTATCGGTTTTGGCTCTGCACAAGTTATGGGAGATAATCCTGATTTTGCCCTTATGTTTGTTGCACCAATGGATGCCGATGGCGTGAAATTAATCTCCCGCGCCTCTTATGAATTGGTGGCCGGTGCGACTGGCTCCCCCTTTGATTACCCCCTTTCCAGTCGGTTTGATGAAAATGACGCCATTCTGGTCATGGATAAGGTATTAATTCCGTGGGAAAACGTGTTAATTTATCGCGATTTTGATCGCGCCCGTAATTGGGCGGTGCAAAGTGGTTTTGCACGGCTGTTCCCCATGCAAGCCTGTGTACGTCTTGCCGTTAAGCTCGATTTCATGACGGCACTGTTGCAAAAAAGCCTTGAATGCACTGGCGTGGTGGAATTCCGCGGTGTTCAGGCTGATTTGGGAGAAGTCGTTGCATGGCGCAATCTGTTCTGGTCACTGACCGATGCGATGTGGGCAGAAGCCAAGCCGTGGGAAAATGGCGCTTATTTGCCTGATACTCAAGCAATTCAGACTTATCGCGTGATGGCTCCCATGGCTTACACAAAAATCAAGAATATCATTGAAAGCAATGTCACCAGCGGCTTGATTTATTTGCCATCCAGTGTGCGTGACATGAATAATCCTGAGATCAATAAGTATCTTGAAAAATATGTCCGTGGCTCAAATGGTATTGATCATGTGGAACGGATCAAAATCTTGAAATTAATGTGGGATGCCATTGGCAGTGAGTTCGGTGGTCGCCATGAATTATACGAAATTAATTATGCCGGCAGTCAGGACGAAATTCGCCTGCAATGCCTGCGTCACGCCCATGGTTCCGGCAATATGAAGAAAATGATGGCATTGGTCGATCGCTGCCTTTCTGACTATGATGTGAAGGGTTGGACCCGTCCCCACTTACACAATAACTGTGATATTAACCTGTTAGATAAGCTGCTGAAATAAATCAGGAGCAGGAGCTAGTATGTCTGTAGAAAATAAACATCGCTTGCGTTTCAGGGATGCGATGGCAAGCCTTTCCGCTGCGGTGAATATCATCACCACGGATGGTCCTGCGGGACGTTGCGGTATGACTGCAACGGCGGTGTGCTCAGTGACAGATACGCCTCCGACTCTGATGGTATGTATTAATCGCGATAGCGCCATGAATCCGGTATTTCAGGAAAATGGTCATCTGTGTGTCAATATCCTGGATCATGAACAGGAATTGATGGCACGCCATTTCGCGGGCATGACGGGTATCAGCATGGAAGAGCGCTTTAATTGGGATATCTGGAAAACTGGCATACTGGGACAACCCTTGCTACAAGGGGCACTCGCCAATTTAGAGGGATGTATTAAGCAAGTACAGGAAGTCGGTACTCACTATGTCTATCTGGTGGAAATAAAACAGATCCTTGTTCGTGAAGAAGGTCATGGCCTTATTTACTTTAAGCGTAATTTTCACCCAGTGATGGATAAAAATATGGCAGCCGTTGTTTAAAAACAGCGCATTAAAACAGAAATATTCTTAACACAACCTCCCGACATGAAGGCTCCTTAACAAAGAGCTTTCATCTCTCAATTCTTATCAATATCTTTTTAATGGATATTTAATAGACTCGATAAACTTCAAGTTGCAATCCGCCAGACGACGCGAGGCCTTATATTTCCCCGCTGTGCGGGGAAATATGACACGTATCTTGAAGTTGGATTGATATAGACTTAGCACTGAATATTGGCCAAAAATTTCAGTCTGAAAATCCTCAATCCCACCTCAAAATACATAATTAAAACTTTTTATATAAATAAAAGAAATTCAATTTCATAATCATTTTTATTTCATCTACCTCGCTTAAACAAATAACAAACAACAGAGATTGAATGACAAGCAAATTGATTTATTTGCGAGCACAAAACTCCCTTATTAATAACTTTTGATATTAATTTGGTGAATATTCTGCCAGATCTGGTATTACTCTTTTTAGTTATTGTGATCAATCGTTGAGAAGATGTCATACCAGTACATTAACCTCCCTTGTTTTACGATCACCTTGAATAAATAAACAAAATCACAACCTAAGTGATACATTTAAGTTACAAATATGTTAACAGCAGTATAATTATCTGAATATATTTTTATCTGAGTGTATTGCCCATCTAATGATAGCAAACAGAGGCATCACTATGAGTAAAACCGCGCCGATCGGTTTATGGGATCAACCCAAACCTTTCTTCATGATATTTTTTGTAGAACTGTGGGAACGATTTGGCTACTACGGTGTTCAAGGCATTTTGGCTGTTTACTTCGTTCAACAGCTCGGTTTTTCAGAAGCACAATCATTTATCACTTTTGGTGCATTTACTGCGCTGGTCTACGGCCTGATTTCCATCGGTGGTTATGTTGGTGATCACTTACTGGGGACAAAACGTACCATTGTTTTAGGGACTATCATACTGGCAATAGGCTATTTTATGATTGGCCTTTCCATCATAAATCCTGAGCTGATTTTTTATGCCTTGGGAACCGTCGCTGTCGGTAATGGCCTTTTCAAAGCTAACCCTGCCAGTCTGCTGGCAAAATGTTACCAGCCGCAAGACCCACGTTTGGATGGTGCATTCACGCTATTTTATATGTCCATCAATCTTGGCTCTCTGGTTTCCCTCTCTTTTGCCCCCGTTATTGCCGAAAAATATGGTTATGCAGTCACCTACAATATCTGTGGTATCGGTCTGATTACTGCCCTGCTGGTTTATATCGCCTGCCGTCGTATAGTACATAACATCGGTTCAGAGCCAGACCATGCCCCTTTGCGCTATACCACCTTATTTTTGGTCTTGATTGGTACAGTCACTATGATTGGCATTTGTACATGGTTATTGCACAACATCAAAATTGCCAATATTGCCCTCATGACGATCTCCACCATTGTTGTGGTGATTTTCTTCTGGCAGGCATTCAAACAAGACAGAGTCGGTCGCAATAAAATGTTTGTGGCATTTATTCTGATGCTTCAGGCTATCGTGTTCTTTATCCTGTATAACCAGATGCCAACCTCCCTCAATTTCTTCGCCATCAATAATGTTCACCACCAGATTCTGGGTTTTAATATCAATCCCATTAGTTTTCAAGCACTGAATCCATTCTGGATCATCATCGTCAGCCCTATCCTGGCCGTGGTTTACACTAAACTGGGTAACAAAGGTAAAGATTTTTCCATGCCAACAAAATTCACCTTCGGCATGTTCTTATGCTCCCTGGGCTTCCTGACCGCCGCCGCCTCTGGTTTATTTGCCGATGAGAGTGGTATTACATCCCCATGGATTATCGTACTGGTGTATCTGTTCCAGAGCATCGGGGAGTTAATGATTAGTGCATTGGGATTGGCAATGGTAGCAACGTTTGTTCCTAGCTACCTGACTGGTTTTATCCTGGGCATGTGGTTCCTGTCACAAGCTACGGCATCAGTATTGGGGAGTTATGTAGCAACCTTTACTGCCGCACCGGAAGGCGTGACGGACCCACTTCAAACCCTGCCAATTTATACGGGTGTATTTGGCAAAATTGGGATTGCCACACTGATTGTCGCCGTGATTATGGCCTTTATGGTGCCGTGGTTGAACAAGATTATGAAAGCGTAACTTGCCTAACCCTGCTTGATTAAACAAATGTTCTGCACGTTAATAAGTCAAATAACAGGTGGGGAAATATCCAGTTGAGCTGGCTAATTCAAAAAGAACTTAGCCAGCTTTTACATGAACTATACCAATTCAACTTCAAGATGCGTGTTATATTTCTCCGCTGCGCGGGGAAATATAAGGCCTCGCGTCGTCTTGCGGATTGCAACTTGAAGTTCATCGAGTATAAATAATAAATTTCATATAAATAACAATTTATTACAGCACATCAACCGCATTCAGTTCTTTAAAGGCCTGCTCCAGACGAATAACCATAGAAGCCTGAGCAGAACGCAGCCAAACCCGTGGGTCGTAGAATTTCTTGTTAGGCTTATCTGCGCCTTCTGGGTTACCCAACTGGCCTTGTAGGTAACCTTCGTTCTTTTTGTAGTAATTCAGAATACCTTCCCAAGTTGCCCACTGGGTATCGGTATCGATATTCATTTTCACTACACCGTAGCTCACGGCTTCCTGAATCTCTTCTGCGGTAGAGCCTGAGCCACCGTGGAAGACAAAGTCCAGGCTGTTGTGTGGCAGGTTGAATTTTTCAGAAACGTAATCCTGTGAGTTGCGCAGGATTTTTGGCGTCAGTTTAACGTTGCCTGGTTTGTATACACCGTGAACATTACCGAAAGAAGCCGCGATGGTGAAACGTGGGCTGATAGCGTTCAGTTTCTCATACGCATAAGCCACATCTTCCGGCTGGGTGTACAGGGAAGAACTGTCCAGATGGGAGTTATCAACACCATCTTCTTCACCACCAGTACAACCCAGTTCGATTTCCAGTGTCATGTCGATTTTTGCCATGCGTGCCAGATATTGACTGCAAATCTCGATATTTTCTTCCAGAGATTCTTCTGACAGGTCGATCATATGAGAGGAGAACAGCGGTTTGCCAGTTTGTGCGTAGTGTTTCTCACCCGCATCCAGCAGCCCGTCGATCCATGGCAGCAGTTTACGGGCACAATGATCGGTATGCAGGATAACCGGCACACCATAATGTTCTGCCATCTGGTGAACGTGGTGAGCACCCGAAATAGCACCAATAATCGCCGCTTGCTGACCTTCTGCTTTCAGCCCCTTACCGGCAATGAAAGAGGCACCACCGTTGGAAAACTGGATAATGACCGGAGCACGTACTTTTGCCGCCGTTTCCAACACTGCGTTGATGGAATCAGTACCAACGCAGTTAACCGCTGGCAACGCGAAATTGTTTTCTTTAGCGATGGCAAAGACTTTTTGAACATCATCACCAGTGATGACACCCGGTTTTACGAAATCAAAAATTTTAGACATGTTACGTGGTCCTGTATTGACATTGAACAGGCAGCCAATGCTGCCTGTTATCACAACTTAATTACTTTTAGCACGTTCTTCCAGCATCACAACGGCTGGCAGTTTTTTGCCTTCAACGAACTCAAGGAAAGCACCACCACCAGTAGAGATGTAAGAGATCTTGTCAGCAATTTCGAACAGATCGATTGCCGCCAAGGTATCACCGCCACCTGCGATTGAGAAAGCATCACTTTCAGCAATTGCACGGGCAATAATTTCGGTTCCTTTACGGAAGTTAGGAAATTCAAACACACCGACCGGGCCATTCCACAAAATGGTCCTGGCGCTTTTCAGGATTTCAGCCAGACGTTCGGCAGAAGCATCACCCAGGTCAAGGATCTGCTCTTCATCTTTAATTTCGCTGGTCGATTTCAGCGTCGCTTGCGCAGTCTCAGAGAATTCTGTCGCAACACGAACATCGGTAGGAACCGGGATGTCACAGCTTTCCATCAGTTTTTTCGCTTCAGGAATCAAATCATCTTCGTACAGTGAACGGCCAACATTATGCCCTTCTGCGGCAACAAACGTATTGGCAATCCCACCACCGACGATCAGCTGATCGGCAATTTTGGTCAGTGAATCAAGAACAGTCAGTTTGGTTGAAACCTTAGAGCCACCCACAATCGCCACCATTGGACGAGCAGGATTGTGCAGTGCCTTACCCAACGCTTCCAGCTCACCAGACAGCAGCGGACCAGCACAAGCAATTGGAGCAAACTTGGCAACGCCGTGAGTGGATGCCTGAGCACGATGTGCAGTACCAAAAGCATCCATTACATACACATCACACAGTGCAGCATACTGCTTCGACAACATTTCATCGTCTTTTTTCTCACCTTTGTTGAAGCGAACGTTTTCCAGAACAACGAGTTCGCCTTCCGCCACGTCAACACCATCCAGATAGTTTTTTTCCAGACGAACAGGAGAAGAAAGTGCTTCTTTCAGATAATCAACGACAGGTTGCAGTGAGAACGCTTCGTTGTATTCCCCCTCAGTCGGACGTCCCAGGTGAGAAGTAACCATGACCTTGGCTCCCTGACTCAACGCAGCCTCAATCGTCGGCAAAGATGCACGGATACGTGCATCAGAGGTAACTTTGCCATCTTTTACAGGCACATTCAGATCAGAACGGATCAAGACACGTTTACCCGCCAGATCTAAATCAGTCATCTTAATTACAGACATGGTGAATCCTCTCATTGATTCTTTATAAAATTACTCAATCTTCTGCTGTGTGCCGTTTGTGACACAACAAATGATTATTTGAAACCGGTTGCGGCCATTGCCAGCGTCGTATCAATCATACGATTGGCAAAGCCCCACTCATTGTCACACCACATCAGGGTTTTAATCAGGTGTTTCCCGCTCACCCTCGTTTGTGTGCCATCCACAATAGCACTGTGGGGATCGTGGTTAAAATCCGTTGAAACCAACGGCAAATCCGTGTAATTCACTATACCACGAAACTCCCTGACCGCTGATTTTTGCAGGATCTGGTTCACATCTTCAACATTCACTGCCGAGCGGACGGTGACACTTAAATCAATGGCCGTCACATTGATAGTGGGCACCCGAACAGAAATCGCCTCAAACCGATCATTGAATTTAGGAAAAACACGTGTGATCCCCGCAGCCAGTTTTGTATCAACAGGAATAATGGATTGACTAGCCGCCCGGGTTCGACGTAAATCACAGTGATAAGCATCAATCACGGGTTGATCATTCATTGATGCGTGGATGGTTGTCACCGTACCTGATTCAATATTGAACGCATCATCCAACACTTTGATGATTGGAATAATGCAGTTTGTTGTACAGGATGCATTAGAAACAATACGATCTTCGGCAACCAATGAATGGTGATTGACACCATATACCACAGTCGCATCCAGATTATTTCCCCCTGGATGTGAAAACAGGACTTTTTTAGCCCCACTCGCGATATGAGACTCTCCGTCTGCCCGCTCACCATATTTACCCGTGCAGTCAAGTACAATATCAATATCCAGCGCTTTCCACGGCAGGGCTGAGATATTCGGTTGATGAAATAACCGAATACTGTTTTCTCCTACTTGCAGTAAATCATTATTCAGGCGTACATCCCATGCAAAACGCCCATGACTGGAATCGTATTTCAATAAGTGAGCAATGCCTTGTGCATCTGCCAACTCATTGATAGCGATCACTGAAATTTCAGCTTGACGCCCGGATTCGTAAAGAGCACGCAACACGCTGCGCCCAACTCTCCCGAAACCGTTAATCGCTACCCTGATAGTCATGTTACTCCCTGAATTTCTCTGTAGTTACGCAACCGCTTAGGATAACTGAGCAATGTCTGCTTGTACTGATAATTCATCACAAAATTAACCAGATTGTGACATACAAGACATTTTATAAACTAAATCACACAGTTAACTGAAACGGTTCAGCCACTATGGAAGCAGATTACGAGAAAACAAGAGTGATGGCAAGCGTCATTCGTCACATGATGGAGGAAAAATCGAACAAAAAAAGAGCGCATTCGCTCTAAAATTGATACGAATGCGCTTAATATGGGTTATTTGCCGGTTATTTCAACAAACTCGTTGCCTTGGCTACTACATTTTCAACCGTGAAGCCAAATTCTTTGAGCAGAATATCAGCAGGTGCAGATTCACCGAAAGTATTCATACCGACGATAGCACCATTGATACCAACATATTTGAACCAGTAATCAGAGATACCCGCTTCGATGGCAATACGGGCAGAAACGGCCGCTGGTAATACGGCTTCACGATATGCAGCCTCTTGCTTATCGAAAGCATCGGTTGATGGCATAGAAACCACACGAACCTGACGACCTTCAGCGGTCAGTTGCTCAGCCGCTTTCACCGCCAATTCCACTTCGGAACCCGTAGCAATCAGGATCAATTCAGGCTGGCCTGCACAATCCTTCAGGATGTAAGCCCCTTTCTCGATATTCGCTAATTGCTCAGTAGTACGATCCTGTTGTGCCAGGTTTTGACGGGAGAAGATCAATGCCGTTGGACCATCTTTGCGCTCAATGGCATATTTCCATGCCACCGCAGATTCAACCTGATCACATGGACGCCATGTGCTCATATTTGGCGTTACGCGCAGGCTGGCAATTTGTTCGACGGGTTGGTGAGTTGGGCCATCTTCACCCAGCCCGATGGAATCGTGGGTATAAACGAAGATGCTACGCACTTTCATCAAAGCCGCCATGCGTACAGCATTACGGGCATATTCCACGAACATCAGGAATGTTGCGCCATAAGGCACAAAACCACCATGTAATGCGATACCGTTCATGATGGCAGACATACCGAATTCACGCACACCATAGTGAATGTAATTACCGTCCTGCACATCGTTCAAAGGCTTAGAACCAGACCATATGGTCAGATTACTTGGTGCTAAGTCAGCAGAGCCACCCATGAATTCTGGCAGAACTTTACCGAAGGCTTCCAGTGCATTTTGTGATGCCTTACGGCTCGCAATAGAAGCCGGGTTCTGTTGCAGCTTTTCAATGAATGCCTTGGACTCAGCTTCCCAGTTCGCTGGCAACTCACTGCGGGTACGCCGGTTAAATTCAGCAGCCAGTTCTGGATAAGCGTGTGCATAGGCAGCAAATTTCTCTTCCCAAGTGGCTTCTTTAACCTTGCCTGCTTCCTGGGCGTTCCAGCCAGCGTAAATGTCCTGAGGAATGTCAAACGCAGGATATTCCCACCCCAGTGCCTTACGGGTTGCTTCAATTTCAGCATCCCCCAGCGGGGCACCGTGACATTCTTCTTTGCCTGCTTTGTTTGGTGAGCCAAAGCCGATGATGGTTTTGCACATCAACAGGGATGGCTTGCCTGTCTCTTTGCGGGCTGCTTCAATAGCCGCCGCAATCGCGTCAGAATCATGGCCGTCTACGCCACGGATAACATGCCAGCCATAGGCTTCAAAACGTGCTGCGGTATCATCGGTGAACCAACCTTCTACCTCACCATCGATAGAAATGCCGTTGTCATCATAAAATGCGATCAATTTGCCCAGTTTCAGTGTACCCGCCAAAGAGCAAACTTCATGGGAGATGCCTTCCATCATACAGCCGTCACCCATGAATACATAAGTATAGTGATCGACGATATCATGCCCCGGACGATTGAACTGCGCTGCCAGTGTGCGTTCTGCAATCGCAAAACCGACGGCATTGGCAATACCCTGTCCCAATGGGCCAGTCGTAGTTTCTACGCCCGGAGTATAACCATATTCTGGGTGGCCTGGAGTTTTAGAGTGTAGTTGACGGAAATTCTTCAAATCGTCAATAGAAACATCATAACCCGTCAAGTGCAGAAGACTGTATATCAGCATGGAGCCGTGACCATTGGATAACACGAAACGGTCACGATCAACCCAGCCAGGATGAGAAGGGTTATGGTTTAAATAATCACGCCACAGCACTTCGGCAATATCAGCCATTCCCATTGGTGCGCCAGGATGCCCTGATTTTGCTTTCTGCACAGCGTCCATGCTCAAGAAGCGGATAGCATTAGCAAGGGTTTTACGAGTGGTCATTCTTTACTCCAAGTCGGATAAAAGCGTTAGTGAACTAAGAACTAATTTTCGCAGCGCAGCATACAAACCGCAATCATTAATACCAGAAATTAATGCCAGATGATAAGGAGAACTATCTTAATTTCTCCTTGACAATAATTCTTTGATTTACCTCGTTGCTTTGGTGCTCTATCGAGATAAAGCGGACAACTGAAGGTGTTATTGCGCAAATAAGGAATGATTTCCCAGCGTGACTTGCGCAATAAAAAACTACGTATTAGACACGATACCCAATAGGTTAATCAAGGTCAAAAAGGCGAGTTCTTCAGCCAAATTAAGATGAGAATAACGAACAAAATTCACTTGTAATATATTTTGATGTCAACAGCAATTTTGGTGATATCTCTGTTCCAGGGATACATTCTCTTGCTTACATGCCATAGATTGACAGTCTATTGGGAATAGATAATTCTTCTATAAAAAATAAAAAAACAAAATAAAAACTTATAAATAAACCATTCATGGATAGCTATCATTATTCTATTTTTTATTTTAAAAAAATTATCACAAAATATAAAAATAACCCATAAAAATAGGTCATCAGCTCAATAAAATTAAATTATTAGATGATAAAAAAAAGTAATTTGAATTAATACTATAAAAAGGTGAGGTTATAGATTCACCATCATTTCATGACACTAAAAAATATTAAGGGAATAACATGAGGAAAATAATAATTTTTATTTCTTTATATTTATTGGGATTGCAAATAGCTTTTGCTGACGTTAATTCAATAAATACAAACTCTGGTTATAATCTCGCAACAGAATTAACCCAAAGATACAACGATACTGGAAATAACTGTGGAGATGGAGATCATCCGGCATTTTTATGCTCCGGGATTTTATTGAGAGGAACAGTCCCTTCAGATTACTATTATTCTTGGAATCCAAGTCCACACTCACAAAGTAGCGGTGGTGTCTCATTTTCTTATTTGAGAACTGATTCTAAACTTATTACATTAGATGCTGGTTACACAAATGGTTTCATTTTTGCTCCTTATTTATCCGCATCGGCAAATAATAAAAAACATCCCGAAGCTCTTTGCTACTTCCCTATCAATGCAGTTTCTGCCGACAGAGATGACAAAGGATGTGGCGCTACTCCGGGTATTCCCCGCAGTGCTCCTTGTCAACAACTTGGAATTACTACTGCCCAACAGTGGATAAAAAATGGAAGCGATGAAGAGAGTCAGTGTGGTTTTGATGTGAGCATTAAGTCAGGGGAAAATCATGCTGATGCCTTCATACAGGGAGTTCAGGCGCGTTTACAGCTCTCGCTAGCAATAAATAATGAGTTAATATTGGCGACCTGGTCCCAAAATATTCCCAATGAATTACCCATCGAAGCCTTTTTTTATCTTCCAGGAGGGCTTAACGGTGCGCAACATGATCAAAAGGAATTTTATAATGTCACTGGAAAAATAATACCGATAATACAGATAGATCTTCCTGCCGATTACTCTCAAGATGCTACTTTTACTTATAATAAAGAGGATCAAGTCATTAACAATTAAAATAAAGATCAGGAAATAAACCTAAAGATCAAAGTTAGTTTAATTAAGTACTATACGCGATAAACTTCAAGTTGCAATCCGCAAGACGACGCGAGGCCTTATATTTCCCCGCTTCGCGGGGAAATATAACACGCATCTTGAAGTTGAATTGGTATAACACCAAAAATAAAACCATAAAAATATTATAAATCTACTTTTGTAGATAAAAAATAACAGCTAATAATCATTATAAAAAAAACAAAAAGCCCCGAGTCAAAAACTCAGGGCTTATAAATTCTGGCGGTGCGGACGGGACTCGAACCCGCGACCCCCGGCGTGACAGGCCGGTATTCTAACCAACTGAACTACCGCACCGCGTGGTGTTCTGGTTGAGAACGGGGTGGATAATACGGGTTACGATAAAATCCGTCAATCGCTTTTTATAACAAAATAGTTTGCTTGCACGTTTTTTAGCCTCAACTATGCATTTACCACCATTTTGCCGCAGTTTATCAATGTATCTGCTCAGGTTTTATACGCCAAAGACAGCTTCCCCCCTTCTTTTCCACCAAATCCAAACGAGATTCATGCTGAATTAATTCTTCATCGGAAGCATAAACAATTTTCAGCCCTGCCTGTGGGCGAGTAATCTTTTGGATTTCTGCAACCTGCGTACTGCCTGACGTTTCTCCTTCCATCGAAAAAGCCAATGATGTCTGACCACCTGTCATTGACAGATAAACATCAGCCAGAATTTCGGCATCGAGTAATGCCCCGTGGAGAGTACGTTTTGAATTATCGATATGGTAACGGTCACATAACGCATCGAGATTATTACGCTTACCAGGGAAAAGTTTCCTCGCCAAGACCAAGCTATCTGTAATGGTACAAAACTCAGCAGTGGGTGGAATATCTCGATTCAATTTACTGAATTCATAATCCATAAAGCCGATATCAAACGTTGCGTTATGAATAATCAACTCAGCACCACGGATAAACTCAATAAATTCATCAGCGATATCAGCAAATTTCGGTTTATCCTGCAAAAATTCATCACTAATACCGTGAATTTCAAACGCTTCGGGATCAACTAAGCGTTCTGGCTTGATATAAATATGAAAATGGCGTCCTGTCAGACGACGATTGATAACCTCCACGGCACCAATTTCAATGATGTTGTGTCCCTCATAGTGAACACCTAACTTGTTCATACCGGTTGTTTCGGTATCGAGGACTATTTGGCGGGTAATAGCAGTGCTCATAATGTTTTTTTGTGTCAGACTTAGATTTTTGATTAAAGATAATATAGGAAGAGTCTACCAAAAATGAACAAACAGGTAGAAATTTTCACCGATGGTTCTTGCCTCGGCAATCCTGGTCCTGGCGGATATGGCGTTTTACTCCGCTACCAACAGCAAGAAAAAACGTTGAGTGGCGGTTATTTTCACACAACCAATAACCGCATGGAATTAATGGCAGCCATAATAGGATTGGAAGCGCTCAAACGTCCCTGTACCGTAATCTTGACGACAGACAGCCAGTATGTGCGTCAAGGGATCACTCAATGGATCCATAACTGGAAAAAACGCGGCTGGAAAAAAGCAGACAAATCTCCCGTCGTCAATGTCGATCTCTGGCAGCGGCTCGATAATACTATCTCGCGGCATGACATTGATTGGCGCTGGGTCAAAGGCCACGCCGGACATCGGGAAAATGAACGGTGTGATGAGCTGGCTCGCACAGCCGCGAATAACCCTACTCAAACGGATGATGGCTATATCGAAAGCGAAAATTAACCCCCCCACTCATCGTGTCGGTGAATATTTTTCGCCGCCCCCAGTGCATTACTGAATCTTGGTTTCATCAATGTTGCCCGCATGGGGTTTAATGTCAACGGTATTGTCCGTTTGCGGGCAATAATTACATTCAGACAACCCAATATTGACATGCAGGAGTTATCAAAACGCGTTCCGCTTTGCCACGGTAAAACATGGAAGTTGGCATGATGGATAACTTCATAATTAAGAAGACGCAGCCAATCCAATTGACGCAGCGTTGAAAACATTTGAGCTTTACAAGATTGCCGACGATATACCGGAGCAATCATTTTCTTGAAACCTAATATACTCATTGGATTAAAACCACTGATAACCAACCAACCATCATCTATCATGATCCTATCGACTTCTCTCAAAAGCCAATGTGGATCAATACTATAAGTCAACATATGCGCCAACAAACAAGCATCGACAGATTTAGTTGCAAAAGGGAGGTAACTGGGATCAGTAATGACATTCATATTTTGCCCTTGTAACCCTATATTGACTTGATGGCTGACCAAACAGGAACGAGTATCAATTTCGGCACTTAAGTTGCCGATTTTCACTAAATGAAAACCAAAGATTTTGGGCCACCACGGTTCCAATTGACGTTCCAGAGCGACGCGGTAATATTCTCCCCACGGTAATGCGGCCCAAGAAACAGGGAGGGTTATTTGCTTAATTGAACGTGCTGATCGCATGTCATCTTCCTTTCAACCTACTTATAAACCTACTATAAAAATGAGGCATATAATGGATCTTATCAGGATACCCGCCCTTTCAGATAACTACATTTGGTTACTTTGTGATGAAAACAAACATTGTGCCATTATCGATCCTGCTGAATCACGACCTGTGATTGATATTCTAGCAGCAAATCAACTTATTCCGGCTGCGATTCTACTGACACACCACCATGATGATCACGTTGGCGGTGTTCCCGGGCTACTCAAACAATACCCTGAATTACCTGTATATGGCCCTGAAGAGACACAAAACAAAGGAGCTACTCAGATTGTCCATGAAGAGAACACCGTTGAAATAGGAAATTTTTCTTTCCGGATCATAGCACTACCAGGACATACACTTGGTCACATTGCATTCTATCAGGCTCCCTACCTGTTTTGTGGAGATACGCTGTTTTCTGGCGGCTGTGGACGACTGTTTGAAGGTACAGCCGAACAAATGTTTTCCTCTCTGGAGAAAATTTCATCATTACCCGATGATACGTTGATCTGCTGTGCTCACGAATACACGGCGGCGAATATGAAATTTGCAAAAACAGTATTACCTGACAATCAGAATATTCACGATTATTATCAAGAAACGCTTAAATTACGTGAAAATAACCAAGCAACAATCCCAACAGATTTACAAACAGAGAAAAAAATCAATGTTTTCTTAAATTGCCACGATATTGATTTACAAAAAAATATCGGTATCAAACCTAATTCAACGCCACTTTCTTCTATTTTTCAGCGATTAAGGGCTTATAAAGATCGATTTTAATTTTATTGGGTTGTCTTCCACGTAATAGGCCAGTATTATTGCTCACCTTTTAGGCAGGCATTAGAAAAGAACATGAAGACAAAAACGATCTTGTTCACCTCTGTTCTTCTTGCTGGGTGTCAATCGAGTCTGCAAACAGAGGCTCCTTCCCAGCAACAAGCACAGAAGATGTCTTCAACGAATCAGAAAACAAACGGTATTGCAGAATCAGATGATCCTGCAAACTGGAAGGTGAGTCCGACAGCCCAACAAGATTTGTGGGGACATATTCGCGATGAGTTGAAGATGGAAATTCCTGATAATAGCAGGGTGAGCGAACAACAAAGTTACTATTTGAAACACAAAGGCCATATCCAAAATGTAATATTGCGTGCAGAACCGTACATTTATTGGATAGTTGAGCAGCTTGATAATCGACATATGCCAATGGAGCTGGTATTGCTGCCCATCGTGGAGAGTGCCTTTGACCCCCATGCAACTTCCTACGCCAAGGCGGCAGGATTATGGCAGATTATCCCAAGTACTGGCCGTCATTATGGCCTGAAACAAGATAAATGGTACGATGCCCGTCGTGACATTGCGGCATCAACAACCGTTGCTCTTGATATGCTTGAATATCTCAACACACGATTCAATGGGGATTGGCTTTTGACCATTGCCGCTTACAACAGTGGCGAAGGCAGGGTTATACGTGCAATCAAAGACAATAAAGCACAAGGGAAACCAACAGATTTCTGGTCGCTGTCATTGCCACGGGAAACAATGCACTATGTTCCCAAGATATTGGCTCTGAGTAATATCATTCGCCATAACGAACAGTTTGGTTTCAAACTTCCTAAGCCTGACAACCAACACGCTTTGGCAAAGGTTGAAGTAGGGCAACAGATCATGTTGTCACAAGCGGCCGAACTATCTGGGCTATCATTGACATCAATCAGGGCATATAACCCGGGCTATAAACAAGGTATGACGTCTCCTTATGGGCCGCATTACATCATGCTACCAAGGAAGAACGTTAATCAATTTAAGGCGTCCCTGGCAAATAAAAACGTCTTGAATGACATCAACCTAGCGGTTAAACACAATACCTACAAATTACAGCAACAAAGTCATTATACCGTTCGTGCCGGCGATACATTGTCAGCGATTGCAAAGCGCTTCAAGACCACTCACCGAGAGTTACAAAGACTAAACAGCTTAAAAACGGCTGATCGGCTCAAGATCGGGCAAGTGCTGAAAATCGATAACAGCAACCCAGTCACCTATCAAGTGCGCAAAGGTGATTCATTTTTCAGCATCGCCAAACGTCACGGTGTAAATCTTAATGATTTGATCAATTGGAATAAAAACATCAAAGTCAGAGAGATAAAACCAGGTATGGCTTTGACACTTTATCTTGAATAAATAATCTTATTCTCGCCAATACATGACTCCCTTCCTTTTGGATAGGGAGTTTATTTTATATACTCGATAAACTTCAAGTTGCAATCCGCAAGACGACGCGAGGCCTTATATTTCCCCGCGCAGCGGGGAAATATAACACGCATCTTAAAGTTGGATTGGTATATACCATAAAGAAGAGAAAGGAAGTACAAATTGTCATCATTAAAACAAAATATAAATAATCAACCCAATTCCTTTATTGAAATAAAGAAGTATCTTCTATTCCCTTCTGAGTACAAATTAACGTCCACTCCCTGCCTCGAAACAGAAAGCCGTGATTATAGTGCTATGCGTTTTCAACTGGATGGTAAATCGATAGTTTTTCGTCAAGCTAAAACAACGCCGAATAAACAAGGGCAATTTGTCACTCTTTGGAAAAGGCCGACGCCAGATGCAGAAATAATGCCTTTTGAAAAAAGTGATGGCATTGATTTTTGTCTAATAGCGACTTTTTTGGAACATCGAAAAGGTCTTTTTCTGTTTGACTCACATATTTTGATAAAACAAGGGATTTTCTCAAGTCAAACTAAAGCAGGTAAAAGAGGTATTCGGGTCTATCCTGAATGGGTATTCCCTGCATCAAAACAAGCAATGCAAACACAAAAATGGCAATCTTCCTATTTTATAAGTTTCGATAATCAGGAGTCTGCCATTGAGCAATTTAAGAAAACCTTCTCAAATTATAATAATAAAAAATAATTAATTTGAGTTATCATAACTTGTTTAATCCTTACAATCAGGGGTATGTTAATTCCTGAAAACTAATAACAAGTGTTTAAATTGATCTTTAACACTTCATCAAAGATAAGGTTTATACTCGATAAACTTCAAGTTGCAATCCGCAAGACGACGCGAGGCCTGATATTTCCCCGCTGCGCGGGAAAATATAACACGCATCTTGAAGTTGGATTGGGATAGTTATTGGAGTGATGACCTATTCCTGTAACCACTCAGGAAATGGGAAAAAAAGCTACTATCACTCTAGGGCAGAAATCTGCTCTTTAACATTTGGAATAGTGATGCACTTTGCCGTTGAATTCGCCAAAATCTTTTTCCAAAATAACCTTTTTTGTGAATAAGTTCACAAAATAGAAATGATCAGGGTTATTCTAAAAATCAGATCCATTTTTTACTTGTAATTCATTATGTTATAAAAATACCCCCAGTTTTGGCACAAAATCATTCAGTATGATGCACTCACCAGAGTGAATCTTGCGAAAATTTATTTTACAACGGCAAAGTTTTTAACTTTTTACGCTGTGATTGTACAAAGCGCCTTTTTTCTCCCCTTGATTTTATTTGGTTTTTAATTGTCCATTCCTTATTATTTCCGGCAGATTTTTTTATCACGAACGGAACAAATCATTCTGGCTTAACCGGACATTTCTGCCTTATTCAAAACAGGAAGCGCCCTATTTTCAGCTTATTGTCAGACTGAAAAAGCAGGTCCGCAGAATAAGCTCTTTCCTGCCGAATATGGCGATGTGCCTGTTAAGCCCATTGCCATTTTATATTCCATCGGCATGACTTCAGGGAGACAGACCGTGTCAGAGAAAGAGAAAAAGCCCCTCACAACATTGCAGGAAGGAAAAACGCTGTTAGAACAGGGACAGGACGCAATAACAAAACAGGCTAAAGAACGGTTAGCGGATGCAGGCGGTAACGCCAGCGATCTCCTCCGTTCCGTCACAGGAATAGCCGGCAAAGTCGGATTACCGGATGGGGTGGGCAAAGCAGCCACTATGCTCGATTCTGTGAGCGGAATTGCCGGCAAGGTCGGGTTGACAGGCGGAGCGGGCAAAGCACTTGGCGGTCTCAGTACTGACAGCCTGATCAACGGGGGCGGCTTTGCCGGCGGGGCAGGCAAAGCACTCGGGGGTCTCAGTGCCGACAGCCTGATCAGCGGTGGCGGCTTTGCTGGCGGGGCAGGCAAAGTTCTCAAAGGTCTCAGTGCCGGCAGCCTGATCAGCGGCGGGGGCTTTGCCGGCGGGGCAGGTAAATCACTCAGTAGTCTCAGTACTGGCAGCCTGCTCCCCGGCGGGGGTTTTGCCAGCGGGACCAGCAAAGCACTCGGTGCGCCGGGGCTGGCCGCCAAAGCCGTGGCGGGTAATCTGGGGGCAGAAAAAATCCTGCAACAACTGGGCCAAATACTGGGGCTGGGCGGTGGAGCCGACCCCAGCGGCCTGCTGTTCACCCTGACGGCGGGCAGATTGCCGGCGCAAACCTTTGTCGTCACCGATTTCAGTCTGGACGAACATTTCTCGCGCCCATTCCTGCTGGAAGTGGGGCTGGCCAGTGCCGACTCCGCCATTGACTTTCCGCTGGTGCTTGACCGCACGGCAACGCTCACTGTCCTGCTCAATGGTGTTGAACAGCGCAGCGTCACGGGCATCGTCACCCGCTTTGAGCAAGGCAACACCGGCCTGCACCAGACCACCTACCGGATGAGCATCCGCCCCGACCTGTGGCGCACCACCCTGCGCCAGAACTCGCGTATCTTCCAGCAACTCAATATCACCGGCATCATCACCAATATCCTCAAAGAGCACAGCATCCGCGACGTGGTGTTCAACCTGCGCCACCCGCACCCGGAGCGCGAATTCTGCATACAGTACCAGGAAAGTGACTTCAATTTCCTGCAACGGCTGACTGCGGAAGAGGGGATTTTCTACTTCTTCGAATGCAGCAACGGGCGTAACACGCTGGTGTTTGCCGATGACTGCGGCTCGGTGCCACCGGGCATCCGCCTGCCCTATCAACCGGGCGAGGGCAGCACGCTGGGTGAACCGGCGGTCAGCAGCCTGACCCACAGCGCCCAGGTGCGTCCGGCTCAGGTGCAACTTAAGGATTACACCTTCAAAAATCCCGCCTGGCCAGCCGAATTTCATCAGCAGATACGGGACGAAAACCTGCAACAGCTCTACTACGAACACTACGATTATCCGGGGCGTTTCAAGGATGAGGCGCACGGCAAGGCCTTCACCCGCTACCGTCTTGAAGCGCTGCGTAGCAACGCCATGACCGGAGAAGGCAGCGGCAATGCGATAGCCCTGCAACCGGGCAGACTGTTCATCCTCGATAATCATCCCCGCTTAGACCTGAACCAGTCATGGCAGACCGTTTCCACCCGCCACAGTGGCAGCCAGCCGCAGGCACTGGAAACGGGCAGCGCAGGCTCCGGCACCACGCTGAACAGCCACTTCTACTTTATCCGCCAGAACCAGCACTGGCGCCCGGCGCCGTTACCCAAACCCGTCATCGATGGCCCGCAAATTGCCAAGGTAGTGGGGCCGGCCGGCGAAGAAATATTCTGTGACCAGTACGGGCGGGTACGCCTGCAATTCCCGTGGGATCGCTATGGCAAGAGTGATGACCAAAGCTCCTGCTGGATCCGCGTCACCCAACCGTGGGCGGGGCAAGGCTGGGGGATGCTGGCTATCCCGCGTATCGGGCAGGAAGTGGTGGTGGATTTCCTGCACGGCGACCCGGATCAACCCATCGTCACCGGTCGCACCTACCATGCCAGCAACCTTCCGCCGGGTGCCTTACCGGGCAGCAAAACCCAGATGGCTTTCCGCTCTAAAACCCATAAAGGCGAGGGTTACAATGAACTGCTGTTTGAGGATGCGAAAGGCAGTGAACGGCTGGCGCTCCATGCGCAAAAAGACATGACGACTCTGGTACTCAATAACCGCGATACCCATGTGCTCGCCAACCACAGCGAAACGGTGGAGAAAAACCAGACCATCGAGATCCATGAGAACAAAGCGGAGACCGTCACCCTGAACAGCACGGAAACGGTGCAGGAAGTGCGCAAACTCACCACGGGCAAAGACTACATTATCACGGTCGGGACGCACAAGCAGGTCAACGTCAGCAATACCCTCTCCATCACGGCCGGGGATGTGATTGAGCTGCGCTGCGGCGCGAGTGTCCTGCGCATGGACAGTGCCGGCAAAATCACAATACAGGGCAGTGAGTTCAAATTTGAGGCCAGCGGTGCAGTGCAAATCACCGGTAAAGATATCGATCTGAACTAAAAGGACACCCTGAGATGGAATTTCGTAACCTGACCCCGTTTGCGGTCATGAATTATTCGATGCTCGATGTGGATGACGCCGAACATCATGTCGCAGTGATGAAAATCGGCTACCAGTTCATCCCTGACGGACAGGGGGAGTACAGTGCTGAACTGTTGCCTGCGCCACCACTGTGCTTACAGGATGAATATCGCGGCACGATGAACGCTTCACAGGTGTTGCAGGAAAGCGACCTCGCCCCGTTTAAACCGCGCTGTGACGTGATTGTCAACGGCACAGCGTATGCGCCGCAAGGCCAGCCCTGCACTGAATTCCCGGTGCGGTTACAGGTGCAAAACAAACAAGGGCAAACTTTGCTCGATAAAGCCCTCACCGTCAGCGGGGAACGGGAATTTATCCGCGATGACGGTGGTCACTGGCAACTGAGTGAGCCGAAACCCTTTACTTCCCTGCCGCTGGATTACCGTTACGCCTTTGGCGGTGAATGCAAAATCTACACTAATGATGAAGCGAGCCAGCGTATCAGGGACAGTGACCGTCTGACCCCAGAACAACGCCAGCAGCATCCTGACGGTGAAAAAGCGCCACTTGCCCACACCACCTGCGAAACCAATCCGCTGGGAACCGGTTTTATCACCCCGTGGTATGCCGAAGCTAAACAGCTTACCCATTACCCGGCCCCCCGTATTATCCGACCGGATGCACCATTCACTGCGGAGCATTTTACGGCCCAACTGAATGGTACGTTACCGTCCGATACCCCCCCCTGCCAGCCACAGGGAATGGGGTTTATTGGGCGCCCGTGGCTGCCCCGTCGTGCATTAGCGGGCACTTACGATGCTGACTGGCTTGAACATCGCCATCCTTACCTGCCGAAAGATTTTGATTTTGGCTACTGGAACGGCGCACCGGCTGACCAACAGATTGACTGGCCGGCGACCGATATCACGCTCACCCTGAGCAACCTGACTCCCGATGGTACGCTGCATATCCGCTTACCGGGACACCGCCCGTTTATCCTGCTGCGAATGCACAACGGCATGTTGCTACCGGTGCCGATGCGCACGGACACCCTTATTATCGATAGTGATACCAAAACGTTGTACCTGACCGGCCGGCTGAGTTTCAAGGCTGATTTGCCGGTGCGGGTCGCCGAAGCGCGGTTTGAAATTAACCCGGATGCGCCGTTGCTCAAACTGGCACCACGGGAAGAGGAGAAAAAAGATGGCTGATAACTACACCGCCCGTACCGCAGGTGACTGGATGATTGTCGGCATGTTGCCGGATGTGTGCAAAACCCCGATGGGTTCTTCTACGCCGCCGATCCCCTACCCGGTCGTGGCGAAACTGGCCGACAGCTCCTCGCCTGTTCCCTCTGTGCGTGCCAACGGCCAGCCCGTGGTGGTGTTTGCCAAAAGTTTTGTGCCGACCACGATGGGTGACCAGCCCGGTGTAGCGAACGGTGTTAAAAGTGGCACGGTTGGTGGTAAATGCCATCCGCAGGAGCATACCAAAACGGTGCGAGCCGGCAATAAACTGGTGTTGCGCCACGGGGATAAATTTTGGATGAACGGGGCATAAGGAAGGGAACCATGACAGAAAAAAACGAAGCCAGTGCAGATACTCAGGCAGAAGAATCGACCAGCCCGAAAGCGCCTGATACCCCTATTGAACCGCCCAAACCGAACTCCCCGTTACCCCAAAAGGTACGGGATGACAGCCCGACGGGGGAAGGCAACACGATAGGGAAAATTGTCGGGCAGGCACCTCAGGCAGCTCATCCACCTCATGAGGCGAATCCTGCTTTCACACCGGAAAATCAACCCGAAATGGGGGGATGGGAAATCCTGAAAGCGATGGGAAAAGCGTTGGGAAACGCTGTCGTAGATAAAGCCAAAGAAACCAAACAAGATCTGTCAACCGCCAGCGGATGGGACTCCATTGAGCAGAGTAAAGGAGTGACCAAATCTGCCAGTAATACCGCCGTTGGACTGGCAGAAATGGCTGTTCAGGGTGGTATGCTGAACGCCAGCCGTGAGATGGACGAATCGGCAAATTCGTTAGCTTTTTGGGGGGAAATCTTTGGCAATAGTGACGCCGAAAAGCAAGCTAAAATGATAGGCGAAGTCGCGGATACCAACCGCACGAATGCAAACCAGTTTAATCTGGATGAGTACAAAATGGCGCTGGATACCCCAGGGCAACGGGTGGGCGGTACAGCATTTGATATTGCCATGCTTATTGGCCCGGTAAAAGGCGCAGGGGCTGCCGGCTCAGTGACGAAAACTCCCAAAATAGCGAAAGTTGCAGAAGCAGGGGCGGTAAAAAACAGTGAGGCCGCGAAAGTCGCAGAAGCAGGTGTCATGGCGGCAAAAAACAGTGAGGCCGCCAAAGCCGCCGAAGCATCGGGGGCTAAAATCAAAGGCCAGTCTCAGCAAAGGGCTAATCCCACGCCTGAAAAACCTAAAAATGCCGAAAAAGAGACCATTGACAACCAGTCCAGCAATAAGGAAGGGAGTTGCACCGGGACGTGTAGTACAAAAAGCGATCCGGTCGATATGGCCACCGGCGACTTCCTGCAAGTCTGGCCAGTGCTTGCCATTCCCGGATTATTGCCGATTACCCTGACCCGTACCTATCGCTCCACCGCCAAATACAGCGGCCTGTTTGGGCCGAAATGGGCGGATGACTGGTCATGCCAGTTAGCCTTGTCCGAGGGCAAAGTGAATTTCACCGATACTGACGGCGTGCTCTATGATTTCAGTACACCGGATAACACGGTGCTCGCCCGTAACCAGCATATCCCTCATTACGTACTGACCGGTGAATTGAACGGCGAACTGCAATTGACCGATCGCCGCTCCCGGCTTATTTACCATTTTAATCATTCCGTTGGAAATATTCGCAAACTGTCTGCCATCACCGATCGCCGCCAAAATGCTATCCAGTTTATCTACGATAAACAATCAAAGCCAGTTGAGGTTACGCGCACTGATGGTTTCCGGCTGGTGCTGAGTTATCAGGATCAGCAACTCCAGACCATCGATTACCTTGAACCGCACAAACAACAGCGGTTGGTTACCTGTCATTATGATCCGCAAGGCTATCTCAATGAATGTGATGCCTTCCAGCACAATCACCTGTGGCATGAATATGACGTTCAGGGGCGGATGACCCGCTGGCACGACACCGACCAGACCGACCTGTCAGTGACCTACGATGCGCACGGACGCGTGCTCAGCACCGCCTCGCCCAGCGGTTACTGGTGTGACAGTTTTCACTATGATGATCGGTTGCGTATCACGACCTACCGGGATGCAGAGGGCGGGGAAACGCAGCACCATTACGATCACAATGGACTGGTTTTCCGTGAAATTGATCCATTAGGCAGGATCACCCGCCGCCAGTGGCAAAACAGCCAGAAACTGTGGGAAGAAGATCCCGCGGGCAATGTTACCACCTTCGATTACAACCCTGATGGGGCGCTGACGGAAGTAAAGCTGTCAACCGGTGAAATTTTTGCTTACGGTTATGACGAACAGGGGCAGCTTATCGAAAGCGTGCTGCCGACCGGCGAGCGCTGGCAATTCCACTATGATGAGCAGGGTAATCTGGCGGCGCTGACTAATCCACTGGGGCACAGGGAGGAATACCAATACGGTACACAGGGGGAGTTACGCCAGCGCCTGCTGCCGGATGGACGCCAGTGGCACTATACCTACGATAAACAACAACGGCTGGCCGCAGTTATCACGCCGGACGGCCAGACGACCGGCTTACAACTGGATGAACTGGGTCGCCTGCGCCAACTCACCGATGCCCTGAAACAACAGACCCGCTACCGTTACAGCGAGACCCATGCCAGCTTCAATGGCAGCCTGACCGATGTCGAACTGCCGGATGGCACCACGCAGCAACTGACCTATGACAGTGAACGGCGTGTGGTGGCGGTGACTGACGGCGAAGGCCGCACCACACGCTACACTTACGGCGCATTTGACCTGCTGACGCAAGTCACCCGGCCGGATGGCACGACGCTGCGCTTTGGCTATGACCGCCTGACCCGTTTAAATTCAGTCACGGCCTCCACCGGCGAAACCTATCGCTATGAGCGGGATGCGGCCGGGCAGATTATCCGCGAAACCGATTTTACCGGGCGTACTCTTGAATATCAGTACGATAAACTGGGGCGTCGCACACAGGTACAATACCCCGATGGTCAGCAACTCCGCTGGCACTATTCGGCAGCGGGGTTACTGGTCAGACAGGAAAGCTGGCAGCCGGAAGAGCATCAGTGGGTACTGAAAGCGACCACCACTTACGAATACAACCAGCGGCATCAACTGGTGAAAGCCACCAATGCCGATGCGGTGGTGGAATATGAGTATGATAAAATCACTGGCCTGCCGACCTGTGAGCGCATCAATGGTCGGACAATCACCCGCGAATGGGATAACCTGACGGGGCGCCCGGTCAGTGAAAGCCTGGATGGCCACACCCTGCACTTCGGCTATCACCCGCTGTCGGGGGCACTCAATCATTTTCAGTTCAGCCAGCATGCGCCGCTGACCCTCCGGCATGATGCGCTGGGGCAGGAAACGGTGCGCGAAAGTGCCAACGGGTTTATCCTCGCCAGCCGCTACACCGCAACCGGCTTACTAGCCCATCAGTCAGCCGGGCGGGACAGCGCTTTTTTCCAGGAAGCACTGTCACAAAACGATCCGCACTTTCCGCCCCAGGCGACCGCCGTCAACCGGAGCTGGCAATACGACCGTGCCCATAACGTTTTGGTCATTGACGACAGTCGCTGGGGGCAGACCCGTTATCGTTACAATACCAACGACCAGATCCTAAACACCCAATTCAGTGGATTCCGCTCAAATAAAGAGCAATTCAGTTATGATACCAACGGCAACCTGAGCCAACATTTGCCTGTCGATGCACAAGGCGCGATGGAACAGTTCACACAACGCCAGCAGGCCGGAAGGGTGGTACAGCGGGGCGATACGCATTATCGTTATGATGACAACGGCCGGTTAGTCGAAAAAATTGAACAGTGTGACGGCTTTCGCCCTCAAGTCTGGCGTTACCGCTGGGATACCCAAAACCAGCTTACCCACTGTGAAACCCCGGACGGCTCGCGCTGGCAGTATTGCTACGACCCTTTTGGCCGGCGAATTCGTAAAATCAAAGAACGTGATGGAAAACTGACCGCTGCTAATTTAAAATTGTGGCTGGACGGTAAACCGGATCTGCCCGAAAACCCGACCACGCTGGGGGGCTACGATTACCTGTGGAGCGGGGATCAGCTGATTGAGGAAGTGCCGTACCAGCTTGACGGCTCCCGGCTGGAAGACAAACGCGTGCGCTGGCTCTATGAACCCGGTTCATTAACGCCAGCGGCGCGTGTTGAGCGGGGCAAACTGCACTACGCCATCAGCGACCATCAGGGCACCGTGCGGGAATTGCTGGATGAACAAGGCGAACTGATCTGGAACCAGCGGCTGAGCACCTGGGGCAAAGCCGAAAACCGGGGCGGCGTACCGTCCCATCACCCGGATCACCATGTTCAGTGCAACTTCCGGTTTTTAGGGCAGTATTTTGATGAAGAGACTGGATTTTCCTACAATAGACACAGGTATTATTCAGCGGAGACAGGTCAGTATATCTCGCCCGATCCGCTGAATCTCGAAGGGGGCCTGAATCCTTACGGGTATGTGCATAACCCTTCAAAATGGGTTGATCCGTATGGTCTGGCAGGCGGGGTTGGAAATAAAGGGGAACCTATCCCAAAACCACTATCGGAACTTCCTGAATATGAACCAAGAATAAGACAACGAGCGGTTGAGAATCCAGGCGGGCACAATTTCCCATTTAGTTTCGATCGAGAAATTCTAAAAACAAAACCAACGGTACTGCGTAGCGGTGATATAGGTTATGCGATGTTAGGTCATAAAAATGGAAAAGAGGTTGTATATAATATAGTTGTTAAGGATGGAAAAATTAGCCATCGAGATATGATAAGTACAACTAACTGGGGACAGCGTAGCAGAAGTTTTGGTTGGCCTCTAAAACTTGAAGATATACCAAAACTTGATTAAGGGGAATAAGATGGCGCTAGAAACCATAATTAAAGGCGAAAATGGTAGTCATTTGATTTTAAGTGATTTTTATTTTAAAGGTGAGGATTTTTATGCGTGTATTGATATTAAGTCTAGTTGGTATCATGCCAAGGTAAATTTTGACTCATCATATGACAGAATTAAAGAATTCCTTATTTCCTTAGATGAATTAATTTCTAAAAAGGTACTTGAAACTAACTTCATTAACGAAAATGGAAATGTTGATATTAATATTTCAGTTAATCATCTAGGGAAAGTAAAAATAAGTGGTTGCTTATTGAACGATATGCTAGAGAGTTCATCTTTAACATACGAAATAAAATCCGATATACAAAATTTAGTGGAATTCTATTCTGAGCTAAATTCTGTACTAATTATGTAATTAAAATTTAATTTTTCAGTAATTTATATATTGATTAATTATATTAAAGCCGGAAAGATCCAAGATCTTCTGGCTTTTTTCTTTTTAAGCGCCGAGCAGTTCGCGCATTTTCAGCTTAATCTCACTGAGCTGGTCTTGCTGGCGCTGGTACTGTTGCTTAATGGTGCGGGTCTCGTCACTGTCAGGAATAAGCAC
>NZ_LDNM01000210.1 GCF_001028135.1 Xenorhabdus griffiniae
GGTATTACAAGCAGGATTTTCTAACCTGAATGTTATTTGATCATTCATGCGGTTGCCCTGGGAGATACCCTCGTTGGAAAAGATCATAAAAGTGCACTGCTGACCTTAGTTGAACGAAAATCGCTATTTACCATCATCATTAAGCTTGAGAATAAAACAGCAGAAGCAGTCACAAAAGCGATAACAAGACACTTATCACCTTTAAAACAGAAAGTTAAAACCATTACCTTTGACAATGGCCTCGAATTTGCCGAACACGAACTTATCAGTAAAAATTTAGGGGCAAAAGTTTATTTTGCTCATCCTTACTCTCCTTGGGAGAGAGGGATAAATGAGAATACGAATGGATTAATCAGGGAATACTTTCCAAAAGGAACCGATTTTAATAAGGTATCAGAGTTGGAGATAAATCTCGCGGCAAACAGCTTAAATAAGCGGCCACGAAAAACACGGGGTTACAATACGCCGGATGAGCTATTTAAAGGGA
>NZ_LDNM01000211.1 GCF_001028135.1 Xenorhabdus griffiniae
CAGCCGTACTTAATGATGATTTGAAAATCCAATTTGAGCATTGGCATCCGGGCATAAAATTAGGTGACAAAGCGGAGCATTATTGGACAGAAGCGGTTGCGGCATAATTGCCCCACACATTTTTATGCTCTCCCCACGCTACGCTTAATTCAATCAAATATAATCTAACCGATAAATTATTTAACCAAAATCCTATTATAAAAATACTTTCATTTAAAATAATATATTTTCTATATTATATTAAATTTTTTAATAAAATAACCTGCGATTAATTTTATAACATTTTATTAATTAGCTTGTTATTTATTACATTTAGTTACAATCATTCAATATGGTTTTAATTTTTTTATATTTTTAGTGCTTTTTATTTTTTATCTGTTAATATCCAAGATCGTAGTGTCAGAAATAAATAACAACTTTCACTCTGTATAATAAAAGGTATCTATATGAAAGAAATT
>NZ_LDNM01000212.1 GCF_001028135.1 Xenorhabdus griffiniae
ATTAGAAAACCGAACGACAAACCAAAAACCGCTGTCCCTGATTGGGGCAGCGGATTTTGGCAATGAAAACCTGTTATTTCCTGTAAGGATTATTTTTTAGCTGCGTGTTCGAAAGAAGACAGGATCTCAGCTTTGGCGGCTTCAACATTCTCCCAGCCCTCACCTTTAACCCACTTGCCTTTTTCCAGATCCTTGTAGTGTTCGAAGAAGTGAGTGATNTGAGCACACAGCAGCTCCGGCAGATCGTTCACATCTTTGATGTGATCATATTCTTTGCTCAGTTTGGTATGAGGAACAGCCACCAGGTTTGCATCTTCACCGGATTCGTCAGTCATTTTCAGGACACCAACCGGACGATAGCGGATAACAGAACCTGGCTGCAATGGGTAGGGTGTCGGCACTAATACGTCAACAGGGTCACCATCAAGAGACAGGGTATTGTTGATATAACC
>NZ_LDNM01000213.1 GCF_001028135.1 Xenorhabdus griffiniae
CCAATACCAGTGGTTTCATGTGTTCCTCACCATATTCAAAAAAATCTTGTTGCCGTTCAAAAATACAACGGGCGACTTTCAGCAATGTTTCATTACGGCTTTCAAGGCCCTTGAGCAGCCATTTGGCCTCTTGCAAGTTATTACGTATAAACAGACTTTCACTCTCCTTGTTGACACGTTGTCCCAGNGCTGCGTAGTGTTGGTTTATNCGCAGAAGTGGGATTCTATCGGTATTTAGCNTGACTTTCCAGCTTTCATTTTCTCTCTGTATCAATACATCTGGAATAACGTACTCGGATTCACCGGTATTGGCTACCAGGCCAGGTTTTGGTTCCAGTGACTGGATGATATTAATTGCCCCTTTCAGGGTACTTTCTTTTAATTTGCTCTGACGTAATAAATTACGGAAGTCTCTGTTAC
>NZ_LDNM01000214.1 GCF_001028135.1 Xenorhabdus griffiniae
ATTCAAGGGTGGTATTTCAAGGATGGCTCCGTGCAGACTGGGTCTGCACTTCACAGCCTCCCACCTATCCTACACATCAAGGCTCAAGGTTCAGTGTAAAGCTATAGTAAAGGTTCACGGGGTCTTTCCGTCTTGCCGCGGGTACACTGCATCTTCACAGCGAGTTCAATTTCACTGAGTCTCGGGTGTAGACAGCCTGGCCATCATTACGCCATTCGTGCAGGTCGGAACTTACCCGACAAGGAATTTCTCTACCTTAGTACCGTTATCGTCACGGCCGCCGTTTACGTGTGGCTTCGATCAGGAACACCACGCCAGCCGATAACCCCATCAATTAACCTGCCAGCACCGAGCAGGCGTCACACCGTATACGTCCACTTTCGTGTTTGCACAGTGCTGTGT
>NZ_LDNM01000215.1 GCF_001028135.1 Xenorhabdus griffiniae
ATATAAAGCTGATCCCCTTTGTAGAGAAACTGATACCCACCTCCACCCAGCTCTGGAATCTCCGGGAATGTCGGGCTGGGAATATTCGAGCAGACCATGGCGATACAATCATTAGTGCTCACACCTTCACGGGTTCCACTGAGTGAATGTTCTTCTTCACTAACCTGTGTAATGTCTTCATATGAATAGGACGGTGGAATAAATTCAATGACATCTGGGGTTTCAATACCCAACTCGTTAGACAAATCAAATGCATGTGTCCATTGAGGTGAACCAATACGAGCAATGGTGAACTCTTTGGTTTCATACGAGGATGTGGAGTTCGCGATAATCGGATTAATGGTAAACATGGTTTCTTTTCCGGTTTTTGATAATAAAAAGCCCCTGATTATTCAGAGGCTACTGTCATTCACTCTTAGCCCAATCCCTCAGTCCGAGGAACTGGGCTTCGAGGGTTTCCAGTTCTCCGAGGAGACGTACATAATCCTGTTCAGCGTCTTTCGCCAGTCTGGCGGGTCTTGAACCATCCACGCCGGTGGGGGCAGCGGTTTCAGACACGGGGCACTCGGCTTTGATGTACACGCGCTTAACGTTAGTGCGGAGAGTATCGCTAAGCTCATCAAGTTTAGATTTGGCATTGGCGAGTT
>NZ_LDNM01000216.1 GCF_001028135.1 Xenorhabdus griffiniae
ATTATACCCAATCACGGGTAAATCCCAGGCTTCACCAATCAGGCTAAATGCGGGAACCCAGGTTTCATGACCATCGGCCATTGTCACGATTTCGCCACCAAACCTGACGCTGACTTTTAATTGCGTGTTATGGCGAAACCATGGGTAGGACTCGCGTTCCCAATTATCAGGTGTTTAAATTTGTTGCTCATTTTCAAAGGATTGGCGTAAAAGACCATATTGATAATTGAGACCATACCCGATAGCAGGTTGATTGAGAGTTTCCATTGAGTCGAGAAAACAGGCTGCTAGCCTTACTAACCCACCATTGCCCAATGCGGGATCGGTTTCTTCTTCCAGCACGTCACTCATAATGATGCCATTTTCTGCCAGATAAGATTGAATATCGTTATACCAACCAAGATTCAATAAATTGTTGGCTGTCAGTCGGCCGATCAGAAATTCCATCGAGATATAGTTCACGTGGCGTTGATTGTCAGAGGATGGATT
>NZ_LDNM01000217.1 GCF_001028135.1 Xenorhabdus griffiniae
CATTTATGTATATACATATTAGTATAGACATAGTCAAATAACATACTATGAATTTAACATAACATACATTGCCAGCACTGCCTGTACGCCCCTCAGCGCGGTTTTTGCCTCAACCCTGTAAAAACGCATTATCTTTCTCCCAAAAACCACGCAAAATTGTCTACACGCGTTTTTAACGCCATGCATAACAATGCACACCACTACGTTTTTATGGGTTTTACGTCAAAAAGATCACGTAAACCNAATTTTAGTCAATTTCCCCACAATGATGATTTCGATCTAAATGGTGAGTAATCGCCGTGAAGATTATGAAATCAGCATGCTGGCACTGTATTTGCTCTGACGCCATTGATATGGGAGCACGTCAATCCATATGGGCGGTTTGACCTTCCATAATCGAAATGGCGGCTGGTGACACG
>NZ_LDNM01000218.1 GCF_001028135.1 Xenorhabdus griffiniae
GGGTGCACCACAATCACATTGTTTCACCATACTCAACACGATACGCCGGAATAACGCCAAATTTTCAATCGCCCCGTCCAGTACAATGCGTGAATCGTCCTCTTTAAAAACCACATCAAGAATATAGTGCTGGCTATTTTCAATGCGCCAATGCTGGCGAATGTAGTACCCCAATAATTTATGGCGGGGAGAAAGGGAACTGACATAGTAAGATGTCTCCACCGTTCCCTTACCCTTTTCTGTCCGGTGCCGCTCAACCGCAATAATGCTGCGGATTGTCGGCCATTTCTCCACCATTTCAGGGGTAAATTGGGGTTTGAGTTGGAACACATAACGTTCTTCCCGTCGGCCATGCGCTTCTTGTTTAATTTCAGTGATAATTTTTTCTTTCCCAGCCTCAAACACCCGCTGAAACTGAGACTGAACGCTTACCCACAGGAGGGGTTGGGTTTTCTTCACCTGAACAACGACATGGTCTTTCTTTTCGCTGATTTGTTCCAGGGTTTCCCGCTGACAGTGCAGGGCATCCAGGGTCACAATTCTGCCTTTCAGATTCAGAATATCCAGCATTTGACGGACCGTACTGATTTCACCTTTTTTCGTTGCAGTGGATTTCTGACTCAGCACTAA
>NZ_LDNM01000219.1 GCF_001028135.1 Xenorhabdus griffiniae
GCGTAGACGATGGAATGTGCCGTCATTTTCTAACTCATGATTGAAATGACACAGGGTTTCAGCATGTTTGCAAACAACGCTAAAAAATACCGTGGCGATGCAGCGCTTGCGCATCCTCCGGTACTGGTGTGATAGCATCCCAAAGTTCAGCCACTTTGCCGTTCTCGACGCGCCATAGCTCAAAATAACTGTGACGTGCTCCGGCCATATTTCCCTCTGAGTGGGTCAGAACAAACTGCCCGTCGGCTACTGTATGGTGGATTTTTGCATAATGCAGGCCCCGCCCTTCATCTTTAAGTTGTTTAAGAAACGCAATGACCGCAGCTGTACCATTAGGAATATCGGGGCGGTGTTGGCGAAACGCCTTACCATTGGTGTAATTTCCAAACTCATCATAGTGCCCTTCAATCAGAGTTCGTGTGAAAAAATCAACCACCAGTTCGCGGTTTTTTTCTCTGTCACTGTTATGGCCTGTTTCAGTCGGGCCATCTAACTGAGTTCGTCCAATGGCGTTGGGCGTGGA
>NZ_LDNM01000022.1:0-686 GCF_001028135.1 Xenorhabdus griffiniae
GTCGGCAGCATCAGATGTGTATAAGAGACAGATTTTATGGCTCCACCGGAACAGGGTACGAATAGAAATCTCAAAATGGACACTCGTTTGCTCGAAAGTCAACGAATGTTTATCTTTGTATGCCAGGACTCTTTTTCGAAAATCTAGACTGTAACCCATTTCACTTTATGCCTTGTCATATTGGATTGGGATATTATGCCATATTGGTATGATTTAGCTATATCTCCGCAGTTTGTTCGTCCTTTTGTCAAAAGTAACAAAAATGATTTCGTTGATGCAGAGGCGATATGTGAAGCAGCATCACGCCCCTCAATGCGTTTTGTCCAGCCGAGAACGGAGACGCAACAGGCGATGAGAGCACTGCATCGTGTCAGAGAATCACTCATCAAAGATAAGGTAAAGACCACTAACCAAATGCACGCTTTTTTGCTGGAGTTTGGTATCAGTCTGCCAAAAGGCGAGGCGGTCATTAAACGGTTATCTCTGGTTCTGGCAGAACACGACGTGCCCGATTATCTGAGCCGTTTGCTGATGAAATTACATGCCCATTACCTTTATCTTGTCGAGCAAATAACCACGTTGGAATTAGAATTAAAACAGTCCATCAAAGCGGACGATGCGACTCAACGCATGATGACAATACCGGGGGTGGGACCCATTACCGCCAGCCTACTTTCATCCCAGCT
>NZ_LDNM01000022.1:877-29815 GCF_001028135.1 Xenorhabdus griffiniae
AAGGTTCATCAGGCGCAGAACTCATCGTGGCGCGGGTATCCATACTCATAGAGACGCCGGATACAGCAGGTGCCAGAGATACTGTTCGATATACTGAGGATGAATGGCTGCTGCAAAATCTGTCTTACTGGCTCATAGCCAAAGTTGCTCCTGTCATCCAGCCATCCGGTACTACACTATGCAACGATTTTAAAAGCAAACCGAACATACAAGTTGCTTTAAAATTGCGACTGCCTTTTGCTCGTTTGAATCCACAAACCGGCAACGGAAATCCGTCGATAATATGAACTGGTCTGCCGAATGCACCCAATAACCTCGCCAGTTTTTCCTGCAATTTTTGTTTAACTGCCCAAAGATTCGCAATTTGTTTAGCAAAATTGGCGCGTGAACCTAGCCCCGGAAACCACTCACGCCAATGGTCACGGAAGTAAGTCCAAATACCTTTATCCGTTGAAAAAACTAAAAATTCACCCACCACTTCCATCGTGATGGCTTCTGCATCGCTCAGTTTAGGCGGATATCCTCGGTTTCTGAGTTGTGTACCTTGCTGTAACTGCGTTAAATTATCGTCTACCCAACAAAACACCCAAATGATAAAATCTTGCTGTGACATAGTCTTTTGTTCCTTTATTTCTCTCAGTTTGGCGACTTAAAGTTATAAAGGAGCGGCTATGTCATTTCAACTCACCATAAAAGTCGAACATCGCATAATTAATAACAAAAAATCCCAGCAATTGGCTGGGATCACGGTCTTAAGGAAATACAGTGCCTAGTGACACATCCTGTATTTGACCACCCTATTCAATATGTTTGAAGAGCATGAAATTTTATGGTTAATTTTTACATCGTTTAAATGATCATCAGATAGTCCTTTTTATGTGGAAAGTCCCGGTGCTTATTCCCTATCATTTTATATAAGCAACCTATTTATAATCTCTGCCACGTCTTTCGGCTGATGATTGATAAAGAAATGATCCGACGAAACGGTGTGCAGACCGATATGCGCGCTTGTATAGCGCGCCCAAGCCGCCATGTCCGTCTTTGAAACAGTGCTGTCGCGGCTGCCGTGGATCAACACCAAAGGATAATCGATAGTCTTCTCCTTCAACGCCCGTTTCATATGAAAATTAATCGACAGCTCGTTGCGTATAATAGGAAAAAACAAGCTTCTGAAATCAACGTCATCCAAAATATCGGGTTGAGTTCCGCCATAACGACGCAATACTTCGGCCATTTCATCATCATCTGAATGCATCGGATCATGCTTAAAATCCGTAATGTGCGGCGGTGCTTCTGCAGCGATAAAAATTCGCGCCGGCGGTTTATCCTGAGCGATAAAACGACTCGCCAATTCAAAGGCGAATAATCCGCCATTACTGTGGCCAAGGAATGAGTACGGTTTTCCCGACATAAGGATCGCGGCTTCTCGTTCAACCTCATCCAGAATTTTGCAGACATCATTGCACAACGCCTCTGAAAAGCGGCGCCCATTGCCGGGCAGTTGCATGGCGTACACGGACGTATTGCTATTGACGTAGTGAGAGAATGGCACGAATACCTCAGCATTTCCGGCGGCATAAGGGAAACAAAATAAAATATGCTCATCATCCCCACCGGAACCACTTTTTATTTGCTCAAACCACATACGGCTTCCTCTGTTTTGCAAGAACATGACTCCATCCGCCACCGCGGAGAACAGGAGCGGAGTAATCAAAAATCAATACCGTCGCGGGTTCAGCGGGATGGTTTATCCCGCTGACTTGCCCTCAGGTATAGCGAACACGCTGTGCCATCAAGCCAGTGTCCAATGCCCTAACCACGAAGTCATTTTTTCCGCCATCATTGCCGCACCTTCTCCCGCGTTCATCGTCAAGTGGTTCCCTGGAATTACCTGTACCTCGAAGCGGCCCAACACCCAGGGATGCCAGAACTTGCTTTGATTTTCAGGAAAATCTGCAATCACCTCACGGTGAGAGAAAAACAGCACATCACTCATCAACGCATGCGGGTGGTAACGCTGCATCATAACGTTATGCCGTTGCCAGGTGCTCAAGTAACGAGGTAAGAACGCCGAGGAAAAGAGCGTTTCGGCCGCGGTTCCTTTGGTGATCTCAGATAAATAATGGATTTTATCCGCTATATGGGTCATCGCCTTCCAGGCATCCCAATCAATGTCCAGCGACACCAGGCCAAATGAAAGCAGGTAGTCCAAAATCTGTTCATCCGTCATGGCCGCAGGCAGATTTCCCTGTCCTGGGGAGTCAATCATCACTACCGGTAGAGACACATGTTTTCCCTCTTGGTACTGCCGCGCCATTTCAAACGCGATAATACCGCCAAACGAAGAACCGGCCAGGCAACATTCGCCTCGCTCAAGATGCGGCTCCAGCAAAGCCAGATACTCTCCCGCCAACTGTTCGATGCTCTCGAAGGCGCCCGAGCCATTGAGTAGAGGTGAACGTATAGCGTAAATCGTTCTGCTGCTCCCCAAGCATTGGGCCAACTCCCGGTAGAAATAGATGTCGCCGCCGATGGGGTGGATCAACACAAGTGGCATCGTCCCCTCATCCTCACCGTTGCGCAGCTTCACCAAACCGCTTTCGCCCTGAGGCTTCGCTGTCGCATGAGCCTCCAGCGATTGCGCTATTTGCACGACGCTCGGCTGTTCCATGGCCATAAGCTCAAGACGTATACCGGTCATTTTTTGCAGGCGGCCAATCAGTTGCAATGCGCTCAGCGAGTCGCCGCCCAGTTCGAAGAACCCGCGCTGTGGATCGACCGACGCACAACCCAGAACCTCTTTGAACAGCATTGCCACCCGTTGTTGCATATCCCCTTCGTGCCCGGCTGTCGCCGCCGGAGCCGGGGCCGGCCGCGAATGAGCGGGTGGATTCATCACACCGAACCAATGCCGCTGAGGCGCGAAAGGATATGCCGGTAAGCGCAAAGACGCTTGCCCCGTACACCGCCAAAAATGTTCCTGGTTGATTTCCACACCTGACATATACAGCGCGCCAACGGAACGCCACAGCATCTGCGCAGCCTGCCGCTCATCAGTAGCGTTGCGCGGCGAAGAAACGACAACGGTCGCATTTCCCAATGCCGGATGGCGCAACGCCAGCGTACTCAGAATTTGCCGCGGCCCCACTTCCAGCAGCACCCAATTGTCATCGGCACAGCGTTCAAGCAAGGTGCGCAGTCCGGCATCATATTGCACCGTATGCCGCAGGTGCTGCACCCAATATTCGGGCTGACAAACCTGTTCCGCCGTTGCCCGCTGGCCGGTCAAATTGGAGATAAACGGCAACTGCGGCTCGTTGAAGGCGATCTCTTGCAGCGCGGTCTTAAACTCTGGCAACACAGGCTCCAATAAACGCGAATGGAACGCGTGCGAAACCTTAACCGGATGGCAAGATACACCCTGGGCGATCAAGCTCGCCTGCAAAGAGGCGATTGCCGACGCCGCGCCGGAAATGACACAGCTTCCCGCATCATTAACGACGGCGATATCGACGCCCAACGAGGCGGCCTGTTCGCTTACGGCCTCCGCCGACTGTTTGATAGCCAGCATCGCCCCCGGTGCGGTTTGCGCCAATAGCGCACCGCGTTTGAGCATCAGCTTGAGCGCATCCTCCAGTGAAAATACGCCGGCGATACATGCGGCAACATATTCGCCCAGGCTATGACCAATCATCACCGTCGGCTCAACACCGAGGAAGCGATACCACTGCGCCAACGCATATTCATACACAAACAGCGCCACTTGAGTGACTGCGGTGTGGTGTACGCTCTCCCCGTTCGCCAACACGTCTTCCCGCGTTATTTCACCGCCCATCATCGGCTCGAGCAATGCGAGGCAACGCTCGACCTCTGCTCGGAATTGCGGTTCAGCTTCATATAACGCCTGTGTCATGCCCACGAATTGTGCGCCCTGTCCCGGGAACATAAAGGCCACCTGCGCCTCGAACGCAGGTCGGACCACCGTTTCGCCCTTCTCGCGCAGCCGCGCGACGACCGCTTCCCGCGAATCTCCGGATATCCACCGTTGGCATGCATAGCGGTGTCGCTGCGCCATCAGGGCATAGCCAACCGCCTCCATCGAATCCTCAGGATGCGTTTCCAAATGATTGGCCAGAGCCTCGCTCATCCGACCGAGAGCCGCGTCATCCGCCGCAGAAACGCACAGCATATTGCGCTGATCGGGCCTAGGCGCGGTTGTCGGCGTGTTCGGCGCCTGTTGAAGGATAACGTGCGCGTTGGTGCCGCCAATGCCGAAAGCGCTGACGCCGGCGGTGCGAAGCCCTGTGGCGCTTTCCCAGTCGCGGGTTTCAACATTCACATAAAACGGCCCTTCTGCCAGTTTCAATGCCGGATTCTCACGCTGCATATGTAGCGTGGGAACTAACGTGCGATGCTGCAGGCACAACGTCGTTTTAATCAAGCCTGCGATGCCGGCCGCGACATCCAAATGCCCCAGGTTACTTTTCACCGAGCCTATTGCGCAGGAGTATCCCGCCTGTTGTCCGGCGAAGGCCGCTTTCAACCCGGCAATTTCAATGGGGTCGCCCAATGGCGTGCCGGTGCCGTGCGCTTCGACATAGGAGATGTCCGCCGGCGTGACGCCGGCATCGGCCAGTGCCTTGGCAATCACCGCCTGTTGACGGCTCTCGCTTGGCGCAGTGAATCCCATTTTTTCCCGCCCGTCGTTATTCACTGCCGATCCTTTCACAACGGCATACACAGCATCACCGTCCGCCAGCGCTTGCGCCAAAGGTTTCAGCACGACAATGCCTACCCCTTGTCCCTCAATGGTTCCCGACGCTTGCGCATCAAACGGACGGCAGTGACCATCAGGTGAGAAGATCATCCCCGGCTGGTACAGGTAGCCGCCGCGCGCTAATTGGCCAATGGAGATGCCGCCTGCCAATGCGACCTGACAGTCGCCTGCCTGCAAGGCCCGACAAGCCTGATGAACAGCGACCAGCGAGGATGAGCAAGCCGTTTGGATCGTCATCGCCGGCCCGGTTAAATTCATCTTGTACGCCGTTTTTGTCGCCAGAAAGTGGGATTGGTTATGAATCATCAACTGGTAATGATCGATCAAATCAGCCTGCGGTATGTTCGGTAAAACAACGTCTCGTTCGTAGTTGCTGTTGCCGATGGCCGCATAGACGCCGATATCGCCGGCAAAGCGCTGCGGATCGCAGTTCGCATCTTCCAAAGCATGCCAGGCGCATTCCAGGAAAATTCGCTGCTGCGGATCCATCAGACGCGCTTCCTGAGCCGTACAGCCGAAGAAATCGGCATCAAAGCGATCGATATCGTCGAGCATACCCTGAGCGCGAACATAATGCGGATGATCCAGCAGTTCGGGTTCCACCGATGCCGCCAGCGCCTCACGCGAGTAATGCGTGATAAACTCTTCGCCATCGCATAACCGTTGCCAGAATGCCGCCAGCGTTTGCGCGCCGGGGAAGCGGCCCGCCATCCCCACAATGGCGATATCGTCCTGGGCATTTATCGGCCCAGACGTCGGTGCTGGCGCCGCTTCATGTTGGCGACCTTCGATATGCGCGGCAATGCGGGCAATGGTCGGCAGACGGAAGAGATCTATCAGACCGACTTTTTGCTGAACCTGGTCGGGTAACATGCCATAGAGCCGGGTCAACATGATGGAGTTCCCACCCAGTTCAAAGAACGAGGTATTGACGCCCACCGCCTCGCAACCGAGCAATTCTTGCCAGATAGCCTGCAACTGCTTCACCAGCGGCGTTGCGATTTCGCTCTGCGCCGGTGGTGATGCCGCGCCGACGTCAACCGACGGCAAGGCACGAACATCCAGCTTGCCGTTAGCGTTCAGCGGCAAGGCAGACAAAGCTATCCAATAGGCAGGCACCATATAACCCGGCAGTTGTTGGCCGACGTGTTCATTCAACTGCCCGGCGTCAATTTCGCCCTGCGCCACATAATAGGCGACCAACGCCTGGCCGACGTTCCCATCCCCCGCCACTTGGCAAATTTGCACGGTGACCTGCAAGATTGACTCGTGCTGCAATATAACCTGCTCAATCTCGCTCTTCTCAATACGATGGCCGTGCAACTTGACTTGCTGATCTTGCCGCCCAAGGAACGCTATTTCACGATTTGGCAAAATACGCGCGCGATCGCCACTGCGATACCATATCCCCTCAGCGAACGACAGTGAGACAAAGCGCGAGGCGGTCAGCTCAGGCTGGTTGTGATAACCCTCGGCCACGCCGCTGCCTCCGATATAGAGTTCGCCGATGGCCCCGACAGGCAAAGGTCTCCCTGCCGGGTCCAACACCAGACAACGTTCTCCCGGCAGAGGGAGGCCTATCGTTAAAACGCGATCCGTCGCGGCACGCCGATAATGTTTACCGGTTGACCAAATGCAGGTTTCCGTCGGGCCGTAGACATTGACGAGCGCCGCGAAAACAGCCAGGGCCTTCTGCGCCAAATGCGGCTCAAGTTTTTCACCGCCGACCAGAAGCAAACATTCCTCGCCCCCCTGCAATACCGGCAGGACAATTTCCAGCATGCTTGGCGTCGACTGGATGAAATCGAACTTACGGCAATCCAGCGTAGCGACATGGTGAGTTCCCAAGGCAACGCAGCCGCCGCTCAATAACGGCAAACCGTATTCAAGACCGAAAATGTCGAAAACGGGGTTGGTCATGCTGTACGTTTTCAGCGTCTCTCTGCCCTGGAAGTACTGCTGCCAGAAACCTCGCAATGTGGCGAGCAGCGCCCCATGCCCCACGCTAACCCCTTTGGGTTTACCCGTCGTGCCGGAAGTGTAAAGTATGTAGGCGGTCTTCTCCGCCGCAGGCGCGAACGTCGGCATTGTGGCCTGTCTGCGCCACAGCGGCTCTCCCGCGGTGCCGAACAAGGGAATAGACGGAATACCGTACTCTGCCTCTTCATCCTCAGACATCGTCAATACGGCGGTCGCCTGGCTGTCCCGCAGGATGAAATCGATCCGCTCCTGAGGATAGTCTTTGTCCAACGGCACATAAGCTGCGCCCAGTCGCCCTATCGCCAACAAGGCCATGACCATCAAGACCTTGCTGTGCAGTCGCAAGGCAATAGGCGCGTGCGGCGTTGTCTCAAGGCAGCCGGCGATGAGATTGGCGAGTTGCGTCACCTCTGCATCAAGCTGGGCGTAACTCCAGCTGCGCTCGCCGTCACTCAGCGCCGGAGCGTCTGACCGGCTGCATGCATAGTGCGCCAACACCTGCGATAAGGTGGCGGCATTCCCCGGCGCAGGGAGCGACAATGGTTGCTCAGGCTCACAATAAACCGGAGCTATCGCCACCGTCTCCGCACTCGCGTCTTTCGCCATGTGGCCGACGATATGTTTTAACAGTGCCATCGCTTGCCGCATCATCGCCGCATCAAAGTACTCCGCCGCATATTCCAGCTTAATCAGCAGAACGTCCGGATCCTCCTCCACGCTGACGACCAACGGATAATCCCTCTGCTCACTGCGACCGACGAATTGATGACGCAGTTCGCGGTGGCGGTCTTCATCAGGCTGCGGGTAATTTTCATAGATGAACAACGAGTCAAACAGGCGTTGGCCCGCAGGCTGCAGCTGGGCCAGATCGACCAGGCATCGGGTATTGGCTTCATTAATATCTTGCTGCAGCCGATATGCCTGCTGAATCAGAGGCACATCGCTTTGATGCTCCACCTTCAACGGCAGCGTATTGAGGAACATGCCCAGCGTGTTTTCGATACCATTCAACGGCAGCATCCTGCCCGCCACCACGGTGCCCACTACGGTCACTGCAGCACCGGAGTAGAGTGCGAGCACCTTGTGCCAGGCGTATTGCAGCAGGGCGTTCAGGGTCATGCCTTGGCGCTGGGCAGCTTCGAGCGCGCACCGGCGTTCTTCGGCGCTCAGTTCACAGCGGCAAATCCCCGCGGCGGAGACGCTCTTGATGGCCGATATCGCCGATGACTCCGCATCCGGGCGGCGCCATCCGCTCAGATCCTGTGAGGTGTCGACCGATCTCAGATAGTCGCGCCAGAAATCCGTGTCTCTGTCGCGATGCCGTTGAATGTAGCGCTGAACCGAAGCAAAGAGATCCGGCCGGTCCGCCGGCTCACGTCCGTGCGCAAACGTCAGGTAAGCATCATGCAGCGCCCCCACCAGCAGCGGACTGCTCCAACCATCGAGGATGGCGTGATGTACACAGAACAAGCAAGCGAAGTGCTCATCCGCCAGTTTGACCAGGCAGACACGATACAATCCGCTTTGTTGGAGATCGAAGCTGACCTGCTGCTCACTTTCCTGCAGCCTGTGCAAGGCGAGTTCCCGCTCTTCAGGCGACAGATGGCTGATGTCATGGACGCGCCAAGGGAAGCGCCCTTCATGGTCCACGACCTGCACGATTTCACCGCGCCAATCGAACCGCAACCGCAGACAGGAGAACTGTTGTTGTACCCATTGCCACGCCCGCTTGAACGTCTCGGGTTCGATCGCACAGTGATAATCCCAGCGAGTAGCCACGCGATACACACGATCGGCGTCGCCAAATGCCAGCGAATGGTGCAACATCCCTTGCTGCAAACTATTGGCCATGAAGACCGCATCAACCGCCTGCGCGTGTTGCAGCCGGTCCAAATGCGGCTGCGGGAGGGCGAAATCGACATCCGATTCTGTTAGCCAACGCCAGGACGGCCAATTCATCGATACCAGACCATCCTCCAACTCCCGAATGAGCCGCTGCGTCAGCCAGGCCGCGTCATGCTCCCGCAGCCGGCTTTCGACCCGCAATTCAAGACGATCGCCAACGTTCAACACGACGATATCGATCAGATGTGTCCCTTCCTGAGAGGCATGGCGATGCAGCCCCACAAAACGGTGATCCAGCGCCCAGTCTCCCGCCGTCTCCATTTTGCCCAGGTAGTTAATGCTGATGCCATCCTCTCTCACCACAGGCAAACCACACAGGGCACCGAAGTTTTCCGCCCGCTGCGACCAACGTCTCAGGTTATTTTTCACCGCGAGCAAATGTTCCCTGGCATCGCGTTGATAGCTCAAACGCACGGGATAGCGACTGGTGAACCAGCCCATCGTCCTGGAGATATCCAGCGTTCGTTCATCCGCTTGTCGACCGTGCCCCTCAAACCATAGGCTAAAGGCGGTTTGTCCGGTCAAATCATGCAAGACGCGGCCAACCGCCCAGGCCACCATGTCCTGTGGCTGCATGTCAAACATGGCGAGGTGCTGCATCAAACGGCGCGATGGCCCTTCTCCCCACGCCAAGGCATGATGCGTCGTCGCGGTTCCGCCCAACGCTTGCAACGCATGAACTTCGCTGTCCGGCAATTGCCCCAGCCACTTTTCACGTTCATGAGAGCAAATTTGCGCACGTTGCCGCAGATGGTTCACCCATTGGCGATAGCTGCTGGCCTTCTCCGGCAGCGTTTCCTCTTGGCTCAGGCGTCGTAAATCGTCGACGATCACGTGCAGACTGACCGCATCGACAATCAGGTGATGGCAAGCGACAAACACCCTGGTCTTGCCGTCCGCGTATCCTTCAAGAACGGCGAACGCGGCCAAAGGCCCGGCCTGCAGATCGAACGCCTGCTGCCAGTCGGCAAAACGCTGCAACAGTGCGGCATCGAAATCCGGGTGGTCTTCCGCCAGCGACAATGTGCGAATGTCCAAAGCGTGGCATGGCGGCAGTGTAGCCTGCGGCTGGTAGCATTGACGCCATTCTCCCTGGATATCTTTTTCGAAGCGCAGATTGAACGCGTCGTGCTGCGCCACGAGGCACGGCAACAGGCGTTGCAGACGGGTCATTGTCACGCCAGGCGCCACCAACAGCCCGTATTGGTTCCACTGCTGCGGATGCGGCAGATCATGTGCCAGGAACCATTGCTGGATGGGCAGCAGCGGAACTGCGCCGCTCAAAGACCCCGTTTCGCGCTGAACGGTCTGGATGCCGCCAACGGTTTGACGGGCGAGCACAGTGTCGTAGAACGATGCGATGGTGCGATAAGTCAGCAACTCTTTCAGCGTGACATCCAGCTGCAATTCACGCCTTAACCGCCCCGCCATTTGGATACTGGCGATACTGTCGATGCCCAACTGGAACAGATCCGCCTGGGTACTGAGCTCATCCGCCGGCACGTGCAGGATATCGCCCCACAGCCGACACAGTTGATGTTCACGGTCGTCACGCGGCGGGCAGTAGGCCGCCTGATCTTCGGCCGCGGGTAGCGGCAAGGCGTTGCGGTCCAGTTTGCCATTGGCCGTCAGCGGCAAGGCATCCAAAGCGATAAGATGCGCCGGTACCATATATTCCGGCAATTGTTCAGCCAGTCGCGAACGGAGCATTTTCTCGTCAGCGTTCGCTTCACCGACGTAATAAGCCACCAGCGTCGGTGCCGGCTGCGCCATCACCAGCGCCACGGCTTGGTGGATCCCGCCGCATTGCAGAAGCCGGCTTTCAATCTCCCCGAGCTCGATGCGATGCCCGCGCAGCTTGACCTGGAAGTCGTTGCGCCCCAGGAATTCGACATAACCTGCCGCATGCCAGCGCCCTAAATCGCCCGTCTTGTATAGGCGTCCGTGGCGAGGGTGCGAAATGAAGCGCTCCGCCGTGAGCTGTGGATTTCGCCAATAATTTAATGCCACCCCCATCCCGCCAAGATAGAGCTCACCGGTCACGCCGACCGGACACATCTGCCCCTGAGGATCCAAAACATAAAGCGTCTGATGAGGCATCGCGGTGCCGTAAGGAATGGAACGCCAGGCCGGATCGATCGCCTCTATCGGGTACCAAACGGACCAAATGCTGCCCTCGGTCGCCCCGCCCAGGCTGATGCAGTCAGCGTGCGGCCAAAGCGTGCGCAACGTCTCCGGCAAATTCAGCGGGATCCAATCGCCGCTCATTAAAAACGCGCGCAGCCTTGGCAGTGAGCATCCCTGCCGTGCCACGGCATCGGCCAGCAGCCCGGCAAGCTGTGGAACGCTGTTCCAGACGGTCACTTCACGCTGAGCAAGCAGCGGCAACCACCGCTCCGGGTCTTTTACGCTCTCTTGAGCCGGTAAGACGATCTCCGCACCGACGCTAAGTGCGCCGAAAATGTCATAGACGGAGAGATCGAAGCTCAATTCAGACAGCGCGAACAAGGCGTCTTCAGAGGTCAGCGAGAGGCGTCGATTTACCGCTTGCAGCGTATTCACTGCGCCACGGTGATCGATGGTGACCCCTTTTGGCCGCCCGGTGGAACCGGAAGTGAAAATGACATAGGCCACATCGGCGGCGCTGACGTGGGGCAAGCCGGAACGCTGTGGCAAAGCGGTCACGTTATCCAATCCGTCCTCGATGATCAGGAGTTGATAACCCGCTTCGCTCAGTGTTCGGATATCCGCACGCCCCGACTGTGCCCGGGTCAGCCAGAGTTGTTCTACGCCGGCCTGTTGTAAAATATCGGCGATGCGTCCCGCCGGCCACTCCACATGCAACGGCAGATAGCCCTTGCCGGCCTTCATGATCGCCAGACAGGCGCAGACCTGGGCATAGCTTTTTTCCGCCAATACGGCAATCAGCGGTGCAGATGAGCCCATCCCCGACTGCGCCAAAGCATCGCTGTCTTGTTTCAATTGACCATAGGTCATGCCGATCGCCGCTGCCCCGTCATACACCGCGATCGTTTCTCGATGCCGTGCTTGCGTCGCCAACAGATCGAACGCGCTGAACAGGGTTTCTTCGCTGAGAGGCTGACTGACGGCATTTGCCTGATGCATCATTTCTCTTTGCGCTTCAGGCAAATAGTTTTCGCATCCCACCCGCGTTTCCCAAGGCTGCTGCGCTAATAGCGAGATCAGACGGCAATAGGCGCGATTCAGATGCGCAATGGTTTCTTCATCAAACAGCTGTTCGACATAAAGCCACTTGCTCATAAAGCGGCCATCGACTTCAATAGCCTGCAGGTCGATCCAAGCCTGAGAGGTTTGCGCACACCAATATCGCTGTTCGCGCGCCTCGCTGTCTTCCAGATACGCCTGTTTATCCCAATCGCCGGTTTGTTGCCCCACGACGCCGGTGAAGACCAGCGGCGACACCGCCGAATGGCGATCCAGGCCGTGCAGTTTCACCAGATCGCGCTGCACATCCAACCCGCTGTACAACGCATGCTGAATGTCGTCCCACATGCGCTTATGCGTCGTCCCGATGGTGGTGAACAGATCCTCGCCGGCATCGCGAAAGTGGAACAGGTTGGTCGAGGTAAAATCGCCCAAGATGTCGTTCACGTCCTCGCAAACAGCGTAGCGGTTGAACAGCGTCATGGTAATGAGAAACTCGCTGTTGCCGGAGTATCGCGCGATGAGATACCCATAGAGGCTCAGCAATACCGAAGAGTATGAGACCTGATAATGCTGAGCTTGCCGTTTGAAATCCTGCCAAATTTGTTTGTCTATATATAGCGTATGTTCTGCAAAGCGCGGGTGTTCAACCGTGGCCGACGGCACCTTGAGCGGTAAGTTTGGCCGCAGCGGCATGTCGGCCAGCTTGTCCTGCCAATAAGCGCAATCTCGTTGATACCAACGGGAGGCCTTCAGATGGACCAGATGCTCTTGGTAGTCTTTGAAATTCACCGTCGCCAGCGGCGGCATGGCATTTCCCCGATAAAGCGCATTAAGCAATTGATACAGCGCCAGACGGCTTTGCACATCCAGCAAAATCAGATCGAGGCTGATATGCAGCACGTCACGATCGCGCAGCCGGCTGATTTCAAAAGTGAACAACGGGAAACGGTCGACCTGATAGACCTGATGGGACAGACGTTTGCGCACGCGCGCCAGCGCGGTAGCCTCATCGTCGAGACGCAGGTCATTCACCGCCAATACATAATGGCCGGCCTGCGACACCGAAATGAAGCGCTGAGTCATACTTTCCGCGTCATACACGGTACGAAGCACCGGACAGAGGGCGATCAATCGGTTAATCGCCTGTTCCAGACGTTCGTCATCAAGACGCGGATAAACGAACTCGTTGTAGATGTGGTTGGCGACGTTGCCGATCTCATAGTTTTCAAGGCGCCCAACCAGATAGGCTTTCTGAATCTCGGTCATGGCGAAGCTGTCGCCGTTTTCCGCACCGCCCTGCAGAGGTAAATGCTGTAAGTCACGTTCATCCGCAACATTGATGAAATCGCCAAGACCGTATTGCGTTCTTCCCTGCCGTTCACAGCACGTTATCAGCGTGTCTATGGCCGCCTCCCAGGCCTCCAGCAACTGTTGATTTTGCTCGCCGGACAAACCGCTGACGACTTCGAGCTGCAACCGGCCTTGCTCTATGTAGCTAAAGAGCGTAATGCCGAAAGGCAAGCCGTTGTCAGGATGGCGCGTCTTACCGACCGGCGACATGACCAGCGCCCAATCCTTTTCATCCGGCGAAGTCACTTGTCCCAGGTAGTTGAAACAAACATTGGGCAACGGCAGCCCCAGCTCACGGGCAAACGCGCCAAATCCCACGCCCTGATGAGGCATGCCGCGCAGTTGCGCTTTGGCCGCCTGTAAACGCGTTGCCGGATCGGGAGAGGATGAAAGCGCGCAGGGATAAAGTGACGTGAACCACCCGACGCAACGATGAACGTCCAGAGCGCCATCTATCTCTTCGCGTCCGTGCCCTTCAATGGTCACATGCGTCAGCTCCCCGTTAAACCATTGAGCGAGCATGCCGTCTGCGCACGCCAGCAAACATTCGTCGACTTTCGCATTGAAGGCACGTAAACCCTCGGTTTGCAGCGCCTGCGTCGCTTTTATCGATAACGCGAGGCGGCTGCATGCCATCGTAGCGCCGCGCGCAGCCGGCAACGCAACGGGGCGGTAGTCCGCCATCATGTCCCGCCAGTAAGACGCCTCTTCCGCGTGATTGGCACAATATTGCTCGAAGTGCTCAGTCCACTGACGATAACTCGTTCCCTTATCCCCCAGGCTTTCACCGTGGTAGGCGTTCGCCAGATTGCGGGCCAGAATGCCCCAGCTGACGCTATCGAGCACCAAATGGTGGCAAGCGCAGAAAATGCGTGCCCGCCCCTCGTCAAACCCCGTGACATAACCAAAACGATAAAGCGGCCCGTCGGCCAGATCGATATCGCTTTGCCATTCGGTCAGCACGGCGGACAGGGCTTCTGGCCATTGCGGTAACGAACGTTCGACATGGTGACACCGCAGTTCGATGGCGTCCGCCATCGGTTGATAACCTTGGCGCCAATGCGACAAATCATCAGCCGCAAACGTCAGGCGCAGCGCATCGTGATGTTGAACCAATGCGTGCAGCGCTTCGCGCAGGCGATCGACGTCCAGCGCCGGCACATCCAGCAGAAACGCCTGGTTCCAATAACTCGGATAAGGGAATGCACAGTTAAAGAACCAGCGTTGGACAGGCAGCAGCGGTAGCTCGCCAACCAATACGCCCTGCTCCCGTTTACCTTTAATCATCACCTGCTGCTGATGCTGAGCGAGACGTAAATGCAGTGCATGCACAGTTTTGCTGGCGAACACGTCTTTCACTCGGATCGATACGCCCATCGCCTGGCGCAATTTGCTCACCAGCTTGATCGCCATGATACTGTCCAGCCCCAATTGATACAGGTTAGCCTCACAGCTGAAAAGCGCTTCATCGATCCCCATCATTTCCGCAACAATGGCAGCGATCTGCGCTTCCCTCTCCGACTGCGGTGCGACACGTTCCTGTACGGACGGTAGGGACGGTTCAGGAAGCGCACGCCGATCCAATTTGCCATTCACCGTGACGGGCCATTCTTTCAACCAGATAAAGGTCTCCGGCACCATGTACTCGGGCAATGCGGCGGCAAGAAATTGTTGCAGCGTCGCTTCCGGCAACGGTGCCTGCGCCGTGTAATAGGCTACGAGGCGGGGATGGGGCTGTTGATAAACCAGCGCCACCGCCTGGCGCACCAAGTCAAACGCTTCTAGACGCTGGGCGATTTCACCCAATTCAATGCGATATCCGCGTATTTTCACCTGAAAATCATTGCGGCCAACATAAACGATTTGCCCATCATTCCGCTGATACACCAAATCACCGGTTTTATACAAACAGGCATAGTCATCCGCCCGCTCATCCCATTCGGTGCAATACGGATTGACGATGAATTTCTCCGCCGTCAGCGCCGCTTTATTCAGATAACCGCGCGCCAGCCCGACGCCTGAAAGGTAGAGTTCACCCACAGCACCGGGCGGCAACAGCCGCTGTCCTTTGTCCAGGACCAACACTTTCATGTTATCAATCGGCCGCCCGATGAGGACCTTATCTATATCCGGATCGTTACAGTCGAAATACAGCACATCGATGGAGGCTTCGGTTGGCCCATAAAGATTGTGCAGGGCGATATGCGGCAAACACTGCTTAATCCCTTTGACCTGGGTCAGCTTGAGTTCTTCACCGCTGCAGAACACGTAGCGCAAGCTCGGCAAGCTGACGTTTCGCTCGCGTTGAATGCCTTGTAACGTCTCGGTAAAAGCCGCCAGCATCGATGGCACAAAATGCAGTACGGTGATGGTTTCGCGTTCGATCAACTCAACCAGATAATCCGCGTCTTTGTGGCCGTCCGGATCGGCGAAAACGATGTTGGCGCCGTAAAGAGAGGCCCAAATCAGTTCCCATACGGAGACATCAAAAATGTACGGCGTTTTTTGTAACACCCGATCGGCTGCCGTCAGCGGATAGGATTTATTCATCCATTGGATACGGTTGATCAAACCCCGGTGCGTGCACATCACGCCCTTGGGCTGCCCTGTGGTCCCGGAGGTATAGATGACATAGGCCAGATCGTTTGGTGATATCTGACGCGCCATGTTTTCATCGCTCAACTGCTCAAGCTCGTGGCGCAGCGATTCATCATCCATCACCACCAGCCGCCGCCCTTGCGCCGCCACCCGGTGTCGGTAGGCCTGATGGCAGATAATCACGTCGGCCCGGCTATCTTGTAGAATGTAATCGAGGCGATCGTCGGGAAATGCCGGATCGACAGGCAAATAGGCGGCCCCCAATTTCAGGATCGCCCAAATGCCGACCAACAGCTCGACGCTGCGATCCAGACACAGCGCAACGCATGCGCCGTGCCCCACCCCGCGTGACGATAAGGTGGCCGCCAACTGATTGGCTTGTTGATTCAACTGGCAATACGTCAATTGCTGATGGCGATCCGCACAGGCGATATTGTCCGGCGTCAGCGCCACCTGCGCTTCCAATAAAGACGCGATATGTTCATCTTCTGAATAATCGCAGCGCGTGTCATTCCATTCAAACAACACCTGCCGACGCTGGGCTGGCATGATTAAATCGGTCTGTTCGAGCGGCGTCTCCCAGGATTGCCGATCAAACTGGCCCAGCGCATAAACCAAAGCCTCGAGAATGTTGCGAATGTATTCCTCTTCGTAACGATTTTCCGCCGCGGTTAACGTGAAATCGATTTGGCCGTCTCGTTGAGCGGCAAATAAGGACATGCCAAACTTTTCCGCCAGATCGGGATAAGGCTCCAGTCGATATTCCACTCCGGGCACGGCGATGTCGCCGTTTTCAAAGTTATGGAAGGTAAATAGCAGCTGAACCAGTTCATTGATGCGTACCGCGCCGCCGTCGATCTCCGGGGCCAAATGCCCAATGTTCACCCACGGATGTTCCTGCAACTGCAAAATATCGTGCTGAACGCTTTTGACATTGCTCAACACGCTTTGGTCTGCGCGCAATGCGGCGATGACCGGCAGGGTGCTGATAAAAGGTCCGATGGCGCGGCTGAACGCCTCGGGGCGATTCATCACTGTCAGTCCAATAGGGAAATCGCTGTCCTGGCCGCTAAAGGTCCTTAATACATGGGCGAACGTCGTAAACAACAGAGAATAGAGCGTCAGTCCCCGTTCGCCGCATGCCTGAGTCAAACGCGCGACGACCTCCGACGTCAATTCTGCCTTCACGGCAAAGGCACGATTTTCCACGCCAGAGAGATGGCGCTGCCGCAATGCCGGCGGTTCCGCCTGATTCAAACGGGCGGCCAACGATTTTATGAACGCCTGGACATCATCTTGCCGCACCCGCCACTGTTGGTATGCGGAGTAATCCAGGTACCCCGCTTCAGGTTGCGCCGATACAGAAGGTGTGGCGTATGCACTCAACAGTTGATGAGCAAAGTGCTGGACGGAAGGAGCGTCAGACAGCATATGATGGTGAACGCACGCCAAAACGGCCTCTTGCGTCTCAGCCCGCACCAGCAGCACAAAGCGCGCAAACTGCCCTTCCGGCATAGGGAAAGTTTGTTGTGCCAACGCCCGCTTTTTACTTTCCAGCTCGGACCAGGAAATCCTTTCTACTTCCAGTGCGAACTGCTCAGGCGCCAGAAAAATGCGCTTCATGTCGCTATCAATCGACTGGCGCAGCAGGGGCTGATGCCGTAAAAAGTTTTGCAGTGCGTTCTGCAACCGCGCGATATCCACCTGCGGCAACCCAATGAACAAGGGTACCGTATAGGTGTACGGCAAGCCGTCGATGTCGCTTTGCAGATACATGCCTTGCTGAATTGAGTCCAGCGTAAGTGGCCAGCCACTCGGCGGCAGCCTCAGAAAAGGCTTTTCCTTCGCGAGCTGTTCGCTGGTCACGCCGTTGTCCTGCAACAGCGTCAACAATTCGCCTTTGCGTGCCGCCACTTCAGCCTTCAGATCGGCATCAAAGCCGATATCCTTGTCGACAGAAAAGCCCAACCGATCGTCCGCTTTGGCCCACAATAAAATGTTATTTTTTTTCAGGTTGTTCAGTAAATCCGTCAACATCATTACAGCGCCCCTTCTTCTCTGCCGTTGCCACAAGGTTGCCCGGCGACCCACGCCGCCATTTCCTGAATCGTATTGTTGTTGTAGAGATCTTCCAGACGCATCTCGGTTCCCGTCGCGAGGTTGATCTTGCGTACCAATCGCATAGCCAGAAGCGAATTCCCCCCTTGAGTGAAGAAGCTTTGGTCACAACCGATTCGCTCTTCACGCTTGTCCAGAAGCTCCGCCCAAAGTCGACGCATCCGTATCTCATCATCGCTGCGCGGAGCCAGACACTCGCTGTGCTTGACGACTTTCGGCAAGCGTGATGTATCGACTTTACCGTTGTTAGACAGGGGGATTTCCGGGATCAGAGTAACGTGCTGCGGCAACATATAGTCCGGCAAACGACGCGCCAAATGCCGTCTGATCGTCTGGGTCATCGAGACAGTGAGCGCAGGAACGTCAAAGGCCGGTTCATCCTCGGACCGCGCATAACCTATCGCCATGCTGCACAACGTGTTCTCGGTTGGCGTTACGCCAAGAATGCAGCCGCCAATTCGCCGCTGGGCGGCGAGCGCGCCAAACCGCTGCATCATCCAGCCACTGGCCTGATAATGGCACGCGTTCTTTGCGCCATGGGCCTGCAATAACACCTGAGACGACTGCAGCACCCCGTACACGTCGGATGATTCGGCCAGCACGGAGGTCTCTCCCAGGCAATAGTGCCGCCCTGAAGCGCGTGCGACATAGGCGCTCCCCTCGTTTTCCATCACGCTGAAATCAACGCTGACTTGCGGTGGTGAAGTGACGGCGCAAGCGCCGAGATGAATCCGACATGCTAATGCACCATCGTCAGGTGAAACGGCGTCAGCGGGCTTGACGTAATAAGCTACGCCCAAAGACTGGAGATGCTCAGTCAGCAAGGCCAACATGTGGCCGACCTCTATCTGCGCCAAAGCGAATGCGCGCTCGGCATATAAAGCGGCGATGGTTTCCCACCGAACAACCAAATCCAGATAAGGCCCAGGGCGCTCCCCCGGCGCTGCTGCCTGGTACAGATGCTGTTCCAGCGGATGGTAGTAGTAATAACCCGCGGCATATTCTCCCATCGCCGCCGGTAGCCCGAGATAAACTTGCACCGCATAGAGACTGCTGGCCGAAGGATAGCGATATTTTGGCAACGCGCGCTGCGGCGAACGGAAACCGGCGCACACGGCCAACAGCCCGGCCAGAGACGCAGGCGGCAGCGCGCTTCCCTCTTGCGTCATCTGTTGCGTCAACCACCCCGGCAGCGCCTCGTACAGGCCGCTGATGGTTTCGGCGGATAACGCCTCCGCGGTAAACTGGCGGGTACTCTTTCGAGCACGGTACACCGTTTCATCCAGCGGATAGGGTATCGCTCGCGAAGGTTGCAGATCTTGACGTAACGCTGGCAACGAAAGCACGAATGCGTCGCGGTTAGCAAAATAGAGCGGCACCGGCTGTTGTGCCTCGGGAACAACGTAAGCCATGAGGTCACCATCGCTTAGCCGTACGATCGCCTGCCGGATCCCAGGTAATTGGCTCAAGTTATTCTCGATATCCTCCAGCTCCACGCGGTAACCGTTAAGCTTGACCTGGGCATCTCTTCGCCCGAGGAACTCGATATAACCTTCCGCCGACCAGCGCCCCAGATCGCCGGTTTTGTACAGGCGTCCATAGGTTGGATGATAGATGAAGCGTTCCCGAGTCAGCGTCTCAGCCTGCCAATATCCCTGAGCAACGCCGAGCCCACCGATATGTATTTCTCCGGTTACGCCGAAAGGACAAGCACTCCCCCACTCATCCAGCACCCACATCTGTTGATTCGGCATAGCAACGCCATAAGGAATGCTTTTCCAACTCGCGTCTACCCGATCGATTTCATGCCAAATGGACCAGATGCTGCCCTCCGTCGCGCCTCCCAGGCTCACCATCTTGCCGTCTGGTGATTGGGCTTTCAGGCGATCAGGCAAATTGAGCGGCAACCAATCGCCGCTCAACAGGAACAGTCGTAACCGGGATAGCGCCTGCGTCGCAGGTTCGACTTCGTCAACCAGCAGACCCGCCAATTGCGGCACCGAGTTCCAGAGGGTCACGTCATGCCGGCGCAGCGCGGCCACCCAAGATTGCGGTGCTTTGGTTTCACGCTGGGAAGGGATCACCACGCCGCCCCCCACAGCCAACAAGCCAAACAGATCGTAAACGGACAGATCAAAGCTCAGCTCGGACAGCGCTAGTATTCGATCTTCCCGGCCGACCGACCAACGTTGGTTAACAGCCAGGACGGTATTGACCGCCCCCTGGTGATCGATCGCCACCCCTTTCGGTTTACCGGTAGAGCCAGAGGTAAAAATAATGTAGGCCAGATCGTTAGCCTTGACGGCCGGCCAGGCTACCTCCGCCGGCACACGTTCCTGCGCCGGCGCCAATATCTCGTCGAACACCAAAATCGTGATATCCGAAGGCAACGTCGACAGCTCATGAGCCAGACCATGACGCTGCTGAGCGGAGAGCAGCAAGATATCGCACCGGGCTTGCTGCAGAATGTCGCGAATGCGCTCCCATGGCCATTCGATGTGCAACGGCAAATAAGCGCCGCCGCTTCTCATGATCCCGAGGGTTGCGACGGCCTGCGCATACCCTTTCTCCAGCAGAATAGCGGTAATACGCCCCTTTTCGCCCTTGGTATGCCGCAATAGCGCACGTCCCAGCGTGTTGCTGTCCTGCTCCAGCCTGCCGTAGGTAAAGTGGCGTTCGCCTTCGGTTTCGATCACCGCAATGCGCTCGGCCGTTTGCGGCGTTTCCAGGCTGGAAAGGAACAGCCCGTGCAGCGTTTGCTCCGACACCGTACTTTGCGTGGCATTCCAGCGCATGACCGCTTCCGCATGTTCCGCCGGCAGTTCAGGTTGCGGGAATGACATGGTTTCCCAATCGTGTTCTGCCACCCATCGAATCAGAGAACAATAGCCTTCGTGCATGGCCTCGATGGTTTTCTCATCGAACAATTGTTCGACGTAATCCCACTCGGCGACGAATCCTTCATCGTTTTCGTAGGCTTTATGGTCGAGCCACACCTGGGACGTTTGGGAGATCGCATACTGAGTACCGCGATATCCTTCATTAAACGGTAATTCAAACATGCTCGCTTTATTGTTCATGCCAAGCACGCTGGTCAGCACCACCGGCGCGATAACCGTATTGGCGGGCAGATTCCGCCGCTGTTTCAATAAACGCTGTACGTCAATGCCGTCAAATAAATTATTATCGACGTCATTAAGCAAGGTGCGGTGGATCGCCGATAGCTGCTCGCTCATCGCAACGCCATTTTGGCGTTGGTAATTGAACAGGCTTAAAACGGTAAAATCGCCAATAATTTGCTCGACCTGAGAATGTAACGGTAAACGGTTGAACAGCGTTAAATTAAGACAAAGGCTCTCTTGACCAGACCAATAACATAACGTTCTGCTGTAGAGTTCAAGAATCAGAGCGGTCGGGCTAATATTGAAGCGCTGGCATTTGTCGATGATCTTTTGCCAGCTCGACATAGGTATCGTCGCAGACAAACGCCGGAAGCTCGGCTTATCGATCCTGGCGGGATGCGCAGCCAGCGGCAATCCGGCCTCCAGCGTATAGTCATCGATTTTCTGCAGCCAATATTGTTGCGCCCGCTCAAATAATGCGCCGCCGCGTAGGCACTCGTACTGCAACTGATAATCGCGGTAACTGACGTCCAGCGCCGGCAGCGCCAGATTTTCGTCGTTATATAGCGCAATCCACTCGCCGAATAATATTTCAAAACTGGTCATGTCAATGATAATGGCATCGAAGCTGACATGCAGAAGGTATTTCCCTTGATACTCGCTCAGGAAAATATCGAACAGCGGATAACAATCCGGTTTGTAAACCTTGTGCGAGTACTCGGCGCGCAAAGCCAATAGCTCGTCTTCATTTCTCAGCGAGTGGTAGCCTATTTTGTAATGCGCTACCGCACTTAAGAATCGCTGCTCTCCCTCTTCAAATACGGAGCGCAACGCAGGATGACGTGCAATAAGTTGATTATAGGCTCGCTCCAATTTCTCGTGATCAAGATGGTCGAAAACAAATTCATTATAGATATGGGTAGAGACCTCGCTGAGATAGAAACTTTTCATTCGTCCCAGATAATAAGATTGCTGAACATTATTCAGCGGGAAAGGATGATACAGATGGGTCTCATCACATTGCGCAATCTGGTAGTCTTGGTAAAGGAAACTGCCGCGCCCTGCTGCCACCAATGGCGTTAACCTGGCCACATTTTTTCTTTCGAAAATATCTTTCACTTTCAGATCGCACTGAAGCGCACCGTTTATTCGATTTACCAAGCGAATGGCCGACAGGCTGTTTCCTCCCAAAGCAAAAAAGTCGTCGGTAATGCCGACCCGTCCGTTTTCGCTCCCCAATACATCCTGGAATAGCTGGCACAGGCATCGCTGGAACTCGTTTCCCGGCGCTACATAATGCGATTTATCTTGCGCTTGTACCGTCGGCAAGGCTTTGCGATCCACTTTGCCATTCATATTCAAGGGGATCTCAGGCAGGTACATATAAGCGCTGGGGAGCATGTAGTCCGGAAGCAGCGTCACCAGATAATCCTGCAACTGCTGACGTGCCACCGGCGATTTGGCCTGATAATAGGCAACCAGGAACGACTGCTGTTCTTCATTGGCCGACTGTAAATTTACAACAACCTGCTGCATCCCGGGGTAGGTCAGCAGAACCGACTCTATTTCACCCAGTTCTATCCGATGACCCCGCAATTTTATCTGGTTATCCAATCGGCTGAGGTATTCAAATCTGCCGTCGGGCAAACAACGCACGCGATCGCCCGTCTTGTACATGACGGGGCCGAACCAGGCTGACGGCGTGCTGGGGCAAATGTTCGGCAAAAAGCTTGCTTGCGTCTGACGCGCATTGCCGTAGTAACCGCGCGCAACGCCCAGCCCCGAAATATACATTTCCCCGATCACGCCGGGAGGAAGTAAACATCGCCGTTCGTCCAAGATAAAGCACTGGGTATTCGCCAGCGGGCGCCCAATGGTGACGCTATCAACCCCAGGCAACAGTTCGGCCGCCGTGGACCAAACCGTCGTTTCGGTTGGCCCATACACATTCCACGCACGCTCGGTGTTTTCTGACAACCAACGCGCCACCGCATGCGGTACCGCTTCCCCACCGCACAATGCCCGAACGGGTAGCGTTGTCTCGGCATATTGCTGCGAGATCTGATGCCAAAAAGAAGGCGTCCCCTGCATCAGGCTCACGGAATGACTCGCGATAAAGTGCGGCAAGTCATTATTCGCCAACAACGTCTTCTGGTCGGTTAATACCACCGTAGCGCCAAACATGAGCGGCATAAATATTTCCAGAGTCGAAATATCAAACGCCAACGTGGTGATCGCTAAAAAACGATCCTGGTGCGTCACAGACATGCGTCGAGAAATATCGCTGGCGATATTCACAAAGCTGCGGTGTTCTACGGCAACCCCTTTAGGCTTACCCGTTGTTCCCGAGGTGTAAATAATATAGGCCAATGCCGAAGCCTCAGCCTGGGAGGGGAATTCGTTACAGCCGTCGGCCCCGGCGAAGGGAGAAGCAGCATATTCGCGCCAATCCAAATAATTCAGCCCTTGCGGCAGGCTGCCGGCAGACTGAGCATGCGCACCGATGATTAACGCCGGCTGGGCATCGGCCAAAATAGAATAGGTCCTCACTACGGGCGCATTTTTGTCGATCGGAATATAGGCGCACCCCAGCTTAAGCACGGCCATCAGGCATACTGCCAACTCCGCCTCACGCGGCATCATCAAGGCAATTTTGTCGCCTGCCGCTACCCCATATTGCCGTTGCAGATAGTCGGCCAGGCGGCTGGCCTGTTGCTGCAGCATTCTATAACTGAGCGTTTCATTTTTCGTTATCACTGCAGGGTGATCGTTAAGCACCCGTGCCTGTTGTTCAAACATCCCGACGATAGTTTGTCTCGGATATTCACATTGTGTGGCATTAATTTTCGCATAATAACGTTGGTAGACATTTTCAGACACGCCGGTCAATGCATCTATATCCCCTTCGTTACGCATGAATGTGGCGTTCGCCGCCATAAACTCATCGATATTAGCGACTAAAACGTCGAAAAATGGATTTTCCCCGTAAAATTGCAGACTGAGCGTACAGCGCGTGCTGTTCCATACGATCCTGACCGGAGCCGCTGCCGTGTCGACACCCGCCTCATCCATGATGACATCCACACCAACCACAGATAAAAAACGGCCGTCATGATGAGATTCGTAGAATGGGTTCGCCGGATCCCCCTGCAGCGCCCGTACCAACCAAGGAAACAGCTCGGCGTATGTTTCCGTTCCGTTGAGTAACCGTAATACTTTGCTGCTGCGTTGCCTATCTTGCAATTGCAGTGCATAGAGCCCAGGCCGACGCGCGTTGAGCAGAAACTGCAACTGGAAAGCCAACAGCAAAGCCTGTTGCGGCTGCGCAACGCCATCGACCGTCAGTTGAACCACCGCAGCATCGTTAACGGTAGACACTTCATTCCTCAGATTGAAGCAGCCATAACGCTGTTCGTCGCTTTCCAGCGCTCGGTGCTCTTGCTGCACCTTCTGCTGGGCGACCAGCCAATCCGCAACTCGGTTTGGCCCTTCAGGCAGAGCAATATCCAGATCTTCCGCCTCACGGCTGAGCATGACCACGCCATCGATGAACAACTCGCCCAACACCGTCTGCGACAACGCTCGCCGGGCTTCCCGCCACGGCAGCTCACGCTCCGCTAACGCCCTGATATTCCCGTCTTCTTCAGCATGAATTTGGAACAACACATTTTGTTGATCGGCGAAAACGGCTAACCGGACGATGGGGCCTATCACCGAGGCGCTTTCTTCTAGGCAGAGCTCATAGTCGATGCGCTGATCGCCAACGTCGGAATAGCAAAAGAGGTTGTGCTGCGAACCTGTCCAGCGCGTTTGTTCAGCGTCACTCAGACCGATTAAGTAGACAAAGTGGCCTGCATCCAGCAAATAACGGACAATATGGCTGCGCAACGGCTCTACGGTGTGGTTGACAAGAATGTTCAGAATCTTCATGGATATTACTCTTTTGGGTTATCAGGGTTTTATCGCCACGAGAATCGGCAACACGCCGCGTGAGCTGTAGTTGATATCTTTAACCGTGAACCCTACCTGGGTTATCTGTTGTCTGATCTCTGCTTCTGAAGTGAAATTAAGGTAGGTAGCCTGAATAATGTCGCCAAAGATCGCGAACTCCTGCAAAAGGTCCGCCATTGGCGTTTCATATTTATCCCACTCACTGGCGGGCGCGTTCTTTTCCGGCGGTGGCGTGAGGAAGCTGAGCAACAAGGTTCCCCCTGGTTTTAATGCCTCGAAGAACCGACGATACAAAGCCACCAGCCTGTCCGGGTCAGACTCATACATATTCAGGCCGTTGCTGGTAATCACATCGAAAGCGTTTTTTTCTTTTAACTCCCAGGCATTCTGCTGCGAGAATCGGCAACGCTCCGCCATGCCAACGCGTTTGGCCTTTTCGTTGGCGTGATGAAGTGACTCCGGGTCAAGATCAATGCCGGTCAATTGCACCGCGTCATGGCCGCTATAATCCAGATCCAATAAGTCATCCATCACGCCGCACGGGATTGAAGCCAGGGTCTCCGCCTGCGCAATCAGCTCAGCCAGCAAGGTCTGATAACGGTAGTAACGCTCGCGCGCCCGGCACAGCAACGAGCGATTCAGAAGCCAGTCTTCCAAAACATGTTCTGCGGGTTTTCCGGCGGGATGCTGGAAAATGTAAGACGTCCAGTAGCCATTGAGGCCGCGGTTATGCAGGAGGAAACGACCGAGCTCAAACTCCGTCAATTGATCGACCAGTTCAAGATTTCTCTCCAATGGAAGAATAAGCGAATTGCTATTTCGTAAACGCGCTTTTATTTCATCGGCCAACATTTTTGTTTCTGTCAAATAGGCCAACTTAGAATGTGTTTTATGCGAGGCGAAATTATCCATACTCATCTCCATTATTAAATTATCCAACCAATATTTTCGAATCCCTGACGCACTATCGGCGAATTCAGAATACCCGTTCGTTTCAAAGCCATTAGCACGTTCTTAACAATGGGGACATCAGGCGTCACTTCAAAACCGCGATAAACCTTATTGATTGACTCCCGGCTTGCTTCACGATCGTGAGTCATCTTCGATAACAGCTCTATGTTAAACTGTTTCTCTGACTCAACATTCAAATACATTTTCACGAAATCAGCGATCTGCCCGCCGATCATCGCCTGATCGTTTTCATCCAACCTCGTCCAGATATAGCCAAGTAATTCGAGAAAGAAAATATAGTGTCTGGACTCATCGTTCATATGGTCATTAACATAGTATTTAATCGATGGATGAACGCCGTCACTATTAAAGAATTCCACCAGTTCTCTCACCAGAGTCGTTTCGAAAATGCAAACCGCAATGATCTCGAAAATGTCATGGCAGCGCTCAGGTAACCGTTTCATCACCTCTGTAACGGCCACATAGGCATCAGAGTCCGGGAAATTCAAGGTACTGAGATCGGCATCATGCTCTCTGAGCTGATTTATCATGTTTCTGGCAATATAAACGTGATAGTACTCATCGATAATTACGGTATAAGCATTCAACTTAATCTGCTCATCGAACTCAATAGAGAGATCTCCATAAATAATCTTATTACATGCTGAATTAATCAGTTTAATTTCGAGATTAACAATATCATTAAGATACTTAAAAAGAGACTGAGTAAGTATTTTTGACTTGCTTTCTCCATTGACATTACTAATTGATTCAGTCAAAAATATTGGCTGATTTTCCTCGGGGAAGAATGCACCGGGAATAGTGAAATCGATAATCTTACCGGGACGAGTTCTTATTGACGCACGTTTTTCCCATTTATCAGTATAGGTGGCAGATAACCCACCTTTAGATAGTGTCGCTTCATTTTCCATATATCATCTCCAAATAAATCCATGCTTGAAATCAAAATAAACGCAATAATAATCTTGGCTAGATGATGCCTCTAATGTGTTGATTTGCTTATAGCTAGCTGCAATGGTCGAAATCTTGCTACACGCAGGGCAGTAATATGCACGGCTTCGAGTTGCAATTAGCGCGTTGGCAGCATCACCTCTTGGCTAAATATAAATATTCAACCAAGATTCATATAATATAAGTTCATTTATTTTTGAACTTTATTTGGGGTTACCGTGAAGCTCATCAGCGACAACAGTAACACAACACCCACCTTTAGATAGTGTTCTATATATCATCTACAAATAAAGCCATAATAATAACCTTGGCTAAATATAAATATTCAGCCAAGACTCAATATAATATAAGTTCATTATTCTTGGGCTTTACTTGGGGTTACCGTGAAGCTCATCAGCGACAGCAGTAACACAACACCCACAACGCTTGCCATGACATAACTCATTTCTTCTGAGTGCCCACTAAACACATAACTGGCAATTCCTGTAATCGTAACGACCAACAATGAACGTAAGCTCATGATATAGGAGGCGGCTACACCATAAATTTCAGGATAAACAGTCATGGAACGAGCAAACAGAGTCGGATAACAAATTGCAAATCCAAAACAGAACAAACTCATGAGCATAGTAATGGCCCAAGGTGTGTTTACCATAAGAAGCGACAGAATGCTGACCATGGCTAAAAATAGCCCAATTTTTTCAGACCGTTGCTCTCCACCAAGCATAGAGATAATGCGAGTAGAAAGTAGACTTGGAATGGAGAATGATGCCACAATAATAAAGAAGTGCATCACAAATGCTGATAACGAAAGAGAAAATGTTTCACGATAAAGAAAAGCACTAGATGCAATAAATACCATATAAGCAGAGAATAACAGTGAAGGTATCAGCGAAAGTCGCATAAAACGGAAACTTAATGTCAATCGAACATAGTTCCCGACGATACCTTTTATATCTAGCGATATTTTTTCTTTCTTCGTTTCTGGTAAAAAAAGCAGTTCGAGCAAGAATACAATCGCAGTAATAGTTGCAACTACGGCATAGTTACCACGCCATCCCAAATGTTCGTTAACCCATCCTCCAGCAATGGGAGCCAGAGACATAAAAATCGAGATACACGCGTTGACTAATCCGATCATACTGTACATAGTAGCGCCTTGATAACGGTCAGCTATGATGGCATATACAACGACAACGGGGGTACAAGCTCCTAATCCTTGTACAAAGCGGGACAGCATCAATAGTTCAATCGAATTTGCATAGGTGCACCCTAATGCTCCCAACAACATAATGCTACCACCAAACAACATGATCTTACGTCGTCCAAACGATTCTGACAGTGGACCATAAACCAATGCACCAAACACAAACCCCAAAAAATTATAAGTGATGGTACGCTGTATATACCCTTCAGATACCCCAAAGCTGGCAGCCATATCAGGAAAGCTTGGAACCGACATATCAACTTCAATGCATCCAGCCAGCAGTGAAGCAATAAGTATAAATGGCAGAGGTATCCATTTTATTGTTAACATATCCATACTCCAATAGAAGAATAACTCAAAAGTAAATTTTTCCATTCACACTATAACTTTTATGGATATGTGTAAATTTAATTATTAATGAAATTTAAATTATGTGATTTATGCTGCCTTAAGGGTGAGAAAAATTAGGGTGCCACTGTACTTGCCACCGCTAAAACGGGCATTTCTAATGCCGAAGATTAAGACAACGCTGACGCGCTGTGCTTGCCTTCTCCTATTTACCGGGCTAATACATTAACCCGGTAAATAGGAGAGCTGTAAAACACCTGCCAGAGAAAACTTTTTTGCTTACCCCCTCCGTATTAAAGAAATAGGGATGAAACTGTTCACCCTGTTCACCTTTATATATTTTTGTTTAAATTCATATCGTTAAATGATGATGACTTAAAATTGAACTCATCACTACTCGGGGTATTGGGTGAGTAGAGCTGTCCAGTCACCCAGACAGCCCCCTCCTCAGAACCGGACGTGCGGAACTA
>NZ_LDNM01000220.1 GCF_001028135.1 Xenorhabdus griffiniae
CGTTAAAAGTTCAGTATGATTTATTTTTCCTACTGACGTTTTAGGTAATTTATCGATGGTAAGAAAATGTTTCGGTATTTCATAAGGCAATAATTCTTTATGACACAGGCTAACTAACTCATTGACTTTTGAATATTTATTTGATTTGGTTTCGATAACGGCGACAGGAATAGTATTAAGCCTAACATCGGGAACGCCTACTATTGCGGCCTCATTAACCCAAGGGTGAGTTTCCAGGAAATTCTTTATTTTTTCAGGCTGGATTTTAAATCCACCTCGTATAATCATGTTATCGGCGCGCCCTAATATCACGAGAATACCATCATCATCAATATTCGCTAATTCACTGGGACGGCTCTACCGGCACTTATTCTCCTTTGGGATCCTTCCGTCCGGGCTTACTTCTATGAAACCGGCTTGTCTAATGTGAAGTTCGTGTCCAAATTCGTTGGTTATTCTATGCTTTATTCCGGGGTATTCTTAGCCTGCACTACCTGATTTGAAG
>NZ_LDNM01000221.1 GCF_001028135.1 Xenorhabdus griffiniae
GGCTTCATGTTCTGCCACGGGCACACTTAATGTCTGGGCAATAAAGTTGCGGTAGGGCAACATCGTGGGCAGTGTTTTGGCATTGCCCCGTAGTATCTGGGCAATTTCCGCTAAAATCAGCTCCAGTGTCAGATGGTCACTGACCAGATGGTGGAAACGTAAAGCCAGCAGCCATTCATTCTGTCGCGGATCGTGGGCGATATCGGCAGCAAAGAGAGGGGCGCGGTTCAGATTGATCCGGTGCTGACGCGGATCAGTGTGAGCCTGTAACTGCGCCGGAATATCGCCTGTCGTGGCCGGGATGAATTCATGGATAGCCAGCGTTGCCTGACGCCAGACCACCTGCACCGGCTGTTCCAGTTTTTGCCAATAAACCGCTGTACGCAGGATATCATGGCGGTTGATAACCTGTTGCAAGGCATTCAGGAAGCTATCGAGA
>NZ_LDNM01000222.1 GCF_001028135.1 Xenorhabdus griffiniae
ATATTGCCCGGGTTGTTATTGCGAATGCCTCTGCTCACTGTTTATCCCCCAACCGTTTATTGATGGCACGAATAGCAAACTCGCGTATTTTCTCAACGCCAATAAATCCAACAGCGCCACCGATAGCCGGTGCAAAACTGATAGGAATGCCAAACATCTCTAGCCCACTGGATACGCTCCATGACAAAGCACCACAGAGCAGCGCCTCTACCCAGCGGTTCTTTCGTTCCACGCCGTCGTAAATCAGGCGTCCGTAACAAATTACGATAGCTAAAGCAGAGCCGGATATTTGCGGCCACGAGTTTTTCAGGCCATTTAACATGTCAGCCCATAAATCAGGATTTTCTTTCATCTTCATATTCCACCCCATTTGAACAATGGGCGTCCGTGGGGTGAACGATGGTTACCCCTGTGA
>NZ_LDNM01000223.1 GCF_001028135.1 Xenorhabdus griffiniae
CGGCACACCCGGAGCAGTTGGGTGACCGCCTGTTTGACCATATCACCGGGCTGACTGAGCGTGCGTCAGATTTGTTTGATCAGGTCATGGCACCGGTGCATAACAACATGCGCTATCTCGCCAAAGGCAAGGCGGCCCTGTCCGGTATGTTAAACACCCTGACCCTCATGCGCGGTGAGTTGGCTGGCGTGATCAGCCAGGGGATTGATTACCTGAATTATCCCCGGGCATTTGTCCACGACCTGCAATCCATTCTGGATGTGCGCACCGGGGGCATCGGGGATTTACTGGATCTCAAATTCCCCGGTGTGATCAATTTGGGGCGCAGTGGGCGTGCCTCGGGTCGCCGGGATTCATCGGGCGGCAACGGTTCACCCGGCAACCCGGCCTATTCCGCCCGTCAATCCGCCTCGCGCCGCCAAAATGAGGGCTATCTGCCGGGGACGGCAACCACGGCTGCTGTCCTCAGTCAGGGGGTC
>NZ_LDNM01000224.1 GCF_001028135.1 Xenorhabdus griffiniae
GCTTCAGCAAGACCATTTCCAGCCGTTGCTGGTAGTTGTTGTCTGCATTTTGAGTGATGCCGAGAACGCGCTCCCAGTCAGGCAGTAACGACTGTGCAAAGAACGGGGTTACCGCGTCACTGACGCGATTGGCGCTCTGTTCTATTAGCTGCAACTGCTTCGCTTCGGCGGCCAGTTCGGCATCCAAACGGGGAGCATCCGTGGCATAACTGACCGGGGGCAGTAACTGCTTCAGTAATGATTTCATGAAAAAAGCCTTACCGTGATGCGGCCCATCCGCAGCCATTCAAGATGGTTCCTATCCACCAACGCGATAACGTTTTCTACGGGGGCGATGATGCGACGGTCACGAATACCGGGTATCAGGGAAATGCGCATTTCTATCTGACTACGGATCAACGGTTCACCGGGGGCCAGCCGTCCTGCCGCATCGGTAATAACGTTCGTGATTTCCTGACTGGCGGCTTCCAGCGTGATGCCATCCAAAACGACTTCAACAACAAAATCCACCGGGCGCAATGCCGGTGCCAATACCAGTGAGCTTTTGGCGGTGACGGGGCGAACGTCGTCAATATGCGCCTGTACCGCGTTGATAATGTCCGCTGACGGCAAGCCATCGGCGGAGGTGATCGCAATATCGACGGTGCCGAGGCC
>NZ_LDNM01000225.1 GCF_001028135.1 Xenorhabdus griffiniae
GGTCAGCTCAAAGGCTACGATTGCTATGACCAGGGCGAGCATGTGGACAGCGGCAACGGGCTGTCAGGACGGGAAAACCGGCCGGCGCTTTATCTGGTCAACGAGGAGAAGCAGGCGGTGAACCTGCCTGTGCCGGCCATCGCGGTCGGGCCATAGCCATTCGTTTAACTCACCATTAATGTATTGTTTTATCTTCACTTCAACCGAAAGGGGAAAACAGGTTCCCCCTTTCGGAACGTGTCTTCCCCGTATTTTTTACAAGGAAAACACGTGATGTCATCACAGCCGGATCACCAGAAAGCATTTATCGCGCTGTTTAACCAGACGGCGCGTTATCACCGTCGTTATCAGGTCTTTCAGGATTTTTGCAATTGTGCGATGGCCGCCATTCACAATAAATACTGTTACAGCGAGGCGCTGGAGCAGTATTACCTGAAAAC
>NZ_LDNM01000226.1 GCF_001028135.1 Xenorhabdus griffiniae
CCACCGGACAGCCCAAAGGCGTGATGCTGGAGCACCGCAATGTGGTGAACTTTATCCATGCGCAGCACCAGACCAGCGAGCCACAATTAGGGGATCGTATCCTGCAATTTGCGACCATCGCCTTTGATACTTCGGTATCCGATATTTTCCCTACTCTGGCCGCCGGTGCCACTCTGGTTCTGCGCCCTGCCCATATCCGTGTACCGGATGCAGAATTTGTCGATCTGCTAAATGAGCAGAAAATCACTATTATGGATATGCCCACCGCCTTCTGGCATCACTGGGTACAGGAAATGATGGCGGGGCACAGTGGTTTCGGCCAATACCTGCACACCGTTATCGTCGGTGGTGAAAAAGCGGAACTGCGTCATTTGCTGAGTTGGCAGTCTATACCAGAAACCCAATCCTGCCGCTGGATTAACTCTTATGGCCCTACCGAAACCACGGTGATTGCC
>NZ_LDNM01000227.1 GCF_001028135.1 Xenorhabdus griffiniae
GTCGCTGACAATGCACTTTAAGCTGATTGTCACTCCATTGGGTGAAGTCGCGGATATCCCGCCGGGTAAAACGCACCTCTCGCAGCGTTTGCTGCCTGTCCGATGCCATCCCGTGCGCCATCTGCTGGATCAGTAATAACAGCTTGCGCGTCTGCGGCGGCATCTCGTCCAATGTCCGGCCTAAGATTTCGTGGGCAAGCTGATTCGCCAGTTTGATATCGTCTTTGGTCACTTCGATATATTCAAGCCGCTTCCCGCGATGTTCTGCCGTTTTGATGTCCCGCTGATACTGGTGCAGCAGGGCGATGCTCTGAATGAGCGTCAGGTATTTCATATGGTCACGGCGGGTGCGGGTTTTGTCTGACATAAAGGTCAGTTGCGACGCATACGGATTGACCACATTCAAGGGTTTCAGCAGCCACTGGGCGTTCTGGTGAAGCTGAGTCAGGTACTCGCGCTCTTTCTCAGCCAGCAAGCCTGCCAGCGTCTGCTTCTGCCGTTGCAACGCATGGATGGCTTCGGTCTGTTCGCGGGATTCATTG
>NZ_LDNM01000228.1 GCF_001028135.1 Xenorhabdus griffiniae
GTTATTACTGATCCAGCAGATGGCGCACGGGATGGCATCGGACAGGCAGCAAACGCTGCGAGAAGTGCGTTTTACCCGGCGGGATATCCGGGCTTACACAAACTGGAGCGACAGCCAGCTTAAGCTGCATTGCCAGCGCTTAAGTGACATGGAGTACCTGCTTGTTCACGGCGGCAGTCGCGGGCATCTGTTGCAATACGAACTGCTCTGGGATGGCGAGGGCGACAGTGCCCACTTAAGCGGCCTGATCGTGCCGGTATGATCCGCGCAAGTCTGGGCGGAACAGAAGCAAGTCTATGCCAGGTCTGCCCCAAGTCTGGGCTAAGTCTGGGTAAGCAAAATAGCCATAACGCCACAGCCAGACAGGGTTAAGCACTCGCAAGTCTGATAAAACGAAAAATCACTGTTCCGGCAACACAATAAAAACTTCCCGTCATACCGTACTGCCGGATAGCTTCCATCACAAAAAGGACAATCCGCATGATAACTTCACACGACAACACCCTGATCACACTGCGCCAACAGCTCGAAGCGTGGTTCGACACGCTGCTGGCACAAGGCCGGGCTGACCGCACGCGGGAAACATACCGTAGCTACCTGCTACCCTTTATCGACTGGTGCGAACAGCGCACGGTTCGTTACCCCGCACAGGTCACACTGGTGTTACTGGAAAGCTGGCGGCGGTGTAGGCGGGCATACCGTATAGCCGAGAGTCAGCCTTACGGCAATAACGGTCAGCGGGAACGGCTGATCGCCCTGCGGCGGTGGTTCCGCTGGTTACTGCAACGCCAGCACATCCTCTACAACCCGGCCGAGCAGATGGTGTTGCCGAAAGAAG
>NZ_LDNM01000229.1 GCF_001028135.1 Xenorhabdus griffiniae
GCCGTTCCCTGACCCAACTGGGCGGACTGGAACTCGGCTGGAGTTCCGATTTGATGTGCGGTAATTTTGATTTGAAAACCACGGTCGGCAACCAGCTGAACGGCATTACCGCCGGATTTAAGAACCTGATGAGTGAGGTGATCCAGGGGGCCACCGGCGCGGTGGCCAGTCTTCCTGCCATGATCATTCAGCGTGCCAATCCGGGACTCTATGACATGCTGACCAATGGGGTCTTGCAGGCCAATGTGGCGTTCGATAAGGCCCAGTTTAATTGTCAGAACATGGCGAAGCGGATGATGAATTTTGCTGAAAACAGTAAATGGACACAATCTGCTGCTCTGCAGGAGTATAAAACGCTGGTTAACAGCGGGGATGCGGATGCAGTGAGAGTGAATAATGCCGGAAGCAAATCGACCG
>NZ_LDNM01000023.1 GCF_001028135.1 Xenorhabdus griffiniae
GGCAGTAAATTATCGGATTACCGATTATAACATCAATGCAGATGGTTTGTCGGAATAACTTATTAAAAGATCCTGACTCAGCTAAATATTCTAATTGGACACAACCAAGGCAAGAAGTAATGATCGAAAATAAGTCTCCGGTATTTGGTTATTCATTATGTGTAAATGCTAAAAATTCATATGGAGGGTATACCGGAAATCAATTGCATTGGGTGTTTATAAAAAACAATCAGGTTAAAAGAATTCAAGATACAACTCAATTTCCGTATAGAGTGATTTTTATTGGGCATGACATCACATGTTAAATTTATAGAAAGACATTTGGCCCCGTAAAGGGGCTTTTAGTTATGAGGCCAACATGCATCCACGCATCATTCAATCTATCATGGATCACGCTAAAACCGAATACCCCAATGAATGTTGTGGGCTGGTGGTTCAACATAGCCGCAAACAACAATATATCCCCTGTCGCAATACCGCACCTTCACCCACCGAGCAATTCAGCATTCACCCCGAAGACTACGCCAATGCCGAAGACACGGGGACTATTGTTGCTATCGTTCACAGTCACCCCGACGCCACAACACAACCGAGTCAGTTAGACATTGCTCAGTGTGACCTGTCACAACTCCCGTGGGTGATCGTCTCCTGGCCGGAGGGGGATATTCGTACGCTGATGCCGGCTGAGGGAATAAAACCGCTCATTGGCCGCCCGTTCGTGCATGGTATATGGGACTGTTACGCCATTGTGCGCGACTGGTATCGGCTGGAGCGTAATATTGAAATCCCCAATTTTGAACGCTCGGAGAGCTGGTGGGATCGGGGCGAAAATTTGTATATGAAAAACTATGCGGCGGCGGGATTTGTGGAGTGCAGCAGGGAATTACAGGCGGGGGATGTGATTATCATGCAGGTACAGGCCAAAGAACCGAATCATGCCGGGGTGTATATCGGCGAGGGCTTGATGTTGCACCATATGTACGGACAACTCAGTCATCGCGTACCTTACAGTGGGTACTGGCAGGAACGAACAATCATCACTTTGCGTTACAGGAACCCGCCCGCTTCGGCGGGTTTTTTACTGGAGTAAACCATGAACACACTACGAATAATACGGTTGTACGGGGTCTTGGGTGCTCAGTTCGGGCGAGAGCACCGATTGGCGGTATCGTCCCCTCAGGAGGCAATCAGGGCACTGTCTGTCCTGATTGACGGATTTGAAAAGTTTCTGCTGACCGCGAAAGAGCAGGGCTTAACCTTTGCGGTATTCAGCGGAAAACGCAATATCAGTCAGGATGAACTGGCGTTTTCCGGCGGGGAGGAAATTCGCATTGCCCCGATGATCATTGGCAGTAAAAAAGCGGGCGTGTTTCAAACCATACTCGGCGCGGTGATGGTCGTTGCCGGGGCGTTTATGTGGATGACACCGTGGGGTGCGCCGATGGTAATGTCCGGGATTGGTATGATGCTGGGGGGCGTGGCGCAGATGTTATCCCCTATGCCGGGTGGACTGGCGCGACGGGAAGACCCCGACAATAAACCCAGCTATGCGTTTGGTGGGCCGGTCAACTCTATCGCTCAGGGCAATCCCGTTCCGGTGGGCTACGGTAAGCGCCGTATCGGTGGAGCGATTATCTCAGCGGGTGTCTACGCCGAAGACCAGCAATAACCGTCATTACGTTTAGTCTCGCCGCATTTGCGGCTTTTTTTATGGGTGGAATATGGGGCATCATCTTATTCAGGGCAGCAAGGGCGGTGGTGACCGCCCCCGTACTCCCGTTGAATCACCGGACTCATTGCAATCAACCTCGTATGCCAAAATCCTACTGGCATTGGGGGAGGGTGAGTTTGAAGGCGGGCTGGACGGCACCAATATCTTTCTGGATAACACGCCGATTATTGGTCCCGATGGTCAGGCCAACTTTGAGGGCGTCAAATGGGAATTTCGTCCCGGCACCCCGCATCAAGAGTATATCAAGGGGATGCCAGCGGTCGAAAATGAACTGACTGTCAGCACCGAGCTGATAGAGTCATGGGTCAGATCGATCACCAATACTCAGTTGTCGGCGGTTCGCCTCCGGTTATCATGTCCTCAGCTGCAAAAGCAGGAAGAAAACGGTGACACTGTGGGGTATCGCATTGATTATGTCGTTGAGGTGGCCGCGGATGGCGGTTCGTATCAGACGGTATTGAAGACGGCGCTTGATGGGAAAACAACCACTAAATATGAGCGCTCACACCGTATTGATCTGCCTAAAGCGCACTCAGGCTGGCAGGTTCGCGTGCGTCGTCTCACCCCCAAGCAGAACAGTAACCGGATTGCGGATGCGATGGTGGTGGAGTCCGTCACCGAGGTGATCGACGCCAAACTGAGTTACCCCGAAACCGCGCTGTTGTACGTTCAGTTTGATGCCAAACAATTTCGCAATATCCCGCAGGTCTCCTGTGAACCGAAGATGCGCATTATCCGGGTGCCCGATAATTATGATCCGGCAAGCCGCACGTACTCCGGTGTATGGTCGGGTACGTTCAAATGGGCATGGACCGACAATCCGGCATGGGTGCTGTATGACCTGATGATGAATGACCGGTTCAGTATCGGCACCCGGGTTAAGGCGGAGAACCTGAGTCTGGCAAAATGGGATTTGTACCGCATCGCGCAGTATTGTGACCAGCCTGTGCCTGACGGATTTGGCGGGACTGAACCCCGCTTTACCTGCAATGTTTATATCCAGTCACAAGAGGACGCGTGGACAGTCTTACGGGATATCGCTGGCATTTTCCGGGGCATGACGTTCTGGGCCAACAACAATATGAATGTACTGGCGGATATGCCACGCGATATGGATTACCTCTATACCCGTGCCAATGTTCGTGACGGTAAATTTGTTTACGCCAGTTCCAGCGAGAAAACTCATTACTCTACGGCGATGGTGAGCTGGTCAGATCCGCAGAACGGTTATCAGGATGCGGTCGAGCCGGTTTTTGATAACCGGTTAATCCGTCGCTATAACGTAAAACAGGCGGATGTGACGGCAATCGGCTGTACCCGTCAGAGTGAAGCGATACGGCGGGGTAAGTGGATATTGCACACCAACGAGTATGACCGGATGGTGACCTTTACTGTGGGGCTGGATGGCAAAATCCCGTTACCCGGTTACGTCATTGGGGTAGCTGATGAAATGTTTTCCGGTCGCGTACTGGGTGGGCGCGTGGGTTCGGTGAATGGACGCAATATCACGCTGGATCGGGTATCGTCTGCGAAAGTGGGCGAGCGGCTGATCCTGAACCTGCCTTCCGGTAAAGCGGAGGGGCGTACCATTCAGGCGGTGAACGGGCAGATTGTTACTGTCACAACCGCCTACTCAGAAACCCCGATCGCCGAATGTATCTGGGCGATTGACGCAACGGACTTGGCTATCCAGCAGTTCAGGGTGACGGGTATCAAGGAAGGTGAGGATGGGGTGTCGTTTGAAATCACCGCCGTTGAGCATAATCCCGACAAATACGCCCGTATCGACACCGGCGCCCGTATTGAGGAACGGCCCATTTCGGTTATCCCGCCCGGCGTTCAGTCACCACCGAAAAATGTGACTATCAGCAGTGACTCCGTTGTCAATCAGGGCATTGTCGTGAACACACTGCGTGTCACCTGGAATGCGGCGGAGAGTGCCATTGCGTATGAGGCCGAATGGCGACGGGATAGCGGGAACTGGATATCAGCCCCCCGAACCTCGACGCAGGGCTTTGAGGTTCCTAACATCTACGCCGGACGCTATCAGGCGCGGGTGCGGGCAATTAATGCGTCTGAAATATCCAGTGTCTGGGCGAATGCACCGGAAACCCACCTGAAAGGGAAAGAGGGCAACCCGCCGACACCGCTGAACTTCAAAACAACGCCGATTATCTTTGGTATCCAGCTTGACTGGGGATTTGCTGCCCAGACGGATGACACGCTGAAAACAGAAATTCAGTACAGCCGGACTAATGATAGTGAAGGGTTGATGCTGTTGGCTGATATTCCCTATCCGCAACGCACGCATACCCTACAGGGGCTGGCCGCAGGCGTGGCCTTCTACTTCCGTGCCCGTCTGGTGGATAAATCCGGTAATCAGTCCCCGTGGACAGCGTTTGTCAGAGGGGAGTCATCCGATGACGCCCGCTGGATTATTGAGGCAGCCGGTAACCAGTTCTTTTCTGCCGAAGCCGGGAAACGGCTGCAAGCCAATATGGACTGGAACGCCGAAAGCGCCCTTGAACTCGCCGGCGCACAACAGCAATTATCCCGTGAGCTGATGGTGCGTGACGGGGAGAGCAAGGCGCAGATTAGTGAGCTATGGCAAGTACGGGCGACCGACAATGAGGCATGGGCACAGAAAACCACAGACATTAGCGCCCAGCTCGGAACCAATGCATCACGCATCAAATCGGTTGAAACCACGATAGCCGAACGGGATAAATCATTTGGTCAGCAGTTTACAGAAATACGTACCAGCGTCGGGGATATCAGGGGGGATGTCGTCACCAATAAACAGGCCATATCCAGTACACAAAAAGCGGTGGCTGAATCGGCACAACAGGTTCAGGCACAGCTCGGGAAACAGCAGGCTGTTATCAACAGCAAGATGTCAGCGGAATTTGACCTGTCCGGCAATGGGTATGCCATCCACAGTACGAATATCACCATTAACTATAACGGCAGGAAGTATAACGCGGCGGGCATGGTAATTAGTGGTGAGGTGAAGAACGGCAATCTTGAGTCGTACATTGGATTTTCTGCTAATAACTTTGCGTTTTATAACCCCGTTAACGGGAAGATGGAGCCGTTTATGGTGGTCAAAAATGGACAGCTGTTTGCCAGAGATACCTTCATAGAGGACGGCAGCATTACTAACGCCAAAATCGGCAACTTCATTCAGTCCAGAAATTATGTCGCAGGTCGGGCGGGGTGGAAAATTGATAAATCCGGTTTTGCTGAGTTTGGTGATATCAAGGCGAGAGGTGAGATTAATGCGACGTCAGGCTCCCTGAGAAACGTCACTATCGAAGAGGATTGCAAAATAAAAGGGACGTTGTCAGTGAATAATATCGTTGGCGACATTGTGAAGGTTTACACAATGAACCCGGGAAATTTAACCATCCCCCCGTCACCATTCGACCGCGTTATTGTTATCCCTGCATTGCAAATTACAGCAGCCTCCAGCAAACAGGCGTGGGTATCGCTAAATGGAAATACAATATGCCGGGCGAGGACATATGCAATTTCTACAGGTGACCTCAGAACAGGATATGTCCCATCGATCATCACGGGTTATGGAACATTACCAAAAAATGTACCAGGGGACGTTACATATTATCAGGAAGGTGAAGGGTTTATGATAACTATTCTGGCGTTCAAGGCGTAATCACCAAACCCTACGGGTTTATCTTAGATTTTCTCAGGAACACACCATGTACTATTCACAAGGCACAGTCTCAACTGTGTCCGGCTCGGCTATTGTCCGCGGTACGGGCACGAAATTTAAATCCAATATCAACGGCGTTGCACCCGGGCAGATGATGTTAATCCGGTCTGGCAGCAACAACTTAATCCACCTGATTCAGGCGGTGAACTCCGATACCGAACTGGTACTGGCGGATAACGCCACGGTCACCCTGAATAACGCGAAATACCAGATTCAGACCACCCTCCCCGATTCCGTCTCGGATGGCGTCCGACATATTGTGGCCAACACCAGCTACATCACCCAGTTTCTCCAGAACATGGACAAATGGATGTCACAGAATGGCGTGGTTGACGTGACATTGCCGAACGGTCAGACGGTGTCACTGCAATCGATACGGGCGTTACAGGCGGCATTAGAAGGAAAAGCAGATAAAACAGAGTTTCAACAATCGGTACGGGCGTTACAGGCGACGATGGAGGGGAAGCTGGATAAAACAGGCGGGATCGTTACGGGTGAACTGGGTGCGAGTCGGGTCTCGGCACGAGCAGGTGATAAACGCTATATGTTAGGTGTACGAGACGGCGAGGCATTTCTGGATTATTGGAATGGTAATAAATGGACAGGCGAAGTCTATCATCCGATGAAACCTGGCACGATGGCGTTGACAGAAAATACAATAACGTCAGCGGGAGTTCATTTAGGAACCAGTTCGATTAATATTTTCCAGTCACCGAATTATTATTATCAACCGGATGGTGTTAATGCAACGCCAGAGAGGGGGTATCCCATAAAACAATTTGGTGTATTGGAAGTCCTGCCCAGTGATGTTGGGGATGGATATGTTATTCAGCGATATACCGGTGGACATGATGGCCAGACGTTTTTAAGAAAATACAGAAAAAATGGCCCATCTTCATGGTATTGCCTATTAAGAGCCCCCGCTTCTACCGGGCTGAGTACTGTAACCGTTGATGGGAGCGGGATTGTAAGAAAAGCGTCCCCCATCATCCAAATCTACCCCGATGGCACATTCATCACCAACGACGAATCCGAAGGCGCGACTGTCACTAAACTCGGCACTGGCCATTATCAAATCTCCGGCGTATTGGGTTATAACGCTGACGGAGCATGGGGTGTCCACGGCGGTATCTCCTCGCCGAAGAACAACAACGGGCTGGAACTCATCTACATTGATGACACAGTGAAAAAATGCGGCGGCATTATCATTCGCACATTCCACCGTCAGCATCCCCATTTACCTGAGCGGTTCCAGAACAGGCGGATAAAAGACATCGTGGATGGTGAAAAAATCTACTATGTCGATGCCGAACCCTGCGACATTCCCGAAGGTTGTCGCTTAGATGTCCGTGTCCAGATGCCGGAAGATTCGGTGTGGAATGTGGGGCAGGGGAAAAGTGAAGCGTAAAATAAACCCGCAGAAAGTTGCGGGTTGAAAGTTTTAGCTCAGAATTAAGCGGCTCTGACTATGTAATTGAATGCTATGTTGCGAGGGCGGGTTTCGTCCGCAACAGAAAATCCACCATAGACACTTGAGCTATAGGTTCTAAAATAATTACCACTCCACAATCCAGCATTATTTCCGACTGGATGTTGTGTATTTTCTAGATCCAAAGCGAAATTATCCGCTTTATTATCGTCAAAAACAGTTGTGATCCCGTTTTCCTCCATGCCATCATCACCATTACTTGTTGGTAATGCATGAAAATGGTTCTGAAATGCGGAATTTTGGTAGCTAAGGAGAGAACGATTAGGATCAATATTGCCGCTATCATCCCACCCACGAATAAATTCCCCTCTCAAATCAGGCAATACACCAGATGGATAAGCAAGCGCAAGTTTCGGATATCTTGCTGTATCAAACGATTCACCATTGCATATTAGCCAGCCTTCAGGTGGATTTTCTGTAGGCCACGGAACAGGAACACCAACGGGTAAGGCTAAATTGGCATTTTCATTTGCAATATTAGCAAGGTTGCTTGCATTATCAGCCTTATTATTTGCTGTACTGGCAAGATTGTTTGCACCGCTGGCGGTTTGATTAGCTGTATTCGCTAAATCGTATGCCGCTTTTACTGCCTTTGGTGTTGCTGCCATAGTTTCACTATCACTTACATCATTACTCAGAACTACAAAACCCTTATCTTGCAGTGTTGCATCTGGATGGTTGCGGCTTTGGGTGTGTTCTTCAATCGCTTCTTTGATTGAATCTTTGACATATTCTGGAGTCGGAACGACAACAAGGCCATCATCTTCTAAGGCTTGTGTTTCAGGCTTTTTATCTTGCATAGCTACTCCCTCATTTAATCAACAATACACATTGCTAAGTAACATGAAGGCGGTGGGATACTGCTCCGCCTGTGAACATCAATAAAATCGGTTCATCAATACTGGAGAGTACGGCTTGATTAACTTTAATGGGTGAGATACATGTTTTGATGACAGGATGACATAAAATGACAGGCAGGGAATTAATAGAATTTATCATATGACTGATAAAACTCAGCACAGTAAAAGCGGGATTTCCCGACTTTTAACCCCTTGATTCTATTAATTTCCGGTCCTGTGACAGAAATAAGTAAAATCAATGCATTACGTTAAATAGGATAATTATCCCCTTTTAACCCATTGATATTATTGAATTCCTGTTCTGTGCAGGAAATAAGTAAAATCAACGACTTAGCTAAAGGTGGGATTTCTCACCTTTAATTCAGCACGCTTCTGTTTCAAACGGAGGGATGAATTAACTCTAGGGGTTCCTTGAGGTTGAGGAGGCTCCGATTTCAGAGGCTCACCTCTTTAAGAGGTGTGGTTATAAATCACTCATTAATTTTAAACCAAGTGAATAATGTTCACTCAGCTCAATCGGCGAAATATTTCGCTCAGTCATCGGCTGAAATTTTAGCTGATGGGTATGCGAAAAATTTCTCACACCTCAGTAACCCTTTGATTCTTTCGTGGTCCTCACTTTGGGAACTGGAAATATTGAGATGTTCCGGGTGGTCAAAATGACCACCTCGGAAGAATCAATGGGTTACAATGATAGCTTGAAAAGCAAGCAGACTGCAAATATGCCGTCTGCTTATAATTTGAGCGACGATAATATCGGTATGCAGTCTGGTGATCATTGGTTCCGACGAAATTCGTCGTCAGTCACTGAGTTACATTAAGTAACCCTGTGAGGGTAAAAGGTATGGTGGAAATCACCATACCTAAAGTGGGATATCACACTTTAAAGATGATTGGAATTTCAATCATGAATCAGATTTGAGCCATCTACGGCAACTATAGGGATTTCCTCTATAGTTGATTACTATGAAAGTCAAAGGGTAGATTGCTGTGCTATGGTGATCAATCTTCCTTTTCATTCTCACCTTGGAACTGGCTTTATCTTCTTTTGCAAAAAAATTGCATCCGCCAAATAACATCAAAAAATTTGAATATTTAAAATCACTGTTTATATGTACAGAAAGGCATTATTTCAGAGAGGAATTTTGACAGTGAATTTTTCGGATAAAATAATGATGTCTGTTCTTCAATATTTGTTTTGGAGGGAATGATCTGAGGGGTAAGCCAGACCCAAGACAGGCAAAACAGCGTGTATTTTTGTTACACTTTCTTACAAATAGAAATACATTTTTTACAAATAAAAACACCTCAGAGGGGGTGGGATTCTGAGGTGTTTCAAATTTGACTTCACGTGCATTTTACGTGCACTTTTAAGTCCCTTTACTGTCATGACAGTGACCTACCAACTTTGCTAACTTCTTGTTTTTCAAGTTGTTGTCCTTACACTGTCCTACCAAATTTGGTGGAGCTGGCGGGAGTTGAACCCGCGTCCGAAATTTCTACATCCTTGGTACTACATGCTTAGTCTGGTCTTTACATTCGCTTGCCAGCTGCGGACAGACACGCCACTAACAAACTAGCCTGATTGGATTTAACGCTTCAACCCCAGGCAGGGCATCCACGCGATCTCTTTTGGGTTTGACCTCTCTTGATCCCCGTCCTAAGAGCGAAGGCTAGGGAGAGAGGGCTCTGCGCAGGTTATTAAGCTGCCAGTGCGTAGTTTTCGTCGTTTGCGACTATTGTTTTGCGGCTTTTTACGAGGCCAACCGCCCCTCGGCATGCACCTTGGGTTTCGCAAATCCCGTCGAATCCAGAATCAGCCCCAAGTATAATAAGCGTTAAGTATATCAGAATATTGGATGACAATGCCAGCGATTAACGCCCAGAATTCTTCATAATTCTCGCTTTGTCTAATTTCCACTCACGTTCTTTGATATCTGAACGCTTATCGTGCGCCTTTTTACCTTTTGCAACGCCAATTTTGATTTTGCACCAAGCATTTTTCCAATACATGGAAAGTGCGACGATGGTATAACCTTCTCGATTGATTCGACCATACAGTGAATCAAGCTCGCGTTTGTTAAGTAGTAGCTTGCGTGACCGTGTCGGATCACAAACTACGTGGGAAGAAGCAACGTTTAATGGCGTAATCGTGGCACCAAAAAGATAAGCATCACCATCTTTGAGTAAAACATAACTTTCACTGATGTTAGCTTTGCCAGCACGCAGTGATTTAACTTCCCAACCTTGTAGGGATAAGCCTGCTTCGAATTCTTCCTCAATGAAGTATTCGTGGCGGGCTCGCTTATTCATGGCAATTGTTGCCGAACCGGGTTTGTATGCTTTTTTCTTTGTCATAATGCGTTGTATTATACTGCATGCGTTAGTGAAAGAAATCTCTTCTGTATGATATTTAGCGATAAGTGCGCATTTATTGTTCTAAATGTCATCGGGTTTTTATTTAACCATGTTTAAGTGATACTATTCAGCGCTGTTATGCTTTACAGGAAATGATATGCCACAAATTAATCGCTCTGCGCTAGTGCCTTACAGCGTGGAACAAATGTATAAATTGGTCAACGATGTGACTTCTTATCCTGATTTTTTACCGGGATGTGTAGGTAGTTGTGTAATAAGTAGTAGCAATAATGAAATGACGGCTTCTGTTGAGGTTTCTAAGGCAGGGATCAGTAAGACGTTCGTAACGCGCAATACGTTATTTGATAATCAACGCATCAGTATGCAGCTTGTTGACGGGCCTTTCCGTAAATTGATGGGAGGGTGGCATTTTACTCCGTTAAGTGAAGATGCTTGTAAGGTTGAGTTGCATCTCGATTTTGAATTTACCAACAAGTTGATCGAACTGGCCTTTGGCAAAGTATTTAAGGAGCTGGCTGGGAATATGGTTCAGGCTTTTACCCAGCGTGCACGTGAGGTCTATAGTGTCTGAGATTAATATCGAAGTCGTTTATGCTCTGCCTGAACGGCAATATCTGCGTAATGTGAAAGTACCCCAAGGAGCTACCGTCGAACAGGCGATTGTAACGTCTGGTCTTTTGACATTACGTAATGATATCGATTTGACTAAAAATAAAGTTGGTATTTATAGCCGCCCTGCCAAACTGACTGAAACGCTGGAAGAGGGAGATCGTGTGGAGATTTATCGCCCTCTGGTTGCGGATCCAAAAGAAATGCGCCGTAAACGAGCAGAGCGTGCGAAAAACAATGCACAATAATGTCTGTTTATTCGCCAGATTTTCTACTGGCGAATAAATAAAACACACATCTTACTGATTCTCTGGCAGTGATTTTTCATCCTTGATATCAGTTAGCACACCATTGCTATCAAAGGTAAGTGTCAGGGTTTCCTGAGTTGTTTTCCCATGGCCTGGTTGTTGGCGGAATACGTAATACCAAGTTTGACTCCCAAACGGATCGGTCAGCATTGGTGTTCCCAAAGTGTAAGAAACTTGCTGTTGAGTCATTCCCTGATGGATTTTTGATACCGCAGCCGGCGTAAGGTAGTTCCCTTGATTAATATCAGGACGATAAACAATTCGCTCAAACATGGAGCAACCCGCAGTCAGCATAACAAGTGAGACAGTAGCGGCAGTCAACAATTTACAGCGCATAGTAATTACATTCCTTTAGGCGTTAGGCCGTCGATAATAATAAACATTGAAGAGGTTGAAAACCTCTACGCATTTACCTATGACTGCAATTATACAAGAAAGTTGTCTCAATTTATGCCGCTAACAACTCTTTTGCGTTAGCCAGAGTATTTTTTGTAACCTCACTCCCCGCCAAAAGCCGCGCCAGTTCTTGAAGTCGTGCTTTTTTATCCAATAGTTGCATTTGGGTTTCTGTTTCTTCGCCGTCTGTTTGCTTGCTGACATAAAAATGCTGATGCCCGCATCCTGCGACTTGAGGTAAGTGGGTGACACACATCACTTGGGTGGATTCCCCCAATTCACGCAGCAAACGCCCAACAATGGCCGCTGTTGGACCGCTGATACCTACATCAACTTCATCGAAAATCAGCGCGGGGGTTTCCATTTTTTTCGCCGTAATGACCTGGATTGCCAGTGCAATACGGGAAAGCTCACCACCTGATGCCACTTTTGCCAATGGTTGATGGGGTTGGCCAGGGTTGGTTGTGACATTGAATTCAACTTTGCTGGCTCCATCAATATTTAAATGCTCTGCTTCAAAGGTAACATCGATGGTAAAGCGGCCATGAGGCATAGAAAGTTGGTGCATACTGTTTGTTATCAGTTGGCCCAATTCTACGGCATATTTTTGGCGAACATGGTGCAATTTTTCTGCCACAGTCAAGGCTTGTTGATAATGCAAGCTGACAAGTTCACTGAGATGGGCACAATCATTTTCCTGCTGGGATAGTTGATATTGCTCTTCCAACAATTGTTGATGTAATGCAGGTAACTCTTCTGGCGCAACATGGTGTTTACGGGCCATGCTGATTTGTTGGGAAATTTTCTGTTCCAGTTCAAATAAACGATTGGGGTCCAGCTCCAGTTGGTTGCTGTAATGACGTAACTCATCACTCACTTCATTGATTTGGATAGCAGCCTCTTCCAGCATGTTAAGCAGGCCACTGAGTTTGTGATCCATGCTGGCAAGCTCTGTCAGTTCACTGCGGGCATAACTAAGAAAACTGACAATGTTCTGTTCATCATTATCACTTAAAATTTGGAGGATATTTTGACTGACGGACAAAAATTGCCCGCAATTTGCCAGCCGTTTGTATTCACTATCTTGTTCTTGATAATTACCTGGTTGTGGTGACAGTTCGTCCAGTTCTTTCAGGTGATATTCCAGCAATTGCTGACGTGAGCGCCGCTCAAGAGCTTGTTGTTGGAATTGGGAGAGAGCCTGACAGCTTTGGCGCCATTTTAGGTAAGCCTGTTTCATTTCTTGCTGAAGTTCGAAATCGCCCGTGTAAATATCCAGTAAGCGCCTTTGGTGACGATTTTCTAACAATAATTGGTGAGCATGTTGTCCGTGAATTTGAATGAGATGGGAACCTAATTCACGTAATTGAGAAAGGGGTACAGCAGTACCATTGATAAAACCGCGAGAGCGCCCATCAGCGGTAATGGTACGACGCAGCAGGCACTCATTGCCCTCCTCAAAACTTTCATCGAGCTGGTGGTCTATCAGCCACTTGCGGGCAGAAGGCGCATCAGTGAGTGAAAAACGGGCGCAAAGGTCGGTACGTGGAGCACCCGGGCGAACCATGTTGGCTTCGCCACGGTTGCCAAGACATAAACCTAATGCATCAATCGCGATGGATTTACCTGCTCCGGTTTCCCCTGTGATTGCCGTCATTCCTGGGCGGAAATCAATTTCAAGTTCGCGAACGATAGCAAAGTTACTGATGGTCAATTGAGTCAGCATCGTGCTCCTCCTTCTTTTTACTGTATATAAACACGTTACTGTATAAGAACATGTTCCTGTGCATAAAAACATGTCTGTGCTTCCATACAGTATAAACTGGTTTTTTATACAGTAAAGTAGGAAGGCTCGTTTTTAGAACATTTTTTTCGACCAGCCCAATTTTGTGCTCAGTGTATTAAAGTAGTTGTAATCTTTTGGATGAATTAAGTGCAGATTATAGTCACTGCGTTTGATGATCACTTCTTCACCATCTTGGATTGGCAGGACGATCTGGCTGTCACAACTGACTTCGTAGTCACTGCTGTTTTGGGCAAATTTCAGGCGAATGCTGCTTTCGCTGCTGATAACGAGAGGGCGTGCAGAGAGCGTATGTGGAAACATCGGCACTAGCACGATAGCATCTAAGTTTGGGGTTAATATAGGTCCTCCAGCAGACAGTGAATAGGCCGTAGAGCCAGTGGGCGTTGCTATGATTAAGCCATCTGAACGTTGAGAAAAAGCAAAACGTTCATCAATATAGACTTCAAATTCAATCATATGAGCAACTTTGCCTGGATGGAGTACGACTTCATTTAATGCAGTGCTGCGCCGGGATTTATGCCCAGTTTTTGTCACTTGTGCCTCAAGCAGAAAACGTTTTTCGTCTCGATATTTGCCATCCAAAACTTCGGAGAGCTGCTGTAAAGCATTATCGGGATCCAAATCCGTTAAAAAGCCCAAATTGCCTCGGTTGATACCAATGACTTTAATGTCATAACGTGATAATACTCTGGTTGCACCGAGCATATTGCCATCACCACCGACAACAATCACAAGATCGGCAATTTTACCAATTTCTGTTAATCCTCCCGTCTGAGCGTCTTTTAAACTAATGTCTTTCGCGACCTGTCTATCCACAATGACACAATAACCTTTAGATACCAGCCAGTGATACAGCATTTCGTGGGTGGCCAGTGCTTCAGGGTGACGTGGACGACCGACAATACCGATGCATTTGAATTCATTATTCATTGCTGTTATTTCCTTCAGCATATGGTTTTGCCCTCACAATAATGATTGTTCCCTTGAATCCCGCGTTTTGATCCCCATAATAAGCTCAAATGGCGAAGATAATACAAAATACGCGGAGATATTCATGAGTAGTAAAGACCAAAAAGTACCTGACGAGCAAGTCGCAGAAAATACAGAAAATGTATTAGAGCAACAAATAAATGCGGAACAGACAGATACGCCAGAGACTGAAAACGTTGTTGATCCGCGTGTTGCTGAGTTGGAAGAACAACTGAAACAGGCTCAGGCTAATGAACGTGATGCTTTGCTGCGTGCACGTGCTGAAATCGAAAACATTCGCCGTCGTACTGAGCAGGATGTAGAAAAAGCACATAAATTTGCATTGGAAAAATTTGTCAATGAACTTCTGCCTGTTATCGATAATCTGGAACGTGCATTAGATGCGGCTGATCGTACCAATGAAGCGTTACTGCCAATGGTTGAAGGTATTGAACTGACGCTGAAATCTTTTATTGATTCAGTGGGTAAATTTGGCGTTGAAGTGGTTGGTGACACTAATGTCCCTTTCAATCCAGAAGTGCATCAGGCGGTGACCATGATGGAATCAGAACAGCATGAACCTAATCAGGTTATGTTGGTGATGCAGAAAGGTTATACCTTGAATGGTCGTCTATTGCGTCCTGCAATGGTTGCTGTTTCTAAATAAAGGTTACGGTCTCTCGTGATGCAATGCCGCCATGAGAAAGGCGGCATTTTTGTAGGCATAAATCGACTATTGGGGTAATTGAGGCTCCCAATCTATAGGCGATAATCCTTGTGATCCCAATAAGTTGTTGGCCTGTGAAAAATGTTTACAGCCTAAGAAACCACGATGGGCAGACAAAGGTGAAGGATGGGGAGCTTTTAATACATGATGGCGTTGGATATCAATAAAATGGCCTTTTTTCTGGGCATGCGATCCCCAAAGCAAGAAAATAACTCCGTTACGATGTTCATTGATTGCGGCAATGACTTTGTCAGTGAACGTTTCCCAGCCTAAATGCGCATGAGAATGCGCGTTACCGCGCTCAACGGTGAGCACGGTATTAAGCAATAATACGCCCTGTTTTGCCCAGCTGATCAGGCAACCATGATTTGGTCGAGTGAATCCGGCAATGTCCGATTCCAGTTCTTTGTACATATTGACAAGAGAAGGCGGCGCAGGAATACCAGGCTGTACAGAGAAAGCCAAACCGTGGGCTTGATTCGGGCCGTGGTAAGGATCTTGTCCTAAAATGACGACTTTTACATCAGCCAATTCGGTATAGCGGAATGCATTAAAAACATCTGTCTGAGGCGGATAAATGGTTTTTCCAGCCAGACGTTCATTGGCAACATAAGCCAATGTATCAACAAAATAAGTCTGTTTCTTTTCATTGCCGATGACATCGTGCCATGTGAGAGGTGCGGACATAGCCAATCCCTTTCTAGATGATTATCAGATAGCTTAAGCTTACCGATTCCCTTGGGATAGGGAAACCCTGAGATCTCAATCTAAGCTTAATTCCCAGGATGAAAATCTATTTTTATAAATTTTTTTGAAAAAACATGAAAATAATTTCATTCCATTCTGTCAGAAAAGATGATTTAAAACATGACATTATGAATTCACTATCAATAACCGTATGAAACCAGTTGATTACAATCAAAGAACCTTCTCATTTGTACTGGTATACAGAAAATCAAGAACGATGATTGGTTAAGTTAGGATTTGACCGAATAACTAAGATGATGTTGGAGGTATAAATGATTACTGGGATTCAGATTACCCAATCTAACAACGCTGCATTGATGAACTCTTTTTGGCTGTTGGATGATGAAAAAAATGAAGCGCGTTGCATCTGTGCTAAAGCAGATTACGATGAAGGCCAGATTGTCGCCAAAGAGGCGTTGGGGCAATTTGAATATCGCGAGATCCCGCTGGAGGTCAAGCCGGCTGTACGTGTAGAAGGTGGGCAACATCTGAATGTTAATGTTCTGCGCCGCGAAACGTTGGAAGATGCAGTAAAACACCCCGAAAAGTATCCTCAACTCACTATTCGTGTATCTGGTTATGCTGTACGTTTTAACTCACTGACGCCAGAACAGCAACGTGATGTTATTGCACGTACTTTTACAGAAAGCTTGTAATTCTTGTATCAAGCAAAAAATTTAAAGGGAGAATCGTTACTCCCTTTTTTTATTTACATACTTTAATTATGGAAATTAAATTTGTTAATTAAAAATTAAATTTGTTTTAATATTGTTAAAAATTCTGCCGATAGAGAGTTTGGGCTTTTAAACCACACCAAACTTGAATAATCTGTAGGAGAATTTTATGACCTTATCAATTAATACCAGTTCTTTTAGTAACTTAGGGGTTTATTCCTTACAAGGAAATACCTTACAACCTCAATCTAATGCTACTGCACAGTCACCACCTGACAAAGTTGATCACATTTCTTCCGCCAATACTTCGTTTTCAGAAAACACTCAGCAGGTTAATGCGCTCTATCAATCATTGGTTAATAACTTAAATGCCAGCACGATGGCAGCACCTGAATTGAAAGCCAATGATATTGCGGGAAAACACTCTCAACGGGTCGATTATGCCCTGACGCTGGTTACCCGTGATGTTTATCGACAAACGAGTTTAGGAATTGGCGATTATGTGCGTCTGTCTGACGAGGATTTATCAAGAGCAGGCATTGATCCTGACACTCTGAATGATTACTCAACAGGGTTTCAGGCCGGTGTATACCAAAATAAGGGGTTATATATTGTCTCTTTCACAGGTTCGAATGAATTACAGGATTTTATGGTAAGTATTCGCCAAAAGCTTGGTTACAATGAAAAACAGTATAACCAAGCCGTGGAATTGGCACATAAGGCGTTAGAAGTATTTGGTGAAAACGTCATTTTCACCGGGCATTCATTGGGGGGCGGATTAGCAACTGTGGCTGCATTGGCAACAGGAAAACCAGCAGTTATTTACAATTCTGTTAGTGTTTCTGACGCGACATTGAAACATATGGGCGTATCACCCGAAGTTGCCCATGAATTGGCTGACAGTGGTTTAATACGCCATTATGCCGTTGAACACGATTGGCTGGGTAACTTGCAAAAAACATTGCCAATCCGTCAACCGATGGGGCACAAAATAGAGCTTAAGTATGAATATGAATTAGAGAACATATGGGATCTCATACTGCCTAATCGATATGGCTTACATACCTTTAAGGCCCATTTTTTGGAAGCTGTCCTCGAATTAATGGCGGAACAAAAGCCCTGGCTGAACAATGGCAATACCATGTTGGCGTCAACGGATGTTACAGATATCACACCGCAGCAAAGTGAACAGCATTATGCTGTGTAATATTTAGCGCTCAGTCTGCCGTAACTTGGGCGAATTCACTGTATGGCTTCGCCCATGTTCTACACTCGGTTATGAATTAATCGTTGCTAGATTCAGTTAATTTTGGGCTGGGATTGCCAGAAGAAGCGCGGCGTTTACCGATATTTTTGCTATCGCGATGACGAACTTTTACGCGGTTTTTCTTTGTCTCTTCTGTTTTCTTCTTCTCTTTACGTTTTGCCAGTACTTTTTTGGATGGCTTATTACCCTTTTTCTCACTTGGCGTTTTGGTCTGTGGGCGAAGCTCATCAACCACTCGTATTTTCAAAGGTTCTTTGAAGTAACGGCTGATTTTACCCAAAAGTAGGTGATCATGTGCTTCAACCAAAGCAATAGCCGTTCCTTTACGGCCTGCACGAGCAGTACGACCGATCCGGTGCAAGTAAACATCTGCGGTACGAGGCAAATCGAAGTTAAAGACGTGGCTGACATCTTCGATATCCAATCCACGGGAAGCAACGTCGGTGGCGACCAGGACTTTGACTTTACCATCATTCAAGCGTTTTACGGCATCTGTACGCTTGGCCTGCACCATTTCTCCTTCGAGAAAACCCGCCTGAATGCCTGCCTGGTTCAGCCAATCGACAAGTTCGCGAACACGCTCTCGTTTACGTACGAAAACAATGGATTTAGTCACTTCAGATTGCTGGAGAAGGTGACACAGCAGAGCTGTTTTATGCTCTAACGAATCAGCCCGATAGTAAAATTGCTGAATTTTCTTGCGTTCACGGCGAGAAGGTTCGGCATCAATCTCAACAGGATCAGTTAACAGGCGCTCGGCAAAATCACGGATGGATTCCCCTTCCAGAGTTGCGGAGAATAACAAGGTCTGTTTACGCCAGCGGGTTTCGCCTGCAATCGTTTCGACATCATTGGCGAATCCCATATCCAACATGCGATCCGCTTCATCAAGGATCAGCGTTTCCACTGCACGGCAATCGAAATTTTCTTCTTTGATGTATTGCAGCAGACGCCCTGTCGTTGCGACAACAATATCCTGATTCTCACTGAATACTTCCGCATGATTCATGTAGGCAACACCACCCGTGATTGTCGCAATGTCCAAATGTGTATGGGCCGCCAATTCTTTTGCCTGTTCTGCTACCTGCATTGCCAGTTCACGGGTTGGCGTCAAAATCAGGATGCGTGGCGGCCCTGATTTTTTGCGAGGAAAATCCAGTAAATGCTGTAGAGTTGGTAGCAGGTAAGCGGCGGTCTTACCTGTACCGGTCGGCGCTGAGCCTAATACATCACGTCCGTCCATCGCCGGAGGAATAGCTGCCGCCTGAATGGCGGTCGGGAGTTCGTAGCCTTTGTTGTTCAGTGCTTCAAGCAAGGATTCATCAAGGTCGAATTCGGAAAAGTTTGTCGCAGTCATTATATACCTCTGTTTGGGCCGCCGATTATAAATCGGTAAAACATAAAAAGAAAATACCCAAATAACACGCCAGACTCCCGCCATAGCTCGCTATTATGCTGAATTTCCTGAATTGTTGTTTTTGCTAATTTTCGTGCATTTAAGGGTTTTTTAGGCTATTTTGAGATTATCAGCACCCCTAATAGCACCCCTTTATGTCGTAAAAATTTGAACTGGAGAGCATCGCAGATGGCCTACTATAGCATAGAAAAACGTCCTCGCGCAGATGGCACTGTCCGCTACCGCTGCACTGTTGGTGTTAAGTCTGGAGGTAAATATATCTACAGGGAGAACCGTACATTCGGAAAGCAGTCTCACGCTAAAACATGGGGTGCTCAACGGGTGGTTGATTTAGAGCAAAACGGGGTGCCCACACAGAATGATGCCGAAGATTTTACGGTTGGTGCTCTACTGCGTAAATATATCAATGATCCAGCTTTGGGTGGAAAGGCAGGAAGAGACAAGAAAAATGTATTGAACGCATTATTAAACAGTGAATTGTCAAAATTCACTCTAGTTGAGTTTTCGGTGAGTCATATTATTGAGCATTGCAAGCAGCGATATTCTACAGGAACCACTCCCGCCACCATTAATCATGATGTCGTCTATTTGTCATCAGTCCTAAAATCAGCCAAGCCTGTCTATGGCATAGACTACACCTCGAATCCTGCACATGAAGCTCGTTCAGTTTTAACCCAAATGGGGTTAATCAGTAAAAGCCAACGACGCAGCAGAAGACCAGAGCGCGAGGAGTTAGATAGATTAATGGAAGTGCTACGCAGACGAGGTAGTCATTGGACAAGTAATATTCCTTACGAGGATATATTGAATTTCTCAATACTTTCCTGTATGCGCATTGGAGAGGTATGTAAAATCAGGTGGGATGACATTGATGAGAAGCAAAAGTCTGTGCTCGTAAGAGACAGAAAAGACCCCAGAAAAAAAACAGGTAATCATATGTTTGTTCCCTTGCTTGGGGATGCGTGGGATATTGTTCAAAGACAACCAAAATCTGATAGTGAACTGATATTCCCCTATAATACGAGAAGCATATCTAAGGGTTTTCACAAGGCATGCGTCGAACTAGGCATTGAAGACCTTCGCTATCATGATCTACGCCGGGAAGGGGCGAGTCGCTTGTTTGAGGCTGGGTTCTCAATTGAAGAAGTCGCGCAAGTCACAGGTCATCGCTCACTGAATGTATTATGGCAGGTATACACCGAGCTGTACCCGCAATCACTGCATGAAAAATTCAACAAACTTATGCGGCAGAAAGAAGAATTACAAGGGAAGGAACCCACCCTTTGACTCTCAAGGCAATCAACTATAGAAGAAATCCCCATAGTTGCCGTAGATGGCTCAAACCTGAATCATGGTCAAGATTTTGACCATCTTTAAGATGTGATATCACACCTTGGGTATGGTGATTTCCACCATACCTTTTTACCCGCACAGGGTTACTTAATGTAACTGAGTGACTCACGACGAATTTCGTCGGTAGTGAGAGGTCAGTACGCTAAACGTTCCGACCTTGTGAGAGGTTGCGACGAATTTCGTCGGAACCAATGATCGCCAGACTGCATACCGATATTTTCGGTGCTCAAACTGACCCTCTTAAAGAGGGCAAGTTAACTGACTGATTTATCTCATGACT
>NZ_LDNM01000230.1 GCF_001028135.1 Xenorhabdus griffiniae
CGCCTATGATCCGGCACAAGATGAATGGTTGCTGGCGCTGCGCTTCCATCATCTGGTCAGTGACCATCTGACACTGGAGCTGATTTTTACAGAAATGGCGCTCATCTTGCAGGCAAAAACGGAGAGGCTGCCTGCGGTATTGCCCTACCGCAACTTTATCGCTCAAACCCTGAATACATCAACCGCCGAGCATGAAGCCTATTTCCGCGCCCAATTAGCGGACATTGACGAACCCACCGCGCCATTTGGGTTACTTAATGTACAAACTGACAACAGCCTTGTCACTAAAGCCCATCTCCCTATCGCACCTGATCTGGCCAAAGCCATCCGCACTCAGGCGCGTCGTTTCGGTGTCAGCCCAAGTGTCCTGTTCCATGTGGCCTGGGCACAGGTACTGGCACTCACCAGCGGCCGCGATGATGTGGTGTTTGGCTCCGTGCTACTGGGCCGTTTGCAAGGCGGCGCGGGGG
>NZ_LDNM01000231.1 GCF_001028135.1 Xenorhabdus griffiniae
GTTTCGGGTCGGGCGCATGGTAATAAGGAACAAGAGAAAGTGAATCGAGTGATGACCTATCTGGTATTTGTGGGTTTTTGGATTGCCGTCACGCTGGTGATGGGCGTTGTGCTGTCGCACTGAGGAATGAGATTAATGCCAATTGTTGATATCTATGGCAACCCCCTGCAACGGGAAGCCCTGAAATCCCCCCAGACGGTGAAGACAGCGCAAATGCAGCGCATTTACCCTGACCACCCGTCGCGGGGACTCACTATCCGCAAGCTGCCGCGTATCCTGCAACTGGCTGAACTGGGCGACCTGAGTGCACAGGCCAGCCTGTTCGGTGACATGCTGGAGCGTGACGGCCATATCTTTGCGGAAATGGAGAAACGTAAGAATGCGTTGCTGACCCTGGACTGGTCGATTGAACCGCCCAAACGGGCGACGGCACAGGAGCAGGCCATCACGGCACAAGTTCAAGAGTGGTTCGATGCGATGCCGGAAATTGAGGACATTATCCTGAACGGGATGGAGGCCGTCGGGCACGGCTTCAGTTGTCAGGAAATCGAATGGGAGCGCGTCGAAAAAGTCTGGCTGCCGAAGAGGCACCACTTGCGTCCCCATTATTGGTTCCGTACCCTGCCAGAGCAGCGGGATGAGATCCGTC
>NZ_LDNM01000024.1 GCF_001028135.1 Xenorhabdus griffiniae
CATATATCATTCTTGTTGATGATTTTCCTTAGGTTATAAACTGGACAAAATATATCAAACTGTCTGATTTAGATTTATAATCTATAATGGTGTTATTAAATAGAATTAAATTTCGGATATGTCATGCTTTTAAAGCATTAATTCTGGATTTTCTGGCAATACTTGACTGGCATCAAGTAATATTTTTTCACCATTAATATTATGATGACGCAACAAAATATGTGAATAACAAAAAAAATCATATATTATAATTGGTTAAATGGAATGATTTGTAGTATGTAATGAAATTTGACTTAGGTTAAATTATGTAGGATTATGTTTACAGTTTGATATAAATTGTTTTGTTTTTTAATATAATTTTATTTATTTTACTTATGTAAAGGTATTTTTATGTTTTGGTAGATTATTTCGTCTGATTTATCCTATTACCATTAAAAATATTATTTACCATTACCTTTTCCACTAAATAGACTTTTAATTCGCCTAAAAACGAGGTTTACTCGCACTTTTGATTTTTTTGAAAACGGCAAGAGTATTCCTTACGGATTATTGAGCGATATTTTTATTTTTTCAATAAAAACAATTATATAAATATATTTATTGGTAGATGGTCGTTCTATCAAGTTGTATTCTGTTTTTCTTTGATGGTTTATCTATGGAAAATAACCGTATTGAAGTATTTTTTCGGGATATCGCATTAAAATTAAAAAAAACGGCTGTTGTACAAGGTTCCCAGAAATACCATTGTGGTTGAAAACATCGCAGCCGATATCTATGGCAGCACACCCGAAAAAGGAAGGATGAGATCACCACGACAGCCACAGCTCAAAGTGACTTTATTCGGTTAAATAATGTTCGCGCCCTCACCCTGGGGAAATGTGGATACAGATCAATCGGCAAAATAAAAAAAGAAGAAATATACTCGATAAACTTCAAGCTGCAATCCGCCAGACGACGCGAGGCCTTATATTTCCCTGCTGCGCGGGAAAATATAACACGCACCTTGAAGTTGGATTGGTATACGTTGGATTTAACAAAAGGTAAAGTATTTTAATAAGGAAGGAAATTACTTTTTCAACAACCTCGCCCACTCTTCCCACCGTCACTACTCTGATTGCAATTTATCCTGCTGAAAATTCCCCTGAACTTTTTGTCTTTCATTAAAAATATCGCGTTTACACTCAATAACTGCAAATTTAGCGATTATTCCACTAAGCAATTATATTAAAATAGTATTTATTTGAAATTATTTTATTTTGGTATTAAATATAATTGTCCTTTACATTTACATCAGTTGTGTAATTTTATTATTATAAAATAATAGGTAGTTAATTTAGTTTATTTTTTACATGAGGAATATACATGTGCTTATTATAACGTAATGATAAATAATGGTTTGTTTTGTATACCTTGTTCCTTGATTGTTAGTGGCTATTTATAAACATAAACACTTCCTTTTATCTGAAATAATTTCAGATAAATACTAAATGGAAAAAATACAGCAAGGACTTAGCGCTCATGCCAGTAGATATATTCAACAGATCCATTTTTATTGAGTTGTGGAATTCAGCGTAATAAAAAATTGATGTAGATCAAAAACGCTTATCTAAAAAACAAGGAAAAAATGGAATGCCTTATTAGGGTTCATCAAATAAACCATTTATTCCGTTGTCTGGGAAATTATTGCCACATCATTTTTAGCTGTGCAGTTATTAACCGGGCCATGACATCCAGCGCCTGAGAAAAATAGTGTCTAAGTATCTTCCGATGCTTGGCGTGCCCGTTGTTATTTCTCCTAAAAGTAAAAGAAAAACATTTGTAACGGTTGCTGGAAATAACAGTTTTCAAATATCCGATAGATTCGTTGAGGTAGTAAGCAAATGAAAGACAGTATTACCAGCAGGAAAAATACCCTTAAAGCGGGATTGCTGGAAACTTGGAACGCCACGGAAACCCCCTATCCTGACCATGTATGTATTCATCAGTTGTTTGAAAAACAGGCAGAGAAAACCCCGGCTGCCGCCGCGTTAATCGCTGGGGATCAGACTCTGAGTTATGCGGAACTGAACGCACGGGCCAACGGGTTGTCTTGTCAACTGATTGAACAGGGAATTGGGCTGGGTGACCATGTTGCGATCCTGTTAGAACGCTCAATTGAACTGGTGGTGGCTCAGTTAGCGATCCTTAAGGCCGGTGCAGTTTATGTCCCGGTTGATCCCAACGTACCGGATGAACGGAAAAACTGGCTGATAAACGATTGTGCTGCCAAATTACTGCTGACGGATATGCAAACGGAGATCCCGGTTGAACTGGTTGTTCCGCCGTTCCGTTTTTCCGGCGAGACAGAACCGTTCCGGGCAGAAGACCATCGCAATCCTGATTTATTGGGTGCGAGTACAGAGCCGGCGTATATCATGTACACCTCCGGTTCGACGGGGATACCCAAAGGCGTCATCGTGCCTCATCGGGCTGTCGTCCGGTTGGTTATCAATAATGGTTATGCTGACATCGAACCCAATGACCGGATTGCCTTCGCCGCGAATCCGGCTTTCGATGCCAGCACCTTTGAAGTCTGGGCACCGTTGCTCAATGGTGCTGCGCTGGTGGTTATTGATCATACCACATTGCTGACACCGCCGGATTTTATCCAGACGTTACAGGCGCATCGCATTACGGTGCTGTGGATGAGTGTCGGGCTGTTTAACCGGCTGGCGGAGGAGCTATCCTCGGTGTGGTCTCAACTTAACATGCTGCTGGTTGGGGGAGATGTCCTCGATCCGCATGTCATTGCTCAAGTGCTGCGTAAAAGCCCACCCAAAAAGTTATTGAACGCCTACGGTCCGAGTGAAGGAACCACGTTTACCACGACTTACCACATTCACGGATTAACATCGGGTACGACTTCTATTCCTATTGGTCGGCCTATTGCCAACACCCGGGTTTATTTGCTGGATACTGACGGTCAGCCGGTGCCATTGGGGATGACCGGTGAGATTTATATCGGGGGTGATGGCGTGGCCTGCGGTTATCTCAATCGCCCTGAACTGACCGCTGAACGCTTTCTCACCGATCCATTTAGCGATAAACCGCATGCGCGTATGTACCGCACTGGAGATTTAGCCCGCTACCTGCCGGACGGCAATCTGGAATTTCTGGGTCGTAACGACCAGCAGGTGAAAATCCGTGGTTTTCGGATTGAACCGGGGGAAATTGAAGCTCGACTGGTGGAATATCCGGCAATACGTGAAGCGGTGGTGCTGGCGTCAGGAGAGGGACAGGACAAACAACTGGTTGCCTATGTGCTGACCCAAGAGAATGACGGTTTGGCCGCTCGCCTGCGTGAACACCTGAGTGTGCGGTTGCCGGATTATATGATACCGGTGGCTTTTGTGCGTCTGGACGAATTCCCATTGACGCCGAATGGTAAATTGGATCGCCGGGCGTTGCCGGCACCGGAGGAGGACGCCTTCGCCCGTCAGGTTTATGAAGCACCACTAGGGGAGATGGAGATTGTTCTGGCGACCCTTTGGCGCGAATTACTGGGTATTGAGCGAATTAGCCGACATGACAGTTTCTTTGCGCTGGGCGGTCACTCTTTGCTTGGCGTACGGATGATTGAGCGCCTGCACAGTCTGGGATTGACACTGGCTGCCCGTAACCTGTTCCAGTACCCGGTGCTGTCAGAACTGGCCCGGACACTGGAACAACATCAGGCCGTCGTGGTGCCGCCGAATGTCATTACCCCAGCAACTACCGCGCTGACACCGGCAATGCTGCCGCTGATTGATCTGACCCAGTCTGAGATTGATCACCTTGTTGAACAGGTGCCGGGCGGGATCGCTAATATTCAGGATATCTATGCGCTGTCGCCGTTGCAGGACGGTATCTTGTTCCATCATCTGCTGGCGAAGGAAAGTGACCCCTATCTGCTGGCCTATCCGATGATTTTTGCTGACCGGGCGCTGCTGGATCGCTATCTGGCGGCAGTGCAACGGGTGGTTGATCGTCATGATATCCTGCGAACCGCATTTATCTGGCAGGGATTATCCGCACCGGCGCAGGTGGTTTGTCGTCAGGCACCTTTATCGGTCACTGAACTGACTCTGGACCCGGCTGATGGGCCAGTGGGTGAGCAATTGGCTCACCGTTTTGACCCACGTCAGGCTCGTTTTGATCTGAGTCAGGCTCCATTGTTGCGTTTTGTAGTCGCACAAGAAACAGTCGCACAAGAAATGGATGGCCGCTGGCATGTGCTGCAATTGCAGCATCACCTGATTGGCGACCATACGACAATGGAAGTGATGCACCGCGAAGTGCAGGCCTTCCTTGCCGGACAAAATGACAACCTGCCTGTACCGGTGCCTTTCCGCAATCTGGTGGCGCAGGCTCGATTGAATGCCAATCAGGCAGAGCATACCCGCTTCTTTACTGACATGTTGGCTGACGTGGATGAGCCGACGCTGCCGTTTGGTCTCACCGAAGTGCATCGTGATGGTTCGCAAGTCACACAAGCGCACCGGATGTTATCGCCGGAACTCAACGACCGCCTTCGTCAACAGGCAAAACGTCTGGGCGTCAGTGTGGCCACATTGTGTCATCTGGCCTGGGCGCAGGTGCTGTCGCAGACCAGCGGGCAGGAAAAAGTGGTGTTCGGCACGGTGCTGTTCGGGCGCATGGCGGCGGGAGAAGGCGCTGACAGCGGCATGGGACTGTTTATCAATACCTTGCCGTTGCGACTGGATATGGATGAGACACCGGTGCACGACAGTGTACGGCTGGCACAGTCCCGGTTGGCTGGCTTGCTGGATTATGAGCATACTTCACTGGCGCAGGCCCAACGTTGCAGTAGCGTAGCGGGCGGCACGCCACTATTTAGTGCCTTGTTGAACTACCGGCATAATGAGCCGCCGCTGATCCCACATCAGGTTGTACCGGGTATCGAATTCCTGGGTGAACAGGAGCGGACCAACTATCCGTTGGTGCTGTCGGTAGAGGACGGAGGGTCTACTCTGGGGCTGACTGCGCAGGTAGTACAGCCGTTTGAGCCGGATCGGGTCTGTGGTTATATGCAACAGGCGCTGACCAGTCTGGCAGACGCGCTGGAGCGGGCACCGGAAACGCCGGTACGGGCACTGAACATTTTGCCTGAAACGGAGCGTGCGTTATTGCTGGAAACCTGGAACGCAACGGAAACACCGTATCCTGAGCAGTTATGCATTCATCAGTTGTTTGAACAACAGGCAGAGAAAACGCCGGTTGCTACCGCGCTGATAGCGGGAGATCAAACCCTCAGTTATATGGAACTGAATATCCGTGCTAACCGACTGGCGCGTCAGTTAATTGAGCAAGGAGTTTATCCGGGGGAACATGTTGCGCTCTTATTAGAGCGATCTATTGAGCTGGTCGTAGCTCAGTTAGCTATTCTCAAGGCGGGAGCTGTTTATGTTCCGATTGATCCTGGCGTACCGGACGAGCGGAAGAACTGGTTAATAAAAGATTGTTCAGCCAAATTGCTGCTCACCGATATGCGGGCTGATATTCCGGCTGATCTTCTGGCTATTCCATTATTTCGTCTCTCTGGTGAGATGGGCACCATCAGGGACGAAGATCGCCTCAATCCTGACTTACCCGCTTCCCGTACCGGAGCCGCGTATATCATGTATACCTCTGGTTCTACCGGTACACCAAAAGGCGTGGTAGTGCCTCATCGCGCGGTAGTTCGGTTGGTTATTAATAATGGTTATGCTGAAACCGGACAGGATGACCGCGTTGCCTTTACCGCTAACCCGGCTTTCGACGCGAGTACCTTTGAAGTCTGGACGCCTTTGCTTAACGGCGGCGCACTGGTGGTCATCGACCACGCTACCTTGCTGACACCACAGGCATTTGTACAGGCTTTACAGGTTCATCGGATTACGGTTTTGTGGCTGACGGTTGGATTGTTTAACCGACTGGCAGCGGCGTTGTCTCCGGTTCTCCCACAGATCAATATCTTGATTGTCGGAGGGGATGTGCTTAATCCGCATGTGATCGCTCAGGTTCTGCGTAATCGCCCGCCTCAGCAGTTATTGAACGGCTATGGCCCGAGCGAGGGAACGACGTTTACCACGACATACCGTATCACTGAACTGCCGGTAGGGACGACAAAACTTCCCATTGGTCGGCCAATCGCTAACACACGCCTCTATTTATTGAACGCTTATGGTCAACCCGTGCCACTGGGGGCGATCGGTGAGATTTATATTGGTGGGGACGGCGTTGCCTGTGGTTATCTTAATCGCCCTGAACTCACTGCTGAACGCTTCCTGGTTGATCCTTTTAGTGATCAACCGGCTGCGCGCATGTACCGAACCGGAGATTTGGCCCGCTATCTGCCGGATGGCAATCTGGAATTTTTTGGCCGTAATGATCAGCAGGTTAAAATCCGTGGTTTTCGGATTGAACCGGGGGAAATTGAAGCGCGGTTGAAGGAGTACCCTGCGGTGCGTGAGGCGGCGGTGCTGGTGTTAGGTGACGGGCAGGACAAACGGCTGGCCGCCTATATAGTAGCGCAGGCAGATGACGGATTAATCAACAACCTGCGTGCCCACTTAAGCGCAATCTTACCTGATTATATGGTGCCGGCGGCTTTTGTCCGTCTGGATGAATTCCCGCTGACGCCGAACGGTAAACTGGATCGTCGGACATTGCCGGTGCCGGGCGAGGAAAACTTTGCCCGTCAGATCTATGAAGTGCCGCAAGGGGAAACTGAAATAGCCTTGGCGGCTATCTGGCGCGAGTTGTTGGATGTTGAGCAAATCAGTCGGCATGACAATTTCTTTGCTCTGGGTGGCCATTCGTTGTTGGCGATGCGGGTGATGAACCGTGTTGCGGCTTTCGGTGCCGAACTGCCGCTGACTGCATTGTTTAAAGCACCTGCTTTGCTGGCCTTTGCTAAGGTGGTTGATGAGCATCTTAATGAACAGCGTGGGGCATTGCCAGCCATCACACCGACACCCCGTGATGAAGCGCTGCCCCTGTCATTCGCGCAACAGCGTTTGTGGTTTCTGGCGCAGTTTGAGGGGATAAGTGATACCTACCATATTCCGTTAGCACTGCGTTTACGGGGCCAGCTTGATATTCATGCCTGGCAGCAGGCGCTGAATCACCTGTTTGCCCGCCATGAAGCATTACGTTCTGTTTTTATCACAGTCAATGAGCAGCCACAGGTTGAACTCCTGCCGGCGGACTTGGGTTTGCCGATGAAAAAACACGATTTACGTAAAGCTCCTGAGATGGATGAACAGCTTAAGCGTTTGTGTGAGCAGGAAGCGAAAATACCGTTTGATCTTGCCTGTGATCCCTTAATTCGTTCTGTTCTGATCCAACTGGCTGACGATGAGTATGTCTTCCTGTTGACCCAGCACCATATTGTGTCCGATGGCTGGTCTTTAGGGATATTGAAATCAGAACTGAGTGCACTTTATTCAGCCTGTTTAAACCAACAGCCTGATCCGTTGCCGCCGTTAGTGATCCAATACCCTGATTATGCTGCATGGCAGCGTCAGTGGCTTTCTGCGCAGAGGATTCAGGTTCAATCCGATTATTGGCGAAGAGTATTGGCTGACGCGCCAGTCTTGCTGGATTTGCCAACTGATCGACCACGCCCACCGGAACAGGTGTTTGCCGGAAACCTGTGGCCTGTCAATCTGGACGCTGAGTTAACGGCATCCCTTAAGCGTCTGAGTGAACAACAGGGGGTCACGTTATTTATGACCTTGCTATCAGCCTGGTCAATAGTGCTGTCCCGTCTGTCAGGTCAGGATGATGTGGTTATCGGTACACCAAGTGCCGGTCGCAGTCGTCAGGAAGTGGAATCCTTAATTGGTTTCTTTGTTAATACGTTGGCTTTGCGTATCGACTTATCGGGTGAGCCTGATGTGACGGAGTTGCTGGCGCGTGTGCGGCAAACCGCGCTGGCGGCACAGGAGCATCAAGATTTACCGTTCGAACAAGTGGTGGAAATTGTACAACCCCCGCGCAGGCTGGCACATACCCCGTTGTTTCAGGTGATGTTTGCCTGGCAGAGCAATGAGATTGTGGCGTGGAGATTGCCGGAACTGACAATTTCACCGATCGATCAAGCCTTTGATGTCGTTAAGTTTGATCTGGAACTTAATTTGTTTGAAGAGGAAGACCGGATTGTCGGTTATCTCGGTTATTCAACTGCTTTGTTTGATCAAGCAACTATCGAACGACACGTTGAATATTTGCACACAATACTGCAAGCGATGGTCGCGGATATTCAGCAGCCAGTTGGAGAAATGAATATTCTGGCACCAGTAGAGCGCCAGTTGTTGCTGGAAACCTGGAATGCAACCGTAGCCCCCTATCCTGAACAGCTGTGTATTCATCAGTTGATTGAACAACAGGTAGAAAGAACCCCAGATGCGATAGCGGTACGGTATGAAAACCAGACGCTCAGTTATGCTGAATTGAATACCCGCGCCAACCGATTAGCACATCAACTGATGGCATTCGGTGTCATCCCCGATCAACCCGTTGCCATTTGTGTGACACGATCACTGGAAAGGATCGTGGGATTACTGGCGGTGTTGAAAGCAGGCGGGGCATATGTGCCACTAGATCCGGCTTATCCGGGTGAACGTCTGGCTTATCTGCTGACGGATGCTGCGCCAACTGTTTTGCTGGCAGATCATGTTGGGCGGGCAGCACTGGGTGAAGCAGCACTGAAGACGTTAACTGTACTCGATCCAAATACTCAGCCGGATCAGCCAGACAATAATCCACAGATCCCTAATCTCACCTCACGGCATCTGGCGTATGTGATCTACACATCCGGTTCTACGGGCAGACCGAAAGGGGTGATGATTGAACATCAGAGTCTGGTTAACCTGACGCTGGAACACATTGCTCAGTTTGATATTGGTGTCACCAGCCGGATGTTGCAGTTTGCCTCATTTGGCTTCGATGCCAGCGTCTGGGAAATCATGATGGCATTGAGCAGTGGGGCTATGCTGGTTATTCCGACGGAAACAATCCGGCAAGACCCGCACCGTCTCTGGCATTATCTGGAAGAGCAATCGGTGACGCACGCGTGTCTGACACCCGCCCTGCTACGGGATGGTGCTGATTTACCGGCGCTGACGATAAAACCGACCGTGATATTGGGCGGTGAAGCACCCAGTCCGGCGCTAATCCAGACATTAAACCGTCAGGCCACGCTGTTCAATGCCTATGGCCCGACGGAAATCACCGTTTGCGCCACCACCTGGCATTGCCCGCCAGACTACACAGGGGGATCAATTCCCATCGGCAGACCGGCAGTTAACAAACGAATCTATCTGTTGGACAAACACGGTCAGCCGGTGCCGCAGGGCGCAGTCGGTGAGTTATATATTGGCGGTGTGGGTATGGCCCGTGGCTATCTCAATCGCCCTGAACTCACCGCTGAACGTTTCCTGACGGATCCGTTTAGTCATCAGCCGGATGCGCGGATGTATCGCACCGGAGATTTGGCCCGTTACCTGTCGGATGGCAATTTGGTCTTTGTTGGCCGTAATGACCAACAGGTTAAAATCCGTGGCTTCCGAATTGAACCGGGAGAGATTGAAACGCGGTTGATTGAACATCCGGCGGTGAGTGAGGCATTGGTCGTGGCGTTGGGTGATGGACAGAATAAACGCCTGGTGGCTTATGTGGTGGCGCAAGAGGATGATGGATTGGCCGCCCGTCTGCGTGAACACCTGAGTGCGCAGTTGCCGGATTATATGGTGCCGACGGCTTTTGTACGTCTGGAGGCGTTTCCGCTGACGCCAAACGGCAAGCTGGATCGTCAGGCGCTGCCGGCACCGGGAGAAAACGCCTTTGCCCGTCAGGTCTATGAAGCCCCGCAAGGGGAGATAGAAGTGGCGTTAGCGACCATTTGGCGTGAATTGCTGAACATTGAGAAGATCAGTCGGCACGACAGCTTCTTTGCCCTCGGAGGCCACTCGCTGTTGGCGGTGCGGATGATTGAGCGTTTGCGGTGTATGGGGTTGGGCATCTCGGTACAAGCGCTATTCCAGCACCCGACATTGAACGTGCTGGCTCAGTCTTTGTCTCAGCATTGTGAGATCAAGGTGCCTGAGAACCGTATTACACCGGATACGTCCGTGTTAACACCGGAGATGTTGCCGCTGATTGACCTCACTCAGGGTGAAATTGACTGTATTGTTGATCAAATACCGGGTGGGCTGGCTAACATTCAGGATATCTATGCTCTGTCACCGCTACAGGATGGCATTTTATTCCACCATCTGCTGGCAAATGAAGGCGATCCTTATCTTCTGTTAACCCAACAGGCTTTTGCCGATCGGTCTTTGCTGGATCGTTATCTGAGCGCCGTTCAACAGGTGGTTGATCGCCATGATATCCTGCGAACCGCTTTTATCTGGGAGGGATTATCCGCTCCGGCTCAGGTGGTTTGTCGTCAGGTTTCCTTATTCATCACAGAACTGACACTCAATCCGGCTGACGGTTCGATCAGTGACCAACTGGCCCAACGCTTTGATCCGTGCCAGCATCGTATTGACCTGAGTCAGGCACCGTTGCTGCGCTTTGTGATTGCTCAGGATATTGATGGCCGCTGGATCCTGCTGCAACTGTTACATCACCTGATTGGTGACCATACCACGCTGGAAGTGATGAACGGCGAAGTGCAGGCGTATCTGACCGGGCGGGGAGGCAGCTTGCCTGCGCCAGTACCTTTTCGTACTTTGGTCGCTCAGGCTCAATTGGGGATCAGTCAGGAAGAACATACCCGTTTCTTTACTGATATGCTGGCGGCAGTGGAGGAACCGACGCTGCCATTCGGATTAACAGAAGTACACCATGACGGCTCGCAGGTGGCGGAATCGCACAGAATGCTGACGCCTGCACTGAATAACCGCCTGCGTAATCAGGCCCGGCGTTTGGGCGTCAGTGTGGCGGCGCTGTGCCATTTGGCCTGGGCACAGGTGTTGTCACGTACCAGTGATCAGAAGCAAGTGGTATTTGGCACAGTGCTGTTTGGGCGTATGCAGGCTGGCGAAGGCGCCGACAATGGCATGGGGCTGTTTATTAATACCCTGCCGTTACGGTTGGATATCGATGAAACGCCGGTGCGAGAGAGCGTACAGGCTGCCCATAGCCGATTGGCAGGATTATTAGCGCATGAACATGCATCACTGGCGCTGGCTCAACGTTGCAGTGGGGTAGCCCGCGGGACACCGCTGTTCAATGCACTGTTGAATTACCGACATAATACCCAGCCGGTCACGTCGGATGACCTCATCAGTGGAATTGAATTCCTTGGGGCACAGGAACGGACTAACTACCCGTTTGTGTTGTCGGTAGAGGATGGGGGTTCCGATTTGGGATTGACGGCTCAGGTTGTACAACCCTTTGATCCGGAAAGGATATGCGGTTACATGCAGCAGGCGCTGGAGAGCCTGGCAGAGGCACTTGAACAGGCACCGGAAACGCCGGTACAGGTGTTGGAAATCCTGCCGGAAACTGAGCGCACATTGTTGCTGAAAACCTGGAATGCGACCGAAACAGCCTATCCTGACCAACTGTGCATTCATCAACTGTTTGAACAACAGGTGGAGAATGCCCCGGACGCCACGGCGTTGGTCTATGAAAACCAATCTATTAGCTATGCGGAATTAAATATTCGTGCTAACCGGCTGGCGCATCAGCTTATCGCGCTGGGTGTTGAGCCGGAGCAGCGGGTAGCGATTTGCGTGGCCAGTTCACCGGCGCGGATAGTGGGACTGCTGGCAATATTGAAAGCGGGTGGTGCCTACGTGCCGCTGGATCCTGCTTATCCGGGTGAACGTCTGATCCATATTTTGACCGATGCTGCACCGACTATTTTATTGGCGGATAATACCGGACGTTCCGCATTCAATGAGCAAATGCTTTCGCAGCATGTTGTTCTTGATCCGAATTCATTGCCTGATCAACCAGATAATAACCCACACGTCGCGGCGTTGACCTCCCGTCATCTGGCTTATGTGATTTACACCTCCGGTTCGACGGGTACGCCGAAAGGCGTGATGGTTGAACATGGCGGGCTGGTCAACCTTATCCAGGATAAAATCGCCCAGTTCGCTGTTCATGCCCATAGCCGGATGTTGCAATTCGCTTCATTTGGTTTTGATGCCAGTGTCTGGGAAATCATGATGGCATTAGGCAGTGGCGCCAGTCTGGTTATTCCTGACAATGCCATTCGTCAGGAGTCAGGATATCTTTGGCATTATCTGGAAGAACAATCGGTAACGCACGCTTGTCTGACACCTGCGCTACTGCGGGATGGTGCGGATTTACCGGCGATAACCATCAAACCAACATTAATACTGGGCGGTGAGGCGCCCGGTGTAGCCTTGCTTCAGGCACTGAATGGTCGGGCAACGGTATTCAATGCTTATGGCCCGACAGAAATCACCGTTTGCGCCAGCGTCTGGCGTTGTCCATCAGATTATCAGGGAGGATTCATTCCGATTGGACGCCCGACGGCTAACACCCGAATTTATCTGCTGGATGCCCTCAGTCAGCCGGTGCCTTTAGGGGCGGTGGGGGAGCTGTATATTGGAGGAGCCGGTGTTGCCCGTGGTTATCTCAATCGTCCTGAGCTAACTAGCGAACGTTTCCTGGCTGATCCGTTTAGTGATGACACTGATGCCCGCATGTATCGCACCGGCGATTTGGTTCGCTATCTGCCGGACGGCAATCTGGTATTTGTGGGGCGTAATGACCAGCAAATTAAAATCCGTGGTTTTCGAATTGAACCGGGGGAAGTTGAAGTTCGGCTGACAGAACATTTCGCGGTACGTGAAGCGCAGGTATTAGCGCTGGGTGATGGGCAGGATAAACGTTTGGTCGCTTATGTGGTAGCAGAATCGCATGACGGATTGGCAGCGAGCCTGCGTGAGCATTTGAGTGCTCTGTTACCGGATTATATGGTGCCGGCGGCTTTTGTCTGTTTGACCGCCTTCCCGCTAACCGCTAACGGCAAGTTGGATCGTCGGGCATTGCCAGCTCCGGGAGAAGAAGACGTTGCCCGTCAGGTTTATGAAGCTCCACAAGGGGAAATAGAAACGGCGTTAGCGGCTATCTGGCGTGAGGTGTTAGGGGTTGAACAGATTAGTCGACATGATAATTTCTTCGCGTTGGGAGGCCATTCGTTATTGGCTGCGCGGGTGATGAACCGGGTAGCCACTTTCGGTGCTGAACTACCGCTTGTTACTTTGTTTATGGCACCCACTCTGGCTGCGTTTGCGGAGAGGATCTACGCACAATGTCATGAGGATAGTGACAGGTTGCCTGAGATTACTCCGGTATCCCGCGAGAGTGCTCTGCCATTGTCGTTTAGCCAGCATCATCTGTGGTTCCTCTCGCAGTTTGAAAGGGTGAGTGATACCTACCATATTCCTGTAATACAGCGTGTGCGTGGTCAGTTTGACATCGGTGCCTGGCAGCGGGCGCTGAATGCTCTGTTTGCCCGCCACGAAGCCTTGCGTTCTGTCTTTGTGACGGTTGATGGTCAGCCCCAGGTTGGGCTATTGCCGACGGAATCCGGTTTGACCATGAAGAAATATGATCTGCGAGGCGCACCTGACGTGGACGGAGAACTTAAGCGTTTGTGTATGGAGGAGTTTGGGCAATCGTTTGATCTTGCACAGGGACCATTAATCCGCTCCAGTTTGATACAACTGGCAGACGATGAGTCTGTATTTCTGCTGATCTTGCATCATATTATTTTTGATGGCTGGTCTTTAGGAATACTGAAATCAGAGCTAAGTGCCCTCTATACGGCTTTGGTGACAGGCCAACCTGATCCACTACCACCGCTGTTGATTCAGTATCCTGATTATGCGGCATGGCAGCGTCAGTGGCTTTCGGTTGAACGCTTACAGTCCCAGTCTGACTATTGGCGTACCTTGTTGGCTGGTACACCGGTACTGCTTGATTTACCCACCGATCGGCCACGTCCTCCTCAGCAGTCGTTTATCGGGAGTTCATTGCCCATCAATCTGGATGAGGCGTTAACGAACTCCCTCAAGCGCCTGAGTGAGCAGCAGGGAACAACGTTATTCATCACCATTCTGTCAGCCTGGGCGATGGTTCTGTCGCGCCTGTCAGGTCAGAGTGATCTGGTTATCGGCACACCTTGTGCCGGCCGTGGGCGTCAGGAAATTGAATCCCTGGTGGGTTTCTTTGTCAATGTATTGGCCTTACGTATCGACTTATCGGGCACCCCGGATGTGACGGAATTACTTGCGCGTGTGCGGCAAACGACATTGGCGGCACAAGATAACCAGGATCTGCCGTTTGAACAGGTGCTGGAAATTGTGAAACCGCCGCGCAGACTGGCGCATACGCCGCTGTTTCAGGTGATGTTTGCCTGGCAGAACAATGAGAAAATAGAGTGGAAATTGCCAGCGCTGGAAACCTTACCGGTTGATCAGGGTTTTGATGTGGTCAAGTTTGATCTTGAACTTAGCCTGTTTGAGGAAGAAGGCAGAATTGCAGGTAGTCTGAATTATGCAACGGCCTTGTTTGATCACCAGACAATCGAGCGGTATGCGGGTTATCTGCACACCGTATTGCAAGTGATGGTGGCTGACCCACAACGACCGGTCAGGGAAATTGATATTTTGTCATCGGCGGAACGTCGGCTGTTGCTGGAAACGCGGAATGCGACTGAAATAGCCTATTCCGAACAACTGTGTATCCATCAGTGGGTTGAACAACAGGTGGAGAAAACCCCTGATGCTACAGCGGTGATACATCAGGCGCAGATCTTAAGCTATGCGGAACTGAATGTTCAGGCCAATCGACTCGCTCACCAGCTTATCTCTCTGGGGGTAGTACCGGATCAGCGGGTGGCGATTTGTGTGACACGTTCGCCAGCGATGGTGGTGGCGTTATTGGCAGTACTGAAAGCGGGTGGTGCCTACGTACCACTGGATCCCGCCTATCCGGGTGATCGTCTGGCTTATATGCTGAATGATGCCGCTGCGTTAGATCCTGTCCCGTTAATCGTACTGGCGGATAATACCGGACGTGCCGCTCTGGGCGAAGAAGCACTGGCGAAATTCACCGTACTTGACCCGAATACTCTGCCTGACCAGCCGGACAACAATCAACCGGACAACAATCCGCAGATTCCTGCGTTAACGTCACGGCATCTGGCCTATGTGATTTATACTTCCGGCTCGACCGGTACACCGAAAGGGGTGATGGTTGAACATCGTGGGTTAGTCAACCTTATCCGGGGTAAAATCAGCCAGTTTGACATTCATGCCCACAGCCGGATGCTGCAATTCTCCTCATTTGGTTTCGATGCCAGTGTCTGGGAAATCATGATGGCATTGTGTGGTGGTGCCACTCTGGACATTCCTGCCGATGCGATTCGTCAGGATCCGCGCCGCCTTTGGCATTATCTGGAAGAACAGGCGGTGACTCATGCCTGCCTGACACCCGCTCTGCTGGGGGATGGCGCAGATTTACCGGAGATAAACATAAGACCAACATTGATACTGGGCGGAGAAGCGCCCAGTGCGGCGCTGCTCCAGGCATTGCATGGACGGGCCACGCTGTTCAATGCGTACGGCCCGACAGAAATCACGGTATGTGCCACCACCTGGCGTTGTCCGGCAGATTATACCGATACGTTAATTCCTATCGGACTACCGACAGCCAACACTTGTATTTATCTGCTGGATGCCTGCGGCCAGCCGGTTCCACTGGGAGCGGTCGGGGAGTTGTATATTGGTGGTGACGGTGTAGCCCGTGGCTATCTCAATCGCCCTGATCTGACGGCTGAACGTTTCCTGCCTGACCCGTTTAGTCAGACACCGGATGCACGGATGTACCGCACCGGAGATTTGGCCCGCTACTTGCCGGATGGCAACCTGATATTTATTGGCCGTAACGACCAGCAAGTGAAAATCCGGGGATTCCGGATTGAACCGGGAGAGATCGAAGCCCGGCTGACGGAGTACCCGACGGTGCGTGAAGCTATCGTACTGGCTCTGGGTGATGGGCAGGATAAACGTCTGGTGGCTTATGTGGTGGCACCAGCGGAAGCTGGACTGGCTACCTGCTTGTATAGCCATCTGAGAGCACTGTTGCCTGACTACATGGTGCCGGCGGCTTTTGTCCGTCTGAACGCATTTCCGCTGAACCCTAACGGTAAGCTGGATCGTCGGGCGCTGCCGGAACCAGATCAGAATGCCTTTGTTCATCAGGTCTATGAAGCGCCGCAGGGGGAGATTGAGATGGCATTAGCGGCTATCTGGCGTGAATTGCTGGAAGTGGAGCAAATAGGCCGGTATGACAATTTCTTTGCGTTGGGTGGACACTCGCTGCTTGCTGTGCGGATGATAAACCTTGCCGTAGGCCGTGGTTTGATGTGTACATTGAATGACCTGTTCCAATTCCCTGTGCTGGCTGAACTGGTATCAAAAATCACATTAGATCCACTGTCCCAGCCGCAAAGCAGTGCGATACCTGTGCGGCCATCTGGAATGGAACCGCCGTTATTCTTTGTGTCCAGCGGCATGGATGATTACTCCTATGTCTTTGGATTGGCTAAACATATTCAGTCAGACTATCCGGTTTATGCCTTGCCCTGGCCATCCATCAATGAAGAGCCGATATCGACTATTGAGGCATTGGCCGCCAAAATGATCACCTTTATGAAGGCGGTTCAACCGGAAGGCCGATACCGGATCTACGGTTACTCTTCTGGTGGTGTACTGGCTTATGCCATTGCCCAGCAACTTTTGAACGCCGGTGAGACCGTCGATTTTCTGGGTTTGATTGATACGCCTGCCCCTCACTGCTTTAAGCAGCAGGTTATTCAACCAAAGCTTCATTTTCTTGCTGAACGGGCAAAACAGTCGGGCGGGGAACATGAAGAGGAGATTGCGGTATTGCATCAGAGAATTGATAAACTGAATTTGGTGCAATTTATTGCTGCGGCGCAGGAACTGGGACTATATCCGGCAAATCTGCGTCCTGACTTGATCGCAAAACGTTGGGAACAGATGGTAAATTATATGCAAATGGTTAAAGAATATGAACCACAAGCATTGGCGATAACGCTCCACCAGTTCTATGCGACAGAATCTTATCCGCAGATCCCTTTCGTTACAGAATCCGCATTACCCTCTTTGAGTATGGAACCGTCGTTAGGCTGGAAGCAGGTTATGCCTGATTCTTTGCTCCAGCTAACATCTGTACCGGGCGACCACTTTAGCCTGATGGAGGATAGTGAAAATAAAACCATTTTGGCTAAAACCTTAAGTCAGGCGTTAGCAATGAATTGTGAAGCGGAGGCGGTGTAATTTCACGATTAATTGTGGAATAAATATCAATTAACCTGATTATTACAGGCGAGACCAGCTTTGTTGGTCTCGCCTGTTTTTTTTTGATATTAATGTACTTGAATAATTTGATATTCAGCCATGACTGAGCCGAATTTCATTCTGAAATCATTGTTTCATGTAAATAACGCCATTGAGGGTGGGAATTATCGAATGAAATAATTGCCAGTGACCAACGATAATTCGTATTTCCATCTTTGGTCTGTTTTTCACGATAACGCACCGCAACATATTCTGCACTGAATGCGATCACAGTGCAGTTATCAACTTCAATTTTTAAATTTGGTCTGGAACCAATGCTATTAACAAACATTTCTTTTACTTGATTTAATAAGACATGCTGACCGGCCAAAGTGATCATAGTAAAATCAGGGGTAAAACTATTGAGTAGTTTATGCAATGAGTCAGAATTTTTTTCCTGTTTATTGGTGAAAACATTTTCAATCCATTGATGAATTTCAATAACACTTTGGCAGGCAATTAACTCTTTTTCTTTTCGCATAGGTTCTCCGAATGTTTTTTTAAATTATGCAGACTCATTAAAGGTAATAAACCGATTATCGCTGCAAGGATAAAAGTCAGGTGATACGCATTAGCAGAAATAGATCCTTGCTGTAATAAATTAAAAATCATAGTAAATAACGCCGTGCCAATACTAAATGACATTTGACGATTGATATTCCAAATCACACTGGCTCGAGATAATTTTTCATTGGCAAAATCCATTAGCGCAGTTGTCTGTGCAGTGTTAGCCCCAATGCCTCCACCAATTCCCATCAGCAAATACGCGCCAATCAAGCCTGGTACATCGTTTGCGTGATTAATGGTAGCTAAGAAAGCAATACCAATAGCATGAAGTACAATCCCACATAAAAATAGACGATGAGCACCCCAACGGTTATACATTCGTCCACATATTAATATGGCACCCAATGCACCAATCGCATATAAAATCATGAGAGAGCCGGTTTTTTCCGCTGACCATCCCAGTTGTTGTTGTAGATAAAAAATATTCAACAGATTAACGCCGGTAAATACGCCTGGAATTGAGTGATAAATCCACACGGAAATACGCATACGAGTATTTTTTATTACAGACAGATCCAGAATAGCATTTTGTACACGATGGTAATGTCGTATATAAAACAGAGTAAAAAAAGCGCCACTGGTCAGGAAGATAATTGGCAGCCATTTCTGGGTTGCATCAGCGTACATAGAAAGTCCTGATAGTAAAGATACCAATGCTAAACTAACCAATAACAATCCCTTCAGATCAGGTTTTTGAGCCGAAATTGTTTCATTACGCAGCCAAATCAGTGAAAGAATGGATGCTAGCAAGCTGAAAGGGATATTGCTAAGAAACACCCAACTCCAGCTATAGTGATCAACAATAGCACCGCCAACACCCGGGGAAATAGCCGGTGCAATGAGTGCAACAGCCATAACCAATGTCGAGATTTTTGCCCGTTCATGCTTTTTAAACAACCCAAAGGTTAACGCTTGCCCGACCGGAATCAACAAACCGCCTCCCAATCCTTGAATAAAGCGCCACAATACTAAATCATAGAAATGTTCCGCCAGACCAGAAAACAGAGCAGCTATAGAGAAAAGTAGCATTGAAGCTGCCATAATTTGCCGTGTGCCAAAACGTTCAGCCAACCAGCTACTAATAGGTATAATGAGTGTCAAACCCAGAATATAACTATTGGATACCCAAGCTACGCGAGATTCAGAAACAGACATTTGATCGGCAATATCAGGCAAAGCAATTGCCGACATAAAAATATTGATGCAATCAATAAAGAAACCAAGCAAAAATATTAATGCAATACGATAGCGATAACTCATTATTTTACCTCCATTCAGGAAGTTTAATGACCATTGACTTAGTTAGTCTATTCATTTAATTTAAACACTTAATTTAATTATATTTAACAATAAAAATGCAACCTCATCTTAATCGGATACAAACTTTCCTTACGGTGGTAGAATGCGGCTCTTTTACCCGCGCGGCTGAAACTTTATTTATCAGCAAAGCTGTCGCCAGCATTCATGTGAAAGCACTGGAAGAAGCGTTAAGCGTACCATTGTTAGTGCGTAATACTCGTGGTATTGCATTAACAGAAGCGGGGAGAGAATTTTATGAAGATTTTAAAAAAATATTTCATCACATTCAGGTTGCGTTCGATAATGTTGCGGAACGGCATCACTCCTTAGCCGGAAAATTACGAATTACTTCAACAGTGGAATTTGGTGAAAAATTTCTGCTTCCTTTAATCAGTCAATTTTGTGAAATCCATCCTCAACTGGAAATTGGCTATTTTGCTGACTCAGCCTTAAATGATTTAATTACCGAGAGAATTGATCTTGCGATCCGTTTGGGGACATTAGATGATTCAACATTGAAAAGCAGGCAGTTAGCGACTTTTAAAATTAAATTAGTTGCAGCTCCACATTGGTTAGAACGCAACCCTATTAGTGAACCGATGGAGCTGAATAAAGTGGACTGGATTGCCAACACGAATCTACAAAACCCAACCCAATGGGAATTAAAACATCCTATTCATCCCAGGTTTATCATCCGTGGAAAAATTAAATATGCCTCAAATAATTCCTCTGCCATTCGTTCACTGACTCTATCTGGTTTAGGCGTATCTGTATTACCCGAATGGCTTGTCAATGAAGATATAGCGTCTGGTACTCTGGTAGCGCTTTTCCCAGAATATCATCTACCCAAACAGGAAATAACAGTTGTATTTCCAAATAATGTACAACTTCAACGTAAGAACCGTCTTTTTATAGATTACCTATTAAAAAATTTGGTCATGTGAGTAAGAGAAACCAAAGTTTGTACCTGTTTTCAATCTTGTGCCTTGCTCAATTTGAAGTGATCAATTTTTATTGATCACTTCAATTAAAAATATAACCTAAACTTCTTTTTCATTGAGTAAATGGTTTAAGCCATTGATAACGACTTCTCTGGATTCATTCTTACGAATGGCTGTATAGATATCAATATTTAAGGATTGAGCAGCAACTTTATCTAATTCCCTGTAACAAAGCCCTTTTTGATTAGAGATACACATAGAACGGGGCATAATCGCCATTCCTTTCCCTCTTGCAATACTGGAAAGCATGACCAGAGAATCATCAGGCTCCTGACATCTTTTTAATAAGAAAGGTAATTGTTGAAAATAACTTTCACATTTGTCGTAAAAAGCGGGATTTGCGTTTCTTGAAAACCAAAAAAGAGACAGATCGGCAACATCGGTAAGCGACACTTTTTCTTTCAAACTGCCAGGATGAGAAGACGGTAATGCAAGCAGAAGAGGTTCACGATAGAGCCAGTAAAATTGAAAATCATGTTTATTATGTAGACTTTGTTCTCCTATAACAACAAGATCTATTTTCTCTTTTGAGAGAAAACGCAAGAGTTGGCTAGAAACCAGATGTGATGTGCCAATTTCCCCTCCTGTCATAAGCGCTTTAATTTTATTACTTAGCTCAGGGATATTATTAAAATTTAAAGTGCTGGTAAGCCCAATACGTAAATAACTTTCCTCATTTTTAATTTTATCCATAAACAGAGTGAGTTCATTGATAAGGTATGTTGCTTTTTTAACTAGCATCAGCCCATTGTCTGTCAGATGAACTTTATGCGTATTTCGGGTAAAAAGATCACAACCAAGAGTTTCTTCAAGACATTTGATATGACGAGTCAGGGGAGGTTGTGTCATATGTAATCTTTCGGCTGCTCTTCTGAAATTAAGCTCTTGAGCAACGGCTAAAAAACATTGTAACTGTTTTATGCTAGGTAGCTTACCACGTAGGCTGTCCACAAATTCTCCATTCCATTCATTGAGTGGCATCTTGAATAATAAGGCCTTTGATATCAAAAATGAATTACAAAATGAACAATTCTCATGAAAATTCATAGTGGTATTTTGATATTGAAGGGTTGAATTTATTTAAAGGGTGTAATTTATGACTTCAGAAATTAAAAGTCCTGAGATGTCGTTTAGGACATGGTTAGCTTTGTTTATTCTTGCAATATCAACGTTCACTATTGTGACGACTGAACTGGCTCCTGTTGGTCTGCTGACACCTATAGCAGATGGCCTTAATACGTCAGAATCCAGCATTGGGATGACGGTATCACTGTACGCATGGGGTGGGGCATTAAGTGCGCTTTTGGCCTCTGTTTTTCTGGGGAATTTCCCCAAAAAGATCCTGTTGTTAACGCTGACAATGATCTTGGCTGTATCAAATACCTTGTCTGCAACCATCGATTCATTTGAAGTACTGCTGGTTGCTCGTGTCATTGGCTCTGTGGCTCATGGTGCTTTCTGGGCGATGATCGGAGCAACAACGGTGGCAATGGTGCCGATAAAGTATCTGGGTATCGCAACATCCATTGTCTTTGGTGGCGTTTCAGCCGCCAGCGTATTGGGTGTCCCTTTGTCTAACTACATAGGCTTGCATTTTGGTTGGCGTCAAGCATTTTGGTTGATGGCATTGCTGAGTGTGGTTGTATTTTTTGGCATCATGCTGCTTGTTCCTAAAGTGACAACTAAAAGTACGATTGGCATTAACGCCTTAAAAAGTGTGCTGAGTTCAGCCATGCAATGGAAAATTTATGTGGCCACATTACTTGCCATTACAGCACACTTTGCTGCGTTTACTTTCATCGAACCCTGGCTCAATGCGCAACCCATATTTTCGAAGGATTTCATCCCTACAATCTTATTCATTTATGGTATTGCAGGTTTAGGCGGTAATTTCCTGACGGGTATTATCATTGATAAGCACCTTAAAACGACGGTCACACTGTCTGCTTTGCTTATCGGGATTGTTCTTCTGATCTTGGGTATCAGAGCAGAATTATTATCCCGCACAGATATCCTGATAGCCATAGTTTTATGGGGCGTCGCAATTTCTGGAATTTTTGTGGGGTTACAAACTTGGGTGCTCCGTCTGGCCGGTGACGAAGTGTTTCCTGCATCTGCGGTTTATGTTTCGTTTTTTAACGGAGCAATCGGTATTGGTGCTTTAGTGGGAGCTTGGATGGTTTCAGTTTTGTCACTTCATGCACTCTTTGTTACCGCTGGTGCTGCAATCGCGCTGTCCATATTTATCATCACTACAATCCCTACTCATCATTCCATCAGTAAAAAACTAACGGAGAAAGCGGTATGAAAAAAGGTATTGAGCTGACAAATCATGGTCGGGACATTATGGATCAGCTAGAAAAGGGTTTGGCCGATAAAGTCATCAATCGTCTTAAAGAGTTGGATGAAAACTTACCTTATCTGGTGACTGATTATGCATTTGGTTCAGTGGTGGGTCGCCCAGGTCTTGACCTTAAGACACGTGAAATGCTCACAGTGGCCTCTTTAGTCAGTCTTGGTAATGCCCCGCAACAGTTGGAGTTACATATGCGAGGGGCGCTTAATGTTGGCGTAACACCTGAGGAATTACTGGAAGTTGTCATACAGACAGGGCGCGAGCATACTTTTTAACACCTATTGAATAAGGGTTAATAACGTGATCTAATTAGCC
>NZ_LDNM01000025.1 GCF_001028135.1 Xenorhabdus griffiniae
TCTCTCAATTCCAGTGCGGTGCCAAAGGCCAAGTGGTTGGGATGCGTTCATTACATTCTCCTTCGGTTCAAATTGGACTCAGTGTCGGTGAATCCCAGTCTGAAACAAGGAAAAACTCTTTTTGCGGAAATGAAAATTAAACTGACTCGATTCATCCATGGATTCACTTACCGAATCACCTTAATTTTCATCATAAATTCAATAAATTAATGTGATTTGAAAACAGAAAAAGCGCCCCGAAAGGCGCCAAAGTGAAAAGGAAATTTATGCCACCCGGGGCTGTTGATACGCCTGTAACCGCTGAGACCAGTTACCCAGATAATGCGCCGGCGTGTAGCGTGTCCGTTGGCTACCGGGATCATTCAGTACATCACCGATAGTCACCGCGGCCGGAATGCCGGTCAGGGAAAGCTGGATGTAAGCCATCACCGCCGCCAGCGGGTCAATATCTATCGCTGACACCCACAGGCTGCATAACGGATCATGCCCCTGTTCTCTTAATACCTCAGCAACAGCTAAAGTCATACAGCCCGCACCACAGCAAGGCTCATGGAAGGTGACAAAGGGCTGGGTTTTCAATAATTCAGAGACATCCTGTAACTGCATCTCTGCCATCATTCTGGCCACGCTCCAGGGAGTAAAAAACTGATCGAGGGTTTTATCCCCCAATCCCAGCTGCATAAACACACTGCCCAGAAAATCGCCGGGTGCCTGGGCCAGCCCCAGCACCATATGGGAAAACAGCTGCACAATCCGGTCAATATCCTCCCGTTCGTACTTTTTGATGGTTTTCAGGTAATACTGCTCCAGCGCCTCGCTGTAACAGTATTTATTGTGAATGGCGGCCATCGCACAATTGCAAAAATCCTGAAAGACCTGATAACGACGGTGATAACGCGCCGTCTGGTTAAACAGCGCGATAAATGCTTTCTGGTGATCCGGCTGTGATGACATCACGTGTTTTCCTTGTAAAAAATACGGGGAAGACACGTTCCGAAAGGGGGAACCTGTTTTCCCCTTTCGGTTGAAGTGAAGATAAAACAATACATTAATGGTGAGTTAAACGAATGGCTATGGCCCGACCGCGATGGCCGGCACAGGCAGGTTCACCGCCTGCTTCTCCTCGTTGACCAGATAAAGCGCCGGCCGGTTTTCCCGTCCTGACAGCCCGTTGCCGCTGTCCACATGCTCGCCCTGGTCATAGCAATCGTAGCCTTTGAGCTGACCTGACGATGCGCTGTACCCGTGGCGGATTTCACAGTCAAACACCGATGACAGTTCGCCCATCAGCTCAGCCGACGGCGGTGACCACGGGGAATCAAAGCGCACGGTTAAGCAGCTGACATTCCGGCGCTCCCAGCGGACATGGTGACCCAACGGCCATTCAAGGCCGTATTGCCCGTCGTAAAACTGTGCCGTCGTCGCAATGCCTTTCAACAAGCCACTGTTACCGTTAATCTCAGTCGCCAGCCGGGTCGGCATTATCATCAGCATATCGCAGGGCGGCGCCGATTCCGGGTAAACACTCAGCTTATCCCAGCACGCGCCGATATCGGGTGTGTCAGACCAGCCCACCATCCCAAACCAGTCGGTATACTGGCGGGTCAGGAGACGGGCGATACTGTCACGCGCCGGCGCCGGGATGTTTTCCCAGCGCATCAGGCTGAGACCGGACTGGCGGTACAGGTTATCTGTCCGTTTAATGTTGTCGCTGTTTAACGGCACATTATCCTGCAACAGCTTCAGCCACTGGTCAAAAGCCAGGCTCTGCGGTGTCGGTGCCGTTGTACCACGGACTAACGCCGGGTAAGGCGTATAGGTTTGCGGTTTGGCCGGTTTCAGTATTCCCGCACAGCCGGCCAGAAACAGCCGCAGGCTTTGCAGAACGGCCTGACGGTAACGGGGGATTTCTTCACCGCAGACCCATTGTTGCATGACGTCAATACACACCGACTTGCCGGTGATGTCCAGTTGATTGGTGACCCATTCTGCCATGGTCAGGTTCCTCATTGGGATTAATAAGCATAAACCGGAGGAACCGGGCCATCAGGGCACCATTCCCCCGATGGGTGATTAAAAAAAGGGGTTACTCAGACAGTGACCCGTTGTTCTGACTGAGCAGCGTCCCGGTAATACCGCAGTCGAAAAGTACCCTCAGTTCATCATGAATACCCAGATACGGTGTACTGCCCTGGATATCCTGCGCATCCAGCCGGGTTAAATCGTACTTATCCACTAACGCGTTAATGGCTTCAAAGGGCGGGACGCCACTGGCCATCAGCTCAGCCACCGTGTCCGCTTCACACAGGGCCGTATCATCCAGGTTCAGGCCAAAATGCCGCTTCAGCAGTGTGCCGGCAATCACCTGCCAGGCAGTTAAACGTAAAGGTGCCATAGTCATACCTCACGGGTTAAATGCTGACTGTCGTGCCGTGCCGGAGAATCTCCTGCACTTCACGGCATTGTTGATAACGAGGTGAAATCACATGCAACGACAATAACGCGGCTGGCACGGGCTTCCGGGGCATTCTGCCAGCCCTGCTCAAGCACGGCTGACTGACACAACTGCTGCTGTTGCTTTTCCAGTGACAGGCGTTCTGAGGCCCGTGTCACCGGCTGTGCCCAGACAATCTCGTCATAAAACCGGCCGCCGAGCACTTTTTCATCCTGTGCGTCATAAATCATGACGGTCAGCGGGAAAAAAATGCACTTAAACTGGTCAGATAACGTTTCCGGCACCGGCCAGTCGCCCAGCAGGTGGATAACTTTCAGCCGCTGTACCGCTTCGGTGACTGAGACCGCTTCGCACACGGTCAGGGTTTCTTCCCGCAGTGATTGCCTCGCTTGCGGGTGCTGCATCAGGCCGGTGACCTGAACAGTAAACAGTTCTTCATGGGATACCGTACCGGTGTCATCCGGTGCCGGTAAAAAAATCGGGTTCATACGTATTTCCTTGATTTGAGGTCAAATAAAGAAAACACCCGCCCGAGACCGGGAAGGTGTTTTCGGCTCCCTGGTCAGGCGCTTAAGAAAAGAGTTAACAGCGTCATGGGCTGATAACGTCAGTGAGAATGATTATTTTTATTTTCGATTAATGACCGGCTGATAAAGTCCTCGGGGGGCACCAATGCCATGACTGACCCTATCAGCGCGTTTTCCGGGTGTTGCTTCGCATATGCCCGCAATTCGCAAAACCGACAGGCATCCCGCTCATTCAGCGCGGCAATACGGGCAAGCACGATTGACGTCACCGCCAGCCCGAACGCATCCGCCGACAGTGTCACCCTTAACTGCGTGTCCGGCAGGTAAACCGGATAGTTTTTCGCTGATGTCGGCACCATATAGGCCAGCGACTCAGACACCTGCCGGCCTGTCCATTGCTCAGACGGGTCATCCTGGCATAACGTTGAGGCGGTATTGGCAATCAGAAACCCCAGAAACAACCGCTCCAGCGGTTTTTTGCCGGGAAATGCCGCAGACAGCGCGGGACTGTCCAGCATGATAAGTTCACTTTTTTGCATGATGTTCTCCTGTGAATAAAAAAGACGGAGAACACCCTGCCCGACGGGAAGCATGTTCCCCGTCCGGGTGACTGGCGTAATGCCAGAATGGATTAAATAACCTTCATCATCATCAACGATGATATCTGCTTCCAAAGGTGCGCAGATGTACCACACAGTGTGTACTCCCTTGCAGGCTACGGGAGTGTGGGTGTCGCTGCCCGAAGGCGATCCTTACAAGCGACCGGATCATCGATAAGTCTGACCACGCTAATGAACGGAAATCATAAGGTCAATACGTAATTCATTTTCCGAGACAAAAAATAATATCAGAAGCGCGATGATCTTATTCATCCTCAATATTCGGGTAATACACCTGCCGGATATAGCGCCCACGCCCATCACCGTGCCCCAAATCCATCGATACCAGTGCCTGTGCTTCCCGCTCACTGAAACCCTGCGCGGTGTAATATTCACCCGATTGCCGGGCAAAATGATAGCGCATACTGTGCGGGGCTTTCTTGCCGCTCAGACCTGCCCTTCTGACAATATACCGGTAACGATCTATGGCCTGAATAACCGTCGGTTTATCAATCAGTTTTCCACTGCGCCCTGCCTGCTCGCATTCGGCGTAGGCAATCGCCTGTTGCAAGGCTTCCCGATCCAGTATCAGCGTCTGTCTGGGTCGCCCGCCTTTGGTGCCAAACACCACCCGCACAGAGGTCTGCCCGTTTTCCAGCGCTTTTTTCCAGGTGTCCAGGGATTTATAGGCTTCCACCGCTTCTTTGGTACGTAACCCCAGCACATAGGCCAGTTGCATGACCGCCGCCACACGCCGGTCTTTTTGCTCAACCTGCTGGAAAACCGCCTGAAATTCCGCAGGCATTAATGCCGTTTTAGTGCCTGTGCGACTCGTCTTGACAATACCCAGTGCCCGGTTACTCAGGCGGGCGTTATCCGGTGCGGCCAGTTTATGCTTGCCCGCCTGCCTTAAAATCGTCCGCAGGGCTGACATCTCATTTTGCAGGGTTCGGTGACTGATTTTGTTGGCCTTACGCTCAGCAATATAGCGCTCAATGTATTTGGCTTTGAGGCTGTCCATCTGTCGGAGCTTAATCCCGTTATCTTTTAGAAAATTAAGGAACTGTCGGGCAATCCGTTCTCGATCCGCCACCGTCGCAAAACTTCCGCGCCCGTTTCGGGCATGGGTGATAAATTCTTTTCTGAACAACTCAATTTTTGAACGTGCCGATTTCTGCGCCATCTACGCCTCTCTTGTCACTTTCTCTCTGTTTTTATTCGTTTTTTAAACAAGTCCCTGCGTGTCGGTTCAGGTTCACCGTTCCGTGGTGCGTCAGATAATGTGTAGCAGGGGAAAATTGTGTTGAGTTTTTGCAGGAGTTCGCTACGTGCCGGGCACGGCGATGGAGTACTCCCCGTTCAGAGCCTGATTTTAGTCAGGATGAACGCCTCATTAATCATGACGTGGTGTGATTTCTCCTTTTTACTGCATCAGCCTGTTGCCAGGTAGGGGGTTAAAAAACAAACGAATAAAAGGGTTCAGGATCAGAAAATGACTGAAATAACGGGTGACTTTGAGTAATGCGTGGTTCAAATGGGTCGTAAAGCCAGACCGGACATGCTCTGGACGTTGACGCCTGGCGGCGTCACTTGGTCATCGCTGCGCGTTAACGCAAGTGACGCCGCGAAGTTTTCGAGACGTTTATCGTGATAAAGGCAAAACGTGGGTGAATGTCGTACCGGTTAAAACGGTATCGATTAGCGTGAGGCAGGGAATGTTCTGCCCTGTTGTGTCGGTAGCCGGTGGTGAATAACACCGGGAAACTTTCATCATCGAAACGATGGGTTATGTGTCCGATGATATCTGCTTCCAAAAGTGCGCAGATGTACCGCATGGTATGCACTCCCTTTCAGGCTACGGGAGTTTTTGTTCGCCGCTCAACGCTGATCCTTACAGGCAATGGATCATTGGTAACAGTTAAATACTTTATCGATTGGGTTGAGTGGGGTCAAATTTTTGTTTGATGATGAAGTGTGGGGAAAATATCATTATTTTCTTGATAAAAAATGGTATTTCCCTCTGTTTATCACGCAGACAGGCTTGTGAGATGCCCGTAATTAATATAGCTCAATAGTTAAAAATTTGGATCTACTGTGGGCAGTTACCGCAAGCATAAAGTCATTTCCCTTTATATGCTGTATTCTTTCACTGATCGTGACCTGTTCCATGCCGTGAGAGAGATATTAAAAGCTGGATTGTGTTCATTGTCATGTTTCAACCCGGCAAGGCGGCAGACGACAATAAAAGCCATCATACAAGTGTAAGAATTGCCTGTATTTTGCGGGGCATCGGTGAAGTATTGTTTCATATTATGACTTGTTATTTTATTAATGGTTTACAGGAATTTTCCTGAATCAGACAGTTATGGCTAATAAAATTTATTTTCACTGGCTGACCTGATACTACAATGTTAGAACCCGCATTCATGTTATCCAGTCCCTGTGCCACCATATTGTCCTCTATCCGCCATCATTCTAAACTCTCCCATGATGTAATCATGTAGATTATACATACCATTCATAGAATTGTTTTCAAGAGTATTGATAGATTTTTTTAAATCTGGGTAAAATGTTTCTTCATATCCCAATTATTTCAAATAAATAATAACGATTTTTAATAAAGTTATTAATCTATCAATATCTAAAGCAAAAAAGGAGATAACATGAAAAAATTAGTAATTATGCTTACACTGGGAATGGTTAGCTTTGGAGCAATGGCAGTTGATGGGTATAAAGATGCAAAATTTGGCATGATAGAAGAAGAGTTTCTTTCGAAGAAGTTATGTAATTTTGAAAAATTTGAAGAAAGCCCTCGAATAAAAGAAATATCACTTTATTCGTGCTCTGATTTTTCACTTGCTAACAAAAAGCGTGGGGCAATGGCATTTTTTTTAATGGAAAATTTAAGAGATTAGATATTGATATTGGCTCATACGTGAAGCCAGTCAGCAAATTGTTAGAGAAAAAGTACGGAGAACCGTCATCGTACTCATCAAAAGAAGAATATGAGAATGCGCTAAAAAATGATGGAACTATATCTGTAGGTTATGATAATAATACGATATTAGTTGATATACGTATCATATGTGTCAAAGAAGGTAAAGAAGCCAGCCAACTGATTTATACGAGTCCAGATGTTTATACGAACACAGATTTCAAAGAAAAAACCCAGGAATTAAAAGAATCAAAGGAATTTCAGGAATTACTGGATTTAGATCGTAAAAAACTGGAAGAAGATATTTAATTTTTATTTGAGATGATAAGCCAGTCAAACTGAGCGGGCGTCATCATCCAGCTGCGTTCCCCCTGTTTGGGCCAGACAAAATGGGCCCGGTGCAAACGGCGGGTACACAACCAGACCCCATGGCGATCCCAGCGCAACACCTTGAGGCGGGAGCGGGCCTTGTTGCAAAAAACAAACGCCGCTTCTTCCTGTCCGCGCAGGTTTAACCGTTCAATATGCTGGGTCAGGGCATCAATTCCCCGGTGCATATCAACGGGTTCCCGCACCAGAAAAAGCTGTTCGGGCTTCAGCATCGGGTCAGCACCTGAATCACCTCCGGCAATAATGCCAGCGGGCAGGTGATGGCATAGCCGTCGGACGTCTGCAGGGTGACCGTGTGTGTCTGGGCGGGCTGGAGTGAAACGGGTAACAAGGCTGACAAACCCGGGTTGGGGTCTTGAGGGGGTTTTTTACTGCCGGCGATCCCGTCCCGAAAAGAGGAAAAATTCAGCTGATGTTGTTCACAATACTGTTTTCGGGTCAGGCCACTGTGCCGCCATTGGGTCACATGTTGCTGTTTTTGTTCCGGGGTGTATCGGTTACGGCGCATGATTGGGGCTCCAAATGAAAGATAAGAAGCCGTAGCGTGCAGGAGTCGAATGGAAGGAACAAGGTGAGATCACCGGACGCTTACCGGTGAAATGCCTTTTTCTACCAGAGACTGGACCTCTCATTCCCCAGACTGGTTGTTAGTCGATTGTGGTCAACGGCGTTTTTCGCGATAATCGACAGAAAATTCAAAGGAAATCCATTTCTTAACCACTCAAAAAATAAGCTATATCTATCGATTGAATTTATTAAAGAGAGAGTTTTCCGATACAATCATGGAAATTTCATTAGTCAGGGAGTCTATATATTCTTCCCCGTATTGTCCTCTATCCGCCATCATTCTGAACTCTCCCATGATGTAATCATGTAGATTACCCATACCGTTTATGGATTTGTTTTCAAGAATATTGATAGATTTTTTTAAATCTGGACAAAATGTTTCTTCATATCCCAATTGTTTCAAATAAATAACAACGCTTTTTAATAAAGTTATTAATCTATCAATATCGTGTATATCCTTATTTTTTAACATATTACTACCCCTCTGCAAGTACGGACTTTATGCGCAAAGCCATCCAGTTCATTCACTCTCAGGTAGTTTGACTCAACTGCTTTTTTCACTGTAACAATTAATAGCTATCATCATCATAAGGGCTTCTAGAAAGCGTTTCATCAATTTCACTTTTCGCTTTCAATCCCCATGCTGGCTGGAGCTTTCCCATAAGTTCAATGACCATTGGAAAAGCAATACGTCTTCCATCTCTATTTTCAATGCGATGATCCAATTCATATTGGTACGCTACTTCACGGACAAAACTAGACATAATCCAATAAAGCAATTCATCTAATGATGAGGTTACCTTTCTAGAAAACTCAACTCCCCTTTCAGCACAAACATAATTATATTGATCATTATCAAGTGTAATATGAGGCCTACCATCTCCAGGAGATTCTGCAAAAATATGCAGATCTCTATAGTGAATACCTATTTTAGCCCCTAATTCGTTAATTTTTTTTTGTATTTCATCAATTGAATGCAGCATTTTAATTCACCTTTTTAAGATAATCATTGTCTATAAGCCATTGAACATCTACTCTTTCTTCCAAATTTGGTAAAATTTGGATACCACCACCAGGCTGTTCAAAAGCAGGGGCAATTTTTCCTTGTATTACGGGTAAAGGCTTTATCACTTCATATTCATAGTATTTTTCGGCTCTTGCACCAGGTGCTAAAGCTCTTTGTTCATAAGGCGTTCCTTTAGGAGCAAGAAATGAACCATCAGGCTTTCCATACCTGTCCAAACGTGTTCCTACAGGAAGAGTAGTTTTAACAGGATCTTCAGCAAAACCTAAATTCTTAGGCCAATTCCAACTGCCATCTTTATTTCTAAACTTATCGTAATATGAATATCCACCCGCTTCTGCATCTGCGATGATATTACTGGGCAGATTTGTCTGTTTTGGCGTTGAATTTCCATTTGGTACATTTCCCTTATCAGAGAAAGATTTTGTGATCAGGTTATCCTTATCTACCAATACCGTGACCGTTTTCCCTGTCTTCGGTGATGTCAATACCGTGGTTACAGAGCCACCCAGCCCGATTACCGCATAGGTAATTTCTGAATATTCCGGCGGGACACCCAACGCTTCAAGTCCTTTAGCCCCCATTGTTTTCACTGGTTGACCTGACACTAAGGTGTTAGAACCCGCATTCATGTTATCCAGTCCCTGTGTCGCCATCACCGCACCAACCGCACAGCCAATACCTGTACCACAAGACACTGTGCCACCGATAACCTCAACTGCTCCACCTGCGGTTTGTAACAAACCACCTGCACGGGTCGTTAACTGGTATTTACCATCCGCATACACAAGATTGTCTGTCAGCGCATCGGTTTTCCCATACTGGAACATCGGAAACGCATAATGAGCGACTGTACCGTCCGGTTGTGGAACATCAATTGTTAGTGTTTCTTTCGCTAACTGGTCACGCAAGGCAGCATATTCAGGCGAATTACCCTTTTCTTCGAGTTGCTTATTTCTGGCTAATACATTTTAAATAAACAAAGTACAAACCCAGCTAAAGCACCAGCTCCTCCAATTTGCAAATGAACTCTTATATTGTCTTTGATGGAACAAAAAATATCGGCTTTGTCTATAAACCATAAACTAAAAGCCTGTGATATAACACTCAGCAAGAAGACAGCCAAGAAAAAAGAAAATGACAGATAAAACATAATTACTATTGATTTAATTCTATTTTTTTTCATTTTGTTGTTTTCCTTCTTGCATTGCTCCGCCAACAGTAGAGTTGAACCAACCTGATACGGCTGAATCACCAAAGTTACCAACCACTGATGGGACTGAACTTTGTTTCACAGGCTTTGTAATAGTCCAAATACCTATTGGTTCCCATTTATATTGTTTCGATATAGGATTAAGTACTTTCTCCATTGGTACTTTGATAACATTACCAGTCGCATAACCTGCACTGGCACCTGCTTTACTCAATATCGCATTTAAGAAAGGATCATCCCCTTTAATTTCTGCCGTGTAGTAACCACCTACCGCATTCCACGTTACAGTGGGGTTATAACCTTTTCCGGCTGTAATAGCACCAACAATACCTGCACCAATCAAATCAGAAAGTTTTACTTCTTTCGTCGTACCGTACTGAATAGCCGCATTCATACCACTGGTGATCCCTGCCGCAACGAGTTGCTCTTTCCCTTTCGCCCCCTGAATCATCGCCTTTGCACCAAAGACCATTACAGGCCATGAAGTTGGATCTAAAGCGACAGCCGCAACTCTGTCAGAAGTGGTAATATTGTCTTTCAGGAACTGCAAGTCTTTGCCATTCAAATATTGCACTATCTTAATAGCATCCGGGTCTTTCAGTTTCTCCGATAACCGAATTTGTAACGATCCCTCATCAAACGCAACATTCGTATTTGCTTGAATAAGATCTTCATAAGTTACGCAGGTAATACCACCTCCGCTGCATTTTTCCTGCAATTCAGCACTGTTCTTATTACTGATATCCAAATACTTCTGAATGACAGCACCGCAGTCCCCTCCTTTAGCCTTACACTCGGCTAACTCTCTATCAAGGTTGCGGCTGTCATCTTCATACAAATAGTTAGATTCAATTGCGTTTTTGGCACTCTGTGCCCCCACCACGCCGCCTGCCGTAGAGTCAGTGGCCAGCCCTGCGGCAATCCCACCTGCCAGTGTAGACAAGTTGCTGATGATTTCCTTCTCTGCGGGTGATAGCTCGCCCGATGTTTTATCTCCGTAAAGTACACTCATAATAGCAGACGCGGCCAATTCCCCGCTCACCGCGCCCGTTGCCCCGGCAGTCGCTGAGCCGCCCTTCATTTCAGCAATGACGCCACCTAAGATCGCATGCGCCATCAGGTTGGTGGCTTTTTCTGCCGGCGTCAACTCATCATAGTGGTCTTTACCATTATAGGTCAGCGCTTTCACACCATTGGCCAGATACGGCGCTGCGCCGCTGGCAATGGCCGATGGGATATCACCGCCCGCCAGACCCTGCAACGCCCCGATGACTGCCGTCACCGCCTGACGCTGGCTGCTGCCGATATCGGCGCCCTGCGCTCTGATGGCACCGTCATAGGCTATCTTATACGCCCGGTCAGCAACAGATTTCGCATCGATGGCCTGACCTTCAGCCTTCAGTTGTTTTTCCGCATCCTGTTTCAGTTTTTGCTGCGCTTGCGGGTCTTTCAGTTTTTCCGTCGCGGCTTTCGTCGCCTTAATCGCTTCATGCGTATTGTAGATATCCATTACCTGGGTACCGATTTCAGCAATAGCCTGTGCCTGTGCCAGCCGCCGTTGCTCTTTTTCCTTGTCAAAAATCGGACTCAGGCCATTGGCGGCGTTATCGGTATCCCGGCTTAAGTCAGCCACATCCTGTTTCTGCTTATTCGCATCCCGCACCACAATCGTGCCGTCACTGATCGCTGCATGGGTGGTGGAGGACTCGCTGCCACTCTTATTGGTGCCGGCCAGCATATTTGAGGCCATATTGGTGCCCAGCTGGCTGCCCACCGCGCCGCCGGTACTGATACCGACACTCTGGTGTTCGGTTTTGTACTCTGCCTTGTTCTGGATATCACTAAAGCCCAGCGTGCCGGTGTCCAGCCGGTTTTTATCTTTCTCTGCTGTGCTGGCAATCACCGCGCCGTCAAGCTGGGTATGTTCTCCCACCTTGATATCAAACCCGCCTTTGCCGGCAAAGATGCCGGTCTGCTCGTTTACCGAATCAAATGTACTGTGCAGCTTGTCGCGGCTGGCATTGACACTGGCGGAACCACTCATCGAGCCGTAGGTGAAGCTGGCCCCGGCGCTGACGTTTTCCTGCCTGCTGTCGTAATTGTCCTTATCCTGTTCGCTGGCGAGATGCAGGTTGCGGCCCACATCGGCTGTCACGGTCTCCCCGCTGACCTGTGCGCCTTTAAGCCGCGTATCCTGCCCCGATTTCAGGCTGACCTGATGACCGGCATCAACCACGGTTTCGCTATGGGTGATGCCATCGCCGGTTTCATGGCCTTTGCCCTTGTTGACGCTGGCCGAGAATTTAATGCCGTAACCGCCCTGACCAGCCGTCAGCCCCACGCCGACGCTGCCGCCTTTGCTGCTGTTTTCGCCCCGTGTGGTCTGGGTATTTTCAGCTGACTCCAGTACGATATCGCGTTTCGCCGCCATCTCAATATCGTGCCCGGCTTTCAGGCTGCTGCCTTTGACCAGAATATCGCCGCTGTCAGAAACCGTATTGTCTCCGGTGGCTTTAATGCGAATATCCCGCCCGGCACTCAGGCTGCTGCCCTGTGACTGCGTCTGTTCCGTGCGGGTTGCCGATTTCGCCGACTGGCTGCCGTAAGAAAGCTGGATACCAATGGTATCGGTCGGTTTTTGTGCGTCCCCGCCTGCCTGATTGATGGCATCGGCTTTTGCGGCGTCGGCCTGACTGAGCTGCCACGCCTGATAGCCCTGCGCCCCGGACAACGTAGCCTGCGTGCCTTTCAGCGCCTGCAAGCGGCTGTCTTTCGTGTCGTTGGCTTCATTGGCCGTTTTTACGGCGGTGTCAACCGCACTGCCCACCGCCCCGGACAAGGCCAGCGTCAAACCTGACTGCTTCTGCTCAGTTTTGCTCAGTTCGGTATGGCTGTTTTTCGCGGCCGTCATCACCACATCTTTGGCTTCAATATCAATATCCTTACTGGCAATGATATCGCTGCCCTGCACGGTGGCCTGTTCGCCGGCACGCAAGGTGACCTGCCCGTCACTGCTGCCCACGGTGCTGCCTTTTTGCACAGTCGCATCACTGTCATGGGATTGTTTGAACGCCGAACTGCCCATCGTAAAGCCTACGCCTCCGGTGCCCATCAGGCCGGATTTTTTCTCTTCCTGCCGGGTGAACTGATGATGGCTCTCTTCGGCCGTGGTGATGTTCATATTCTGGCCGGCATGGAGTGCCACATCCCGGGTGCCCACCACATTGCTGCCCTGAACGGTGGTATCCTGGCCGGACTGGATGTTTACCGTATCGCCGCTCAGGGTGCTGCTGACCGCCTGGGTGCGGTCATATTGCTCCCGGGTGGTAGTCGTCGTCGAGGAAACCCAGCTGTTGCTGCCTTTTACCTTCCGGTATTCGTCATGGGTTTGCTGCTGCTCACCCGCCACGATAGCCACATCCCGTCCCGCATCCACTTGCAGCGTTCTGCCGGCCGTGATACCGGTTGCCCTGAGACTAATATCACTGCCGGCACGCAGGCTGACCTGCCCGGCACTGTTGATGTCCGTGCCCATTTCGCCTGATTCTGTGTGGGTCAAATAGTTATCCCGGCTCCATTCAAGGTGTTCACCCTGCGCGGTGTTGGCGGTCCCGAACTGAATATCCCGTCCCGCGTCTAACTGGATCTCACTGTGTTGACCCTGTGACATCAGTTGGGCGGCCGACGTATAAATATCCTTGCCTGCCCGCAGGTGCAGTTTGCCATCCGCCCCCTGCACATACACCCGGGCGACATTATCCACGTAAGTGGCACTGAACCGGTTATTGCCGGCCTGCTTTTCACCGCTGTGGGTGGTACTGGCGATATCAATCGTATTCCCCGCTCCTATTGTCAGGGACTGACCGGCGCCAATCGCCCCGCCCCGCTGGATCATATCGGTCCGGGCCTGCAAATCAATCTGGTTGCCTTGCAGCAGACCACCCTGATTGCGGATATTCTCTGCCAGGATGTGGATATCCTGGCCGATAATCCGGCCCTGATTAAGCAGGTCGCCACGCAGTTGCACACTGACCTGGCTGCCACTGAGCAAGGCACCGGTACCATCCAGTGAACCGGCCTGCGTGCGCACATACACCTGGGGAACCCGCACAGTTTGCCGGCGGCCGTCCGGTAAGGTAACGGTGGCATTAACCAGCCAGACCATGTCTTCGGTGAGATGGGCCATCTGTTCCGCATTCAGGGCAATCCCCGGCGCCAGATTAAAGGCGTGCCGGGCACGCACACCGGCATTCATCAGCGCCTTAAATTGTTCCTCATCATTCTGGTATCCCGGCAGATAACGTTTGCCGGTCAGGTTAATCACCTGCTCACGAATAAGGCGCTGTTCATAGAAACCATCCCCCAGCCGCTTGTGCATGTTATTGTGATCCCAGCGCAGCTGCTGCTGCATATAGTCCGTCCCCAGCCATTTTTTCAGCTGGGTAAACTGCGGATCGGTTTCAACCAGCGGCAGGTTGTCGATCGCCGCCACCGCCGGTGTGGGTGGCGTATTGTCGGGCGGCAGGTTCAGTTTAAATAAACTGTTGTCCGGTAACTGATAATTCGGCACTTCCGTGCGGACGATAAGGGGCTTTTCGCCCACATTCGTGATTTTTTCCGCCACACCGGTGGGTTTCTCGCCCACATTCGTGATTTTTTCCGCCACACCAATGGGTTTCTCGCCCACATTGGTGATCCTTTCCGCCCCGCCAAGGGATTTCTCGCCCACATTGGTGATCCTTTCCGCCCCGTCAAGGGGGTTCTCGCCCACATTCGTGATCCTTTCATCCCATCCGGTGTTTTTTTCACCGGCACGGGTCAGCTTTTCACCCACCGTGAAGGTTTTACCCGGTTCAGTCAGCTTTTCCCCCGCGATAACCGGCGTCTCTGCGGTGCCACCGGTCATTGTCGGCCTTTGGCCCGTCACTATCGCGGGCGGGATAATCACTTCCAGCCGCTGTCCCGGCCGTAAGGCGACTTCACTCGACGGGGTTGCCGCTTCCGTCAGACCGGCATTAATTTGCCCGCCCTGGACGGGCGTTATCTGTGTCACGGTGCCCTGATAATCCACCGGGCGCTGGCCATCCAGCGTGACCGTACCCTGTGATGCCCGGATCGTCCCGGGGGTCAGGGTGATAGTCTGGATTTGCTCTGGGGGTTCATAGCGCGATGACCCCCAGCCTTGCCGGTCACGCCCTTTTTTCTTGATACGCCAAAAATTTTCCACCTGGCCTTTATCGGTGATATAACGCTCACCCGGCATATCCAGGTTATTGATCTCCCCGCCCGTGACCGTCAGCAATCCCCCGGCCACCACCTGGCCCTTGTCGTTTGTCAGCGTCGTGGTATCGATGACCAGGTTTTTCCCGGCCAGTATCTTCGCCGGATCGGTTTCTTTCACCCGGGTTTCTTCTGTCGTGCGGGTGTACCGGTAAATCTGGAAGTTATCCCGGCATCCCAGGTCATCCACACAGACGTGATCCACTTCATCATTATCCATCGTGATACGGTGGTTTTTCGCATCATAACGTTTCCCCCAGACCTGATATTCCTCCATGGGCGTCTGCGAAATGCGCTCAAGTTGGGTCTCAAAATGGTCATTGACGTTATTGATGGTGTCGGCCGCCAGCCGCATCTCCCCCATCGCTTCCATATAGGCGCTGTGATTATTGATAACCTGGCCTTTTCCGCTGGCCCGGTACTGGTCATCCAGCTTGCCGCCAAAGGCAAAATCACCGTCACTGTAAATCAGGCTGTGGCTTTGGTTATTCAGTTCACCCACACCCAGATCAAGACGTTGGCGGGCCGCAATCACCGCCGATTGACCCTGGGCCATGATGTCGTTGTAATGGCCCGATTTTGCCGCAAACCACTTATCCAGTCCTGCCTTTGTCCCGGTATCCACCCAGTTATTCAGCGTCCCCGCTTCAATGGCAATATGATCACCGTAAATCCGCCCGCTGCCCTGGTTGGTCAGTTCGGCGGCACGCAGGTAAGTTTGGCCCCCATCCAACAACCCGGTGTTGACAAGGGCATTTTTGACGATCCATTGATGGTGATCTGCCAGAATTTTCCCGGTGGCCTCGTTGGTCAGGTTATCCGCCTCCCCCGCCAGGGTGCCGGCACTGATCAGGCCGTTATTGATGATATTTCCCTGACTGCTCAGCCGTAAACGCCCATTGGTCATGATTTCACCGGTATGAATAAAATCTTTCAGCAGGGTCAGCTGGATATCGCCCAGTGAACGCAGTTTGCCGTCACCGGTGGCCGAGTCGGCATCCACGGTCAACGCCTTCCCGGCTTTGATCTCACCGTCCGTATTAGTCACTGCCAGCTGGCTGCCCTGCACGGTCAGTTGCTGGTTGGCCTGTAACTGTCCCTGTGTGTTATCGAGCGCCGACGCCAGTTTCAGCGTGGCATTTTCGGTGCCGAACAGTTGCCCTTTGGCATTGTGCAGTGTGTCTGCCGTGATAAGGACATTTTTACCCTCAATCCCTTTATCCTGCTGTTGCGTGTCCTGATTGTGGATGGCCTGCGCACGCAGTTCGGCATCACCGCCACTGCGGATTAAACCGGCGGTATTATCTATGTGGTGACTGACGCGAGCGGTCAAATCGCCCAGCGCCAGTATCTGTCCCCGGGTATTGAGCAGCTCACCCGTCTCAATACGCAGCCCGGCCTCGCTCAGGATCTTACCCTGTTGACGGTTATCCAGTTGTCTGGCGGTGAGCGTGGCCGATTTGCCGTGCAAGGTGCCGCGCTGGTTTTTCAGATCTCCGCTCTTCACCTCCAGGGCGCCCTGACTGTCAATCACGCCCCCGGTGTTATCGAGGGTCTGCCCCTGCGTATCAATGAACAAACCCTGGTGGGTTTGAATGCGACCCGACTGATTATTTATCTGTTGGCCTGTCAGAGAAAGCCGGGTCTGTGCCGCCAGCATTCCCTGTCGGTTATGGATATTACCCGCCGTGATATCCAGGCGGCCTAATGAGGCCACTACCCCGCTTTCGTTATCCAGCGTTCCGGTATTCAGGATCATGGCCTGCTTGCTGGTGATCCCGTGATGATCACCACTGTTGCGGTTAATTAAGGATTTTGCGTTGAGGGTCAGTTTGCCGCCACTTTGTAGCAAACCCTGATCATTATTCAGTTCATCCACACGCAGTTGGGTGTCTTTCCCGCCCAGGAGCTGACCGTGCCGGTTGAGGAGCGTGTTTCCGCTCACATTCAGTCCGTCATGGCTTTCAATATGGCCGGACTGGTTATTCAGATCCGCGACCGTCAGGCGCAAAGCTCCCTGACTGAACACCCCGCCGTGCTGACCACTGTCCCGGTTATCCAGCTGCTGGCCGTGGGTATCGATGGTCAGGTTCTGGCCACTGCGTATCGACCCGTAGCGGTTCAGCAATTCACCGGTTCGCAACGTCATATGCCGTTCTGCGGCGATAGAACCCGCAGTATTATTCAGTTGCTGTTGGTGCGTATCGATATCCGCCGTACCCGCACTGATTTGGCCTTTTTCGTTATTAATCGCCTGAGCCGTCAGTTTCAGGTTATGCTGACCGGCAATTTTACCCCCGGTATTGGTGAGCTGCCCGGAGGTCAGGGTGATATCCCCGTTCGACGCCGCCATCTTCCCCTGCCGGTTATCGATTTCGTCAGCCACCACGGTCATCCCGGCGGAGGCGACTAACTGGCCCTGTTGGTTATTCAGCCGTTTTTTTACCGTGACCTGAAGCTGGCCGTCTTCGGCCGCAATGAGTTGGCCCGACCGGTTATTCAGTGCCGCGGCATTGACCTTCACCGTGCCATTGGCCGACATCGTTCCGCTGCCATTATCCAGTTCCTGCTGAACATCCAGCGTCATGACACCGGTGCCCCGTTGGGTCATCGTCCCTGAACGGTGATCCAGTGACTGAATATGGGCCGTGATGTGTTGTGCCGACGTCACGCTGTTCACCAGATGGTAATCCCCCCCAGCCAGTTTCAGTGTACCGTCAGAAATCAGGCGGCCGGCGTTGCCCTGAAAGTGGCCCGTGTCAAGGGTCATCACGCCGGTTCCGGCATGGATCAGCTTGCCGTTATCATTCGTCATGCGCTGCGCTTTCAACGTCAAATCCTGCCCGCGGGATTCAATGATCCCGGCCGTATTGTCAATCCCGCCCTGATGATCCAGGATGAGCGACTGCGGCCCGGTCTGGGTGATCTTACCCTGCTGGTTGTTCAGTTTCTGGCTGCGGAGGGTCAGCGTTTCCGCCTGCAACCGGCCACGCGTGTTATCAATCAGTTCCGGTGCCGATAACGTAAGATGTTGACGGGCACTGACGTGGGCATCCTGTAAATGTAACTGCGTGTCAGACGTCAGGGTCAGATCACCGGCCTCCGTTTGACTGCCCGCCAGTGAGAGATCTTTGGCGTTCACCGATAACCGGTCATGGGCCAGATTCTGCCCGTGCAGCCGGGCGTCCCCGGTGGTTTTTAGGGTCAGGTTACCATGCTGGCTCAGCCTGAGCGCGTTATCCATACCGGCCGCCAGGGTACTGCCCTGATGGCTGTACAATGACGTGCTCTGGCTTTCAAGGTGGCGCCCGGCCAGTATCCGCCCCTGATTGTCGAGGTGCCCGCGGGTGGTGATGGTCATGTCCTGCCCGGCGGTAATATCGCCCTCATTCAGCAGGTTGCCCTGATCAGGCAGCGTCACATCACCGAATGCCCTTATCACGCCGCGGTTGGTCAGTTCACCCGGGCTATGGATCGTCAGGTCTCCCGGTTGGGACAAACGGCCTGCCTGATTATCGACCCCTGCGGCCAGCACCCCTTTTTCCTGATTGGATAAGGCAGCACTGTGGATAGTAAGGTGACGGCCTGCCAACATTTTGCCCGGGTTAGTCAGATGTCCGGGCGTTGTCAGCCGGATATCGTGGCCACTACTCATCTCCCCCGCATTTTCCAGCGCCGCCGGATTGTTGATAACAATATCGTCCGAGGCCGCCATGACCCCCTGATTGGTCAATTGACCACGACTGTCGAGGGTCAGATTACCCGGCTGAGTCGGTTTGCCATGAGGGTCAGTGCCTGCCGCCAGTTCCCCTTTTTTCTGGTTTTCTAATGCCGCACTGTGGATATCAAGGTGATGACCGGCCAACACCCTGCCCTGATTGATCAGATTGCCCGGGGTATTGAGCCTGATATCACGACCCGAACTTATCTCTCCCTGATTTTTCAACTCAGCCTGATTCTGGATATCGATATCATCCGATGCCATCATCACGCCCTGATGGGTCAGTTGACCGCGACTGTTGATGATAAGATTGCCCGGCCGGGTCAGTTTGCCCTGACCATCCGTACCCGCCGCCAGCACCCCGTTCTGATGACTGACGAATGCGGCACTGTGGATATTAAGGTGACGGCCTGCCCGTACTTTTCCGGCATTATCGAAAGCATCACGGGCTTTGAGCGTGATATCGCCACCCGAAGTGATATCGCCTGAGTGATTAAACGCGCCTTCATTCTCAATATGGACAGACTCGGAAGCCGTGATAGTGCCCTGGTTGCCCAGTTTGCCCTGACTCTGGATCTTCAACGTCCCCGACGGCTTTTTATCACTCCCCGCAGCCAGCTTACCCGCTTTCTGGTTGTCTACATCGGCACTGTGGATATCAAGGAGATGACCGGCCAGCACCTTGCCCTGATTGGTCAGATTACCCGGGGTGGTGATCCTGATATCATGGTCAGCGCTTATCTCCCCCTGATTCTCCAGCGCGGCCTGATTATCAAGGGTGATATCATCCGACGCCGTTATCACCCCCTGATTGACCAGTTGACCGCGACTGTCGATGATAAGATTGCCCGGCCGGGTCAGGTTACCCTGCGCATCCGTGCCGGCCGCCAGCATCCCCTTCTGATGACTGACGAATGAGGCACTGTGGAGAGTAAGGTGACGGCCGGCCAGTACTTTTCCGGCATTATCGAAAGCATCACGGGCTTTGAGCGTAATATCGCCTGAGTGATTAAACGCACCTTCATGCTCAATATGGACAGACTCGGAAGCGGTGGTGATAATGCCCTGGTTGTCCAGTTTGCCCTGACTCTGGATCTTCAACGTCCCCGGCTGCTTTTTATCTATACCCGCGGCCAGCTTACCCGTTTTTTGGTTGTTTACATCGGCACTGTGGATATCCAGGAGATGACCGGCCAGCACCTTGCCCTGATTGGTCAGATTACCCGGGGTGGTGATCTTAATATCACGATCAGCACTTATCTCCCCCTGGTTCTCCAGCGCGGCCTGATTATCAATAGTGATATCATCCGACGCCGTCATCACCCCCTGATTGACCAGCGTGCCGCGACTGTTGATGATAAGATTGCCCGGCCGGGTCAGGTTGCCCTGATCATCCGCCCCCGCCGCCAGCATCCCCTTCTGATGGCTGACGAATGCAGCACTGTGAATAGTAAGATGATGTCCGGCCAGGACTTTTCCGGCATTATCGAAAGCATCACGGGCTTTGAGCGTGATATCGCCACCGGCGGTCATATCGCCTGAGTGATTAAACGCGCCTTCATGCTCAATATAGAGCGTATCGGAAGCCGTGATAATGCCGTGGTTGTCCAGTTTGCCCTGACTCTGGATCTTCAGGTTGCCCGGCTGCGTCTTATCCCTCCCCGCCGCCAGCTTACCCCCTTTCTGGTTGTCTACATCGGCACTGTGGATATCCAGGAGATGACCCGCCAGCACCTTGCCCTGATTGGTCAGATTGCCCGGGGTGGTGATCCTGATATCATGGTCAGCACTTATCTCCCCCCGGTTCTCCAGCGCAGCCTGATTATCGAGGGTGATATCATCCGACGCCGTCATCACCCCCTGATTGACCAGCCTGCCGCGACTGTTGATGATGAGATTGCCCGGCCGGGTCAGCTTGCCCTGAGCATCCGTACCGGCCGCCAGCACCCCGTTCTGATGGCTGACTAATGAAGCACTGTGGATATCCAGATGGCGGCCAGCCCGCATTTTCCCCTGATTATCGAGGTGATCCCGCACTTTTAGCGTGATATCGCCACCGGCGGTGATATCCCCTGAGTGGCTGAAAGCCCCTTCATGCTGAATATGAAGGGTATCGGACGCACTGATAATACCGTGGTTATCCAGTTTACCCTGACTCTGGATCTTCAGCTTGCCCGGCTGCGTTTTATTTATCCCCGCCGCCAGTACGCCGTGCTGGCCACTTTCTAAAGAGGCACTGTGGATATCGAGGTTGTGGCCGGCCAATACCTTACCCTGATTGGTCAACTTTCCGGGCGTGGTGATCCTGATATTGTGGTCAGCGTTTATCTCGCCCTGATTATCCAGCGTCGCCGGCTCTTCGATAACAATATCTTCCGTGGCGGTCATCATCCCCTGATTCACCAGCTGACCCCGGCTGTTGAGCGTCAGTTTGCCCGGTTGCGCTTTATTCGTTCCCGCAGACAGTAACCCGTTTTGACCGCTCTCTAAAGAGGCACTCTGGATAGCGAGATGGTGACCGGCCAACATTTTACCCTGGTTGACCAACGCGCCCGGGGTGTTTATCGTCATCGCTTTCCCGGCGCTGATATCTCCGGCGTTAGTTAACGCCGCTTTATTCTGAATGTTGATAGTGTCTGACGCGGTCACAATCCCGTGATTATCCAGTTTCCCCCTGATATCCAGCGTCAGGTTACCCGGCTGAGTTAATTTGCCGTCTTTGTCCGCGCCGGCGGCCAGTACAGGGGGTTGCTGGCGATCAGCCGGCCGTTGCACATTTTGATGGCTTGCCAGCGAAGCACTGTGGATATCAAGGTGACGACCGGCCAACATCCGGCCCTGGTTATCCAGGTGATCACGGGTGTTGACGGTAATATCCTGAACCGCCGTGATATCGCCCTGATTGATGAAATTCCCTTGATTCTTAATCTTCACCGCAAGAGAGGCGTCTATTGTCCCGCCGTTGGCAAGGTGACCACCACTGTTGAGTTTCAGGCTGCCCGGTTTATTGTTGCCTGCCGATAGCCGCCCCTGATTCGTTAAATCGCCCTGATTATCGACAGTCAGGTTATCCGATGCCGCTATCGTGCCTGTATTGGTGAGGAGACCGCTGCTCTCAATGGTCAGGGTGCCGGATTGTGTCCACTTGCCTTCTTTATCGACACCCGCCGTGATATCTCCCTGATTCTCCAGCGCACCCGAATTATCGATAGTCACATCAGCAGACGCCGTTATGACACCGCTGTTCGTCAGTTTGCCCTGGCTATCCAGCGTCAGATTGCCGGCCTGCGCCCCTAACTGCCCGGCATTGCGTACCCCGACGCCCTGTTCGGTGCCGACCAGCTTGATTTTGTTGGCATACATGCCACCGACCGCCGCCACATCCAGACTGAATGCCGGTTTATTCTTCTGGCTCTCTGACAGAATTTCAGTCACATTACCCTGGACATCCACCCGGTTGCGCCCGGTCGTCACGGTTAAATGGCTGGCGTGGAGTCTGGCATTAATATTGACGGCGCGGCCAATCAGACGGGTATAATCACTGCCGGTATCATTCAGCCCTTTACCTTCCACGCTGATGAGTCCCTGATGCGCCTCGTCCACTTCAAACCCTTTCAGGCGCCCGCCTTCCAGCAGGGTTTTCCCCGCCGCCAGCGTGGTCTGGCTGGCATTGATAAAACCACAACCCTGACAGGTGATGCCTGCCGGGTTAGCAATAATGACGTCCGCCCGTTGACCGGCGACTTCAATAAAACCATTCAGTTGGCTGGGGTTGCGGCTGTTCACTTCATTGAGGATGATTTTCGCTTCGCCCCGGGCTAACCACGGGTTCGCGGTGATAAGACCACCCAGTTCAGTTTGGGTGTTGACGCTGCTGTTATTGAGGATGGCTCCCCGCTGTGCCACATCAAACTGGCTGTACTGGTTGCGGGAAACCCCGTCACCATTCGGCGTCTGGATATTGATTTGGGGCAGGCCGTTGGCCGTGGAAATCACGGAGGGCTGCTGCGTACCGGGCGCATTGTTGTCCGCCACAATGCTGGCCTGTGCCCCCAGGCTGACCAGTCCCAGCGCCAGTGAGACCCCGAACACCAAGGGGGTTAAGGCCACACGGGCTGACGACAATGAAGGCACCGATATTCTGTCCCGTGCCTGTCCGGCCGTGTGGCTGCTGACTAACTCAGACACCACCATCAGCATCTGACGGGTTTTATTAAAAATCACACGGTAGCAATGTTTATTCATCGCGCAGTCCCTCTTTCAGGTAAGTCTACGGTCAGGGGATAGTCATCCCACCATGTGGCGGCCTGTTCACGGCTGACGCCGGTCCCTCGAAAACGGATCACCTGCGCCCCACGTGTTGAACCTTTGTGATAAAGCGCCCGGACACACTGATAAGGAAAAATGTCATGTCTGATGAAATCCGCCATGACACGGTTGTGCCCAAACGGCGCTATCCAGTCCACAATCCAGAGCCGTGCGCCCCGGTTCGATGCCAGGCGGCGATTATCCCCGTCATCCGTCGTCAGGTAATGGCGTTCGGTCTCTTCATCAAACCGTGACCAGCTCAGGTAAAACACCGGCTGGCCCTGCTGACTGACCAGCACATACTGCTGGGCTTTAATAAACGGCAGAAGCAGGGTGGCAAGCGAACTTATCGGCGCATCCCGGTGCAAAGGCGAGTGCATCCACAGCCAGGTTGCAGCCCCCAGCATCTCTGTATCATTGTCGTGCCCGCCCAGGATCAGGGGGGCACGCACGTCATAATCACCGATTAACATTTTTGTCCCCCCTCAGTACTGCCAGTTCAGGCTGAAATTGACGTGGGCAGCGTCGGTTTTAAACCCATCCGGTTTGGAAAACGGCGTACCGACCGACACGTCATAGGCCAGATTTGCCGGGCGGATATGGCCTTTCAGACCGACAACGCCCCCGGCCAGTGTGCGCCCGATAATCGTTTCTGACCCATGTCCGCCGACCCGGCCGTAATCCGCCCCCAGATAAAGCTGTTGATCCGGCAACGGGGTCTGCCATGACAGGGTATTGCGCAGCGTCCAGCCTTCATCGGCGCTCAACGTGCGTTCCCCGTCAAAGCCGCGCACCGTCCAGCGGCTGCCGATACTGAACTGATCCTGCGGTGTCAGCGGGGTATGACTCCATTGCTTCTGGTATTCAACCTTGTGCTGAAAGGACTGGCGGCCCAGCTTAAAGGGCGTATTCAGTGCCACCGATAACTGGACAATTTCTGATTTTGCCGTGACATAATAGGGATCGCTTTTATTGTATCGCTCTTCCCAGGCAGGCAGCGCCCCAAACCAGCGGGTGCCTTGCTGGTAACGCACCCCGGCATCCAGTACGGCGGTGCCGATATAATGGCGGTGATCCAGCCCCAGGCTCCAGCTGCTGGTGCGGCGTTTCTGGTTATCAATTTCGGTCTGTTTCATGAAATTGCGGGTTTCACGCACATTCACACCATAAGTTAATGTGGTTTTTGAACGGGCATTACGATGCAGGACACGGCTTAATTGCGCGTTCAGGCTGCGGCTTTTTCCGCGATATCGGGCATCCCCGTTGAGTTCCGGTACGGTTTGCATATAGTGGTATTTGCTGCCGGTGACCGCAAACTGCCAGTAACCGAACGGCACCGAATAATGCGCGGTATAGTTGGTGGAGTCCTTGCGGTGGGAAAACGCCAAATCCCGGCTCAGGGAGAGATAAAACAGGTCGCTCAGCGACGTCGGGTTATCCAGCGCCAGCATCAGCCCGCCCTGCGTCTGCCCGGTGGTTTTGGTCCCGCTGTTATCCACCCAGGCCCCGACATGCCAGAAACGCGACTGCTGGCGTTTGATCAGGATATCGCTCTCACCCGGCTGCTCACCCGGCATCAGCTCCATGGAGGCCTGAACATTAGGGATACGTTGAAGGTTTTCAAGGCCTTGTTCGATATCACGCAGATCTAATACATTGCCCTCATGGGCCGGCATCGCCGTATACAGCGTCGCGTATGTATCCGACGCCTCGGTATAGCGCACCTGCTGGATTTTGCCGGCAACAACATTGAGTTTCAGTTCACCCTGACTCAAATCCTGCTCCGGCGCCAGAATGCGGGTGGTCACCCAGCCGTGGGAAATCAGCCGGTTCTGCATCGTGCTCATCAGGAGGCCAATCCCCTGCGCCCCCAGACAGTGCCCATTGGCCTGATCCGCCAGCCGTTGCAATGGCAACCAGTGCGGCAACGCGGCCTGACCGGACAGCGTCACGTGATGGATCACAAAACAGGGCGATTCGGGGGGAAATTTCAATGCAGATGGGGATACCGTTTCATCCGAAAGCCGCACCGTCGGTGCCCTGGCTTCCAAACGCTGTTCCAGTGCCTGTTGCTGCTGTTTTTGATGAATAAAGGGTTGGTCATCTGCCTGCACAGGGTGAATAGCCAATACAGCCCATCCGGCCAACCCTGCGAACAGGTTGCTGCACGTTACCGTTGCCATAATTGAACCAATAGAATACTTAATTATTATTGAATGATTTTGGGATAAACAGGAGACAGGGTATTATGGTCGAAATTGTTTTATTTTCAATCAACCTGATCGACAGATGATCAAAAAAACGGATATTTAGACTAATCAACTGTAATTACGCAACAAAACAGCAATAAATTAACATTCATTAGACATATCAGGGATAACATTAAGCATATTCATCTGCATTTTTTCTGCTGCAAAAACAAAAGCACGACAAATATGATGAAGAAAAGTAATAAGTAGCACGTTTTTCAGAGTATTCTGACGGAACAACGCTCCCCGCTTTATGACAAAAACGTGTCTCACTACTTTCCCTTCGACAACATCTTCTGCATCACCATCTGCCCGAACATACCGGCTGACTGCCTGACCTGTCCCACGCCCTGGCTCATCATGCCTGCCATATCGCCCATTCGCACCCCGGCCCACGCTAATGCGCCCAGCCAGACCATCGGCAGCACAATAAACAACGTGCCCATCACCAGCCCCATAATCAAATCGTCCGAGGTGTTCTGAATGCCTGCCAGATTAAACAGGCTATGAGTGTCTGAGCCGTACAGCGCGTCCAGTAAATAGCTGTCCAGCCAGCGGGCGGTTTCCCACCAGAAGGTCAGGAAATTCAAAGAAAATAGAGCAAACGTCAGTGTGAGTACCGTCTTAAATTCATAGGCGGAAAACAGCAGGATCAACGGGATCAGGATATACAACGCCATCAGGATCACCGCCTGCATCATGGGTAAAGCCTGACGTACCGCATCAAACATCGGAGTACTGATTAATCCCCCTAATACGGTTCCCGCCGCCGCACCGACCCGGTTGGAACCGTCCCAGACCGTAAAATCCGCGTTGCCCCCATAGCCCGCATACACATAGCCTTCCTGAGATACGGTCAGATTCACCGGGCTGACCAGACGGCGGATCACCGCTTCTTGATATTCACGGGTTTCTTTGCCCAGCATTTTGAGGGCCGCCGACAAACGCAGCCATAATCCCGGATCGGCCTGAGCCAGTACCCGGGCCTCCAGTCCGGTTTTGGGGGTTGACCACCAGGCCTGACAGGTGGGATAACCGCCCTGCCCGGTATTAGGACGGCCACTGTCCCGACTCTCATGCCACGGAAATGGCGCCCTGGGCGTTCGGGATTGCAGGGTGTGGTAATCGCCGGATAAGAAGGTGCGACTGCCCAGCCATTCAATATCATGCAGTGTGGCCGGATCGGTAGTTTGTCCCTGATCCCGTTGCTTCCACTGATAAAGTGCCAGTGCGTAACAATCATTGGTAAAATCCTGCAATTCCGCCGCCAGTGCTGGGCTACTGATACGGGTATGCTGCACCTCAAAACGCAGCTGCCTTAAATCCGGCCGGCAGGGAATGGAGGCCACCGCCGCTTGCGTTAATCCTTTTGACAGCCGGTGTACCACGGCCCACCAGAGGGGCACCGCCGCCGTCTGATTATTCAGGCTGGCGATCACCGGCGCATAACCACTTTTATCCGGCGCTTTCGGTGTCCAGATGCCACAGCTTTTGGCACGGGACGGGTCATACTGAAGGGTACTGAGGCTGACATTGACCAGCGGCACACAACACACCACCATCACGAAGAAGGCGCTGTACAAGGTATTTTCGATCCGGGCCAGTGACTGCAATCCACCACGGCCTTCCTCTTCGCCACACTCTCTCACTTTCAGCCAGACCGCGATGACCTTTATCACTAAAGGTGTTGTAAACAACCCGGTGGCAATCAGAATTTGCCATAATCCGTTATTGACCACCCAGCCAAGCAGGGTCAGAAAGTATTCCAGATAGCTGTTGGTGGTCATGCAATTCCCTCAAGATGGCCTGACAGGGCATATTCACCCAGCACAATAAACAGCAGGCTGACTACCATCACTCGTATCAATGTGGCGCGGTATTCCGGTTGGTGTATTGTCCTTTGCCCGATTTTCCGGCTGCCCCAGCCCAGCACGGCATACAGGCATAATCGCCAGACTAACCAAAATCCCCTGGTTTCGGTCACCCAATGGTGCATCTCGGTGATATTTTCCGCCTGATGCAGCCCGGCCCAGCCTATCGCTAAACTGATAACTATCACCAAAGCAATAATCAGTAATAGCACAACACCTTTTCTCAATGTGGTGATCATCGCTGCCATATCATCTTACCGCCGTTCACTGTGGGGCATTTCCAGCTGATAAAAACGGGCATCGGTACTGTCCGGCACTTGCTTTTGGGGATGGGCTTCAATCCGGCGATTTTCCCGTTCAATAATGGTCAGGATGGCGTTGCGCGACAGTTCCCGTTTCAGCAACATTTCATTTTTCAGCGCATTGATTTCCCGATCCAGCGCATCAATCCGCCGTTCTCCTTCTTCCAGAGCTTCCGGCTGGGCAGCCGCATTGGGCTCTGACATGCCGGTGATCAGCATTCGCCGCATCAGCAATGCGGTCTCGGTGGTCTCAGCCATTGCCAGTTCCCCCGCCAGACGCGCGGTCAATGCGGCACTGTCCGGATCTCGCTGCAAGGCCTGAATGACCCCTTTGGTCACGGCCAGACTGCCGGTTTTCAGTTTGGCCAGATTGGCGGCGGTCGGTTTTTCCGTGCCATTGACCAGTTTCACCAGCTGTTCAATATTGGCTTTGGTGTTCTCTTCCAGCATCGGCGCAAAGCCGGTGCCGGCCACCGTCACGCCCGGTTGCTGGGACGCCCCGCCGCTGGTGCATTCCGCGGCATTGGCACAGGTGCGGATAGCCCGGTCACCCAGCACTTTCACCACAGCCGCCGCCGCTTCGGTGGAATTCTGGAATTGGCGACAGGCACCGCCATCACACTGTTTGGTACTGACTGACGACTGGCTCAGCACCGGCAGGTGATTCATCATATTAAACCCCGCGCTGGCTAAATCACGGGTAGGCCGGATGGCACTCTGTCCCTTGCCCCCCTGTTTCTTCCCGCCAATCCACTGATGTCCGCCTGTGCCGGTCGATTTGCTGCCGGCATTATTCACTCTCACTGCATCCGCATCCCCGCTGTTAACCAGCGTTTTATACTCCTGCAGAGCAGCAGATTGTGTCCATTTACTGTTTTCAGCAAAATTCATCATCCGCTTCGCCATGTTCTGACAATTAAACTGGGCCTTATCGAACGCCACATTGGCCTGCAAGACCCCATTGGTCAGCATGTCATAGAGTCCCGGATTGGCACGCTGAATGATCATGGCAGGAAGACTGGCCACCGCGCCGGTGGCCCCCTGGATCACCTCACTCATCAGGTTCTTAAATCCGGCGGTAATGCCGTTCAGCTGGTTGCCGACCGTGGTTTTCAAATCAAAATTACCGCACATCAAATCGGAACTCCAGCCGAGTTCCAGTCCGCCCAGTTGGGTCAGGGAACGGCGGGTCGCCGGCTGTGAAATCACAGAGCCACCGCCAAGGGTATAAAACAGGGAGTCTGAGATCGCACCACTGACATCGGCACCATAGCCCAGCACACTGTTATTCACCTGCGGTAATGAGAGGGACACCACCGGCGTATTACCCTGTACAGATGCGGTTGCCAGTCCGCCCAATATCAGCAATAACCTGTTTCTTCTCGTCATTGTTCATTTCCTTATTCATTTCCTTATTCAGATATCCGTACTGCCGAGAAAACGCTGTCCCCGACGCTGACAACAGCTGTAGGGTTGCCACAGGGCATACGCCTGATTGCCGTCAATGGCAGCAGTGTGTTCTCCGTCAGGAAACACCGCGCAGGACGGGCTTAACTGCGGTGATAACCGCTGCCACTGGTGATTTTTCTTGCCGGTATTTTCTGTTACCGGTTCGGGGGGCCAATAACCGTCAGCGCGTTGACCTTTTAATGCCTGATAAACATGCGGCTGCCCGGCACGGGTGATAATATCCGCCACCCGCTGCGCCACCACGGCAGACGCTTTGTCATCATCGGTCTGAGTGACAAAGCCTGAGCGCGGGTAAACAGTGCCCCACAGATTGGCGGCCATCTGGCTGCCCAGCTCACGCTGACCGGGAATAAGCGCTTCAGGATAGAACGACTCCGGCAACCCGGTGCGCCATGCAACGGTATCCAATGTGCTGAGAAAATAAGGTACCAACGGAGTGGCGGCACTGCGGCAGGAATAACCGGGAATTTGCCCGCCTATCAGGCTGGTAGCGGGATGCCCGATGGCATCCGCATATTTAAAACGCAGACTGGTGCGCCGTTGTCCTGCAATCTGGGTATTGTGATTACCCCCGCCTGCGGTCAGGTAAGATAACGCCCCGGTGACGGCATTTTCCAGCCCGCCGGATAACCGGCTGACCTGGGCCATTTCTGACCACGGGTTGCCGCCGGGCGCATGATAGGTGGACACGACCGCTTCAGGCAGGTAATGAGTGACTTTAACCGAGGTTTTTACCGTGCAGCCGTGCCAGGAACAAAACAGCCAGTAACAAATACTACTGACCCGCCACTGAATACAGGCGGGTGAGAGACTGCTGGCCACAATCTGAGCGGTGTTGAGGGAAGCCTGCGCAAAGGGCGCAAACGCAGCAACCAGCGTGATGACAACAGGAAAAGCAAGGCGGGGTGTCTTCATGGTTGACGCTGCTCCCTGAGGGCGTTCGCTTTTGCCACATCCGCCGTACCATACACGACGTCCCGGTCATCAAATACCACGGCAGGGTACTTGCGCACCCCTGATTGCCAGGCATCAACAACAGCACGATAGGCATTGATAAATTGGTGCTCCTGCTCACGCCATTGGGGAGATTGCAGTATCACTTGTGCCTCTCTCGCCGCTTGCTGCGGGTCGGCAGACAAGTGAGCGAAGATTTGTCTCTGATGTTGTTCAGCCGCATCCAGCCAGACAATGTGTGTGTCCGGGGAAAAATTGACGGGAGGATGCTGGCTGTCGGTATAGATAACTATCTTCGCATTGGCCGATAATGAGGCCAGCACTCCCACCCAAAGCAATAAAGCCGACTTCCACATAGTGCATTTCCCGTTTCATTAACCATCGGGATAGCCTGAAGAAATGTGTTGCAGAAATCAGCCCTTAATTAGTTTTCCGAAAAATGAAAAAAAGGATTGAAGTACAAAGCAATCTATGGTCTTCCCCGTTTTTGCAACACTCATTTTGATGTATGGTTGGCTTGCTTAAATCT
>NZ_LDNM01000026.1 GCF_001028135.1 Xenorhabdus griffiniae
GTTGCTGGATGTCACGAGCGATATTATCGGGCAGTTAAACCGCCGGATTGTTATCCCTCTGCTGCCTGTTGAAAAATATCCTGACGGTCGTCGCCCGGAGCGTATGATCCCGCTTATCAGGCTGATGGACGACAAAGAGTATGCGGTTATGACTCACGAACTGGCCAGTATTCCAGTCCGTGCTTTAGGAACGGAATTTTGCGACGCATCGCTGTACCGTAACCAGATTAAGGCGGCAATCGATTTTCTCTTTGACGGTTTCTGATGCCGCTCCTATCGGATTTCCTGGCTTATTTCCTGTGACTTATTACGAATTCTGCGTTCTATCAAACAGCCTTGTTCATCAAAATAGCGGCTGGGCCAGATCTCTGAAGGATGAATTTCGAGATAATTCGCAATAATCCATTCACCTTTAGGCCACGGTCTGCTGAAGGCATTTGCGAGTGTTGATGAACTGAGTCCGGTTTCACGGGAGAGCGCGGCTAAGGTTGTGCCACGTTTACGTAATGCAGCAATAATATCGGCCTGATGCCAGTCATTTTTAATGTTATTCATTCCTGCTACCCCTTCCATTAATTAATATTGATGGTGGCGATTCAGACAGGGTTTGCAATACCGGGACACTCATCCGGCGAGGTCGAAACCTCCCCTGCCTGAATCCCCATAAAAAAGGCGAATGCAGGCACACTGGTAGAAATATCCTACCAGTGAAGTGTCCACAGGGTTGCAAATCCCTGACCATTGGATTTTGCCAATAGCGGGAATACTTTAACTAATTGTTTTACTTGACTCAATAACTGAACGACTAAGTCCAACCGCTATAAACTCTTTCCACATAGCATTCTGGGGAAGAGCATCTTACAAATACCTAGCAAAAAGCGATCTCTGGCGCGCGACAGTGCCGGCAAAACAAGACCTGCTTTGCCCTTGACGGATATCTGTGCGCCAGAGTGAACGCAAGTTGAGGTATTGCGGGGTATCGGTTGAGTACGCTGTACTGCCGCCTGCATGAGCAGGTCATCCCCACTGGCAAAAACCAGCCTCGATATCGTCAAGTTCTCCTTTTTCAATCTCTAAAATGCAGTGTCAGATTCACTGTGTGGTTCGGCAGACGTGAGCCTGTCAGCGTTGTGTTGTCCTTTGGTTGCGGCGTCACTTTCAGCGGTAAACCGGCAAAAAGTGACGCCTTAAGATCCGTAATCGGTCAGACGAGGAAGTGGTACAGCGTTGAAATGCCAAAACGCCGCAAGGTTAAGAATCAGCGGTAACAATGAGTTAATTTTAGGTGTAGAAAACAGCCCGTTGAATATTACAAACAGGAATAATGAGAAACATGTGATATGTATATGACATGAAGTGCATAAATCAACGTTCGGCACGTTCAGGTGATAATAATAAAACCCGCTTTTGGGGGATTTTTTTGTTTAAGAAACTTTCATCGCCAGACGGTGGGTTATGTGTCCGGTGATATCTGCTTCCAAAAGTGCGCAGATGTACCGCAATGATTGCTCTCCCTTGCAGGCTACGGGAGTTTTGTTTTGCCACCCGAAGGCGATCCTGATAGGCAACGGATCATTTTTACAGAAAAAATATTAATGGTTAGGAAGAAAGGAGTCAAACCGTTGCTGTGATTTTTACATCAATTTACTTGTACATATGTGTAAATACATCATCTAGTTGAGTAGTTAAAAACAGAATATCTGGCTACACCGATAATTTGATCTAGTTCCCAATAATTCAGGAAAACTAAAGAAAAAGCAGGTTAATCCGATAAGATAAAAAAGTGAAATGTTAATTAACAATAAATATAAATGGAGTTATAAAATGAAATATGATCCACGATTAAGAACATGGGTTGAAGATGATTTTGACTATGCGTCTAACTACAAAAAAATAACGGATGATATTAATTATAGAGAACTTGAGAAACAACTAAATGAAAATATTGATTATTATGCATTACTAGATCAAAATGAAGCAATGATTTATTTGAATGAATTAGGTTCTGGAATAAAGGATAACATAAAATATGGTGTTGATATTATAAATAAAGATATTTTTCCAACAACTGATTTCTTTTCAAATTTTGCTGGAAATATAAAAGATACCCCTGCATTATTAAAAACCATTTGGCATTTCAAACCAACGAACATTGGGATGATGGCCTTTATAATAAATGAGTTAAAAGGAAAAGGAATTAAAGCTACTGAATATTTAGGGAAAGATGGAGTTAGATATATAAAGTTGTCTGGTTATCCAGCTATTAGACGGTATTTAAATGCGACAAGATATATCATTACTAACAAAAAAATAATGGATGTAGGAATAGGCACAGCAGCTATGGAAGGTAGTATTGTTAAAGGGATGAGATTTGGAATTATATTTTCCGCTGGATATAGAGCAGCTGAATTAATGCTTAAGGATGAATATGATTTAACTAATTTTGCTGTTAATTTCTCCATGGATGTAGCTAAAATAGTTGTATCTACGGCAGTAGCTAAGTTTGCTGTTGGGGCATTAGTAACTTCGCCAATTTTTGCTATTGGGGCTAGTGCTGCCGTTGTAGCCATAGGTGTTTTTGCTATTGGTCTTGGCATTGCAGCACTTTTATACTTTGTAGATGACCAATTTAAAATCAGTGAAAGCATAATTAAGAGACTTAAAGAGGGATATAAGGAGAAATCTCCTACACCTTACCACCCTGACCAACTCTTTAATTTATGGGGTAGATACTCACGTGGATAGTATAAGTAGATTAAAAGTATTTATAGTTGCAGTGGCGTTCATGTGCGTTGCTGTAATTCTTGGATCAGTATCAATATATGATTATATTTTATTTATAACCAGAAATGACATTGTTACTTTTTCAACCAAAAATTCTTGGTTTATTTGGGTTAGCCCACTATGTATGTATTTTTCGTTATTGTTATTCAAGTATATTTTAACTAAAAAACAGGTGATATTTAATAATAAAATAGGTGGGATATTTGGATTTCTGGCTGTAATAGGATTTGTGTTTAGCTTATTTCTATCTTTTTATGTTGATTTTAAATTAAAAAGTGAAAATTATACTACATGTAGCAAATCATCATGGATAGCTCCTAATAAGTATGTGAAAAATATATCATTATGTAAAGCATAGCTAAAAGCTATGCTTTACATACATACTTAATAAGTTCTATTTTCCCATATGCTATAAGCCGATGTTCCAGCTGTTATATGACTCCATGAGATTGACTTATAATTTAGTAAAACCCTTTCATGTGGCATTGCATCAAAATTATTTATAGAATGTGGGTATATACAAGAAATATCGGTAATAGTAGCCTCAGTTATTTTTACTTCATAGAACAATTCTAATTGTCCAGCTTGACTGGTTCTATAAAAGACAAATTTACCATTTAAAGATTCGTTAGAATCTATAGCCATAGCTAATAATGGAGAGGATTTATCTATTGGTTTTATAAATTGTATTGGCTGATGGCTGACATTTTGATCCCGCGCTATTGTGTGGTTCAAGCTCAGTACCTGTATTTCGTCTTCATGTCCGTTTTGATATCTATTACCTATTGAATCTGGAGTTGAACACCCAGCAGAAATGAGGCCTTGATTTTTACCATTTAAAGTTAAATAAATCATGTATGACATAAAAAATTACCATCCTAGTTTTTTCTTGGAAAACTAAACTACCACCGACTAAAGTCGGTGGGTTAGCGCAGCCAGGACTGACGACTTTCAGTCGTCAAACCGTCCTGTCTAAACGCGCATACGTCAAAATATTTAAGTTCAAGGTCACCGTCTAAAGACGGTGGTTTTAACCTTTCATATGGAAAAATAAATTAACATACATGATAAAATTACAATAGTGATTAAAAGCAAAAAATAGGTATTGAATTAGATTGATTGATAAATTAAAAATGATGACTCAAATCACCATTTTTATTTGTTTGTCTTCTTTAAATTGAAAATGCAAGGCTACTACAGTACGGCCGTTTTTTACTAATTCAACTAACACCATTAAATCACTTTTTTCATTTAATTCTTTCAATGCTGGAATTAATACTAACTGATTCAGTGACTTAAATGTTTTGTATTTATCATCTATCCCTAACATAGCGCGAAAATCATCTAGCTTAATTAAGCGTTCCCCTGTTTTTTTAAATTGCATTAGTAATTCATAAATTCTAATGCTATAGGTACGTTTTAAGGATGAGACATTTTTCACTGAAATAGCGGTAAATTGATGTGTTAACTGTGTTAAGTAGGGCATTATATAATCGGAAAAACTAATTTCCATTCTCCCTTCACCGTCAAAATATTTAGCTTTCCGTTGAATCCAACGTATTTCTTCCTTTTTATCTTTCCAGTTGATAATAATGGTTCTATCCCATAAACGTTCTACAGCTTCTTTCAAGTGGCGTTCTGAGTGTTTTCGACCCATATCAGGGAATGCTAGGTAAAATTCATTAGCAGTTAACTTAAATGTTTTTTTCGGTATTTCATCTTTCGGATTCAGCTTACCAATGCACACTAATAAAACCCGTTGTTCTTGCAATGTTAGTTTGTAACTAGCTTCTATCAGTGCATTCGATTTATAAGCAACAAGCTCACTCATGGAGATTCCTTGTTCATTGGTAAATTAGGAATAAAGATAAAAATAGATATTACCACAGATAAAGGCAATGTTTTTTTTAAATTTATTACCTTTATCTGTGGATATTACCGCAAAAAACATTGCCTATTACCGCAAAAAACATTGCCCATTACCGCAAAAAACATTGCCCATTACCGCAAAAAACATTGCCTATACTCGTTTAACTAATTGATTTTAAAAAGGAAAAACAGGCGGAAAACAAGAATAAAAACAAGAAAAACAAGTTAAAAAAAGACGCACCCTGTGGATAAATCAGAAAATATCGTCAGATCGATCACAAAAAAGATGTCGCCACTTTGCAGCTTCGTCTAATTTTGCCCTGGGCGCTACAAAACTGCTAAAAGGCCTCAGTCTCCGACGCTACACTATTGAGCACGATTCAGTCTTGTGCCTATAGGTTCGCTCCGCTCACGGCTTAGCAGGGCTGAGGAGTTAAATGCTCCCGATTTAGTCCCCCCTTCGTATCGGCTGTTTGATCCAAGATGATCCAAATTAATCCGAAGAGCAGCCTTCCATGCCCTCACGGGCATAAACCGCATGTAAGCCATTCTGAACCATTTTTATAACACAGGGATACATTTCCTTATCAAGAACAAGAAAACCGCTCAAAATTACTCTGAGGCGTTTTTAACCATGATATTTTTAATACAAAGTGATTACAGGGGGTCTACAGCAAAGGGAGAGGTTTTTATCGCCATTATAAACGTGTATTCCTATGTGTATACTACACGTAAACTTAATGACGGAGATTGATTCATCATGACAATCAAACAATGCCCTACACAGAACATCACAATGGCCGTAGAACGGGGCTTACTCAACCGAGCACGTGAAGCCGGTATTAATTTGAGTGCCACACTGACAACTGCGTTGGATATCGAATTACGTCATTATGAGGCACGGAAATGGCAGGAAGATAACCGTGACGCGCTGGAAGCATTGAACCGTTTCCATGATGAGCACGGTGGTTTCAGTGATGAATACAGGACATTTTAACGATGCAATTTACCGTTTACCGTAATACCGGAAGAAGCGCTATTTATCCCCT
>NZ_LDNM01000027.1 GCF_001028135.1 Xenorhabdus griffiniae
TAATTTGTCCTGACAATGGATATGGAAAGAATGCTTGCCGAGATCGATACCAATAAGGGTGACGTTTTGCATGATGGACTCTCCAGAAAAAATACTCTATAAAGAGTATGGTTCACAAGGTGGGGAAGACCATCTCATTAACTCCCGTAGCCTGAAAGGGAGAGCAAGTATTGCGGTACATCTGCGCACTTTTGGAAGCAGATATCATTGGACACCTAACCCTCCGTCTGATGATGAAAGTTTCCCGGTGTTACACATCACCGGCTACTCATACAACAGGGCAAAACAGCCCCTGCCTTACGTTAAACGATACCGTTTTCATCGGTACAACATTCATCCACATTTTCAATTCATCACGATAAACGTCACGAAAATGGCGCGGCGTCACTTGTGTTGGCGCGAAGCGATGAGCAAGTGACGTCGCCGGGCGTCAGCGTCCAGAGCGCATTCGGTCTGCCTTTACGGCCGATTTGAACCCTGAATTACTCAGTGAAGCCATTCAGAACAGACCATTAACAGACATTTCATTTGATTGACGAACGAATTCCAGACCTGGTTTTCAACCCACCGCCTTAAAACAGGCTGATGCAGTAAAAAAAGGAGATATGACATACGTCAAGATAATGAGGCGTTCATCCTGAGCTGATCAGGCAATGAACGGGGAGCCTTCCATCGCTGTGCTCAGCACGTCGCGAACTCCTGCAATAACTCAACACAACCTCACTCTGCTACACATTATCTGACGCATCACGGAACGGTGAACCTGAACCGACACGCAGAGACTTGTTAAAAAAATGAATAAAAACAGAGAAAAAGTGACAGGAGAGGCGTGAATGGCGCAGAAATCGGCACGGTCAAAAATTGAGTTGTTCAGGAAAGCATTTATTACCCATGCCCGACAAGCGGGTGGGAGCTTTGCCACGGTTGCCGATCGTGAACGGATTGCCCGGCAGTTTCTTAACTTTCTCAAGGATAAAGGCATTAAGCTCCGGCAGATGGACAGCCTTAAGGTCAAATATATTGAATGCTATATTGCAGAGCGAAAGGCCAACCTTATCAGCCACCGGACTCTGCAAAATGAAATGTCCGTGCTGAGAAGCGTTTTAGCGCAGGCCGGAAAGCATAAGCTGGCTGATCCCGATAATACCCGTTTGAGCAACCGGGCACTCGGTATTGTTGCAATAAACCGAAAAGGAACTAAAACAGCGTTGGCACCGGCGGCGTTCCGTGAAATATTTCAGCAGGTCGAGCAAAAAGATCGGCGCGTGGCGGCGGTGATGCAACTGGCGTATGTTCTGGGGTTGCGCACCAAAGAAGCGGAAGCGGTGGAAGCCTATAAGTCGTTAGCCACCTGGAAAAAAGCCCTGGAAAATGGGCAGACCTCTGTGCGGGTGATATTTGGCACCAAAGGCGGACGGCCGAGGCAGACGACCATATTGGATCGGGCAGCGCTGCAACATGCCATTGCTTATGCCGAGCGAGAGCAGGCAGAGCGGGGTGGAAAACTGATTGATAAACCGACGATCACGCAGGCCATAGACCGTTACCGCTATGTGGTCAGAAGCGCAGGGCTGACGGGCAATAAAGCGCCACACAGTATGCGTTATCATTTTGCTCAGCAGTCCGGTGAATATTACACAGCGCAGGGCTTCAGTGAGCGGGAAGCGCTGGCATTGGCATCAATGGATTTGGGACACGGTGATGGACGTGGGCGCTATATCCGGCAGGTGTATTACCAGAAAGGTGAGGCGGAATAACACTATTTTCCCTGATAAAAGATAATGATCTGGATTAATCGCTACCCTACCTGACCGTCAGCTATGAGCGAAAAGCGGACCTGTAGGGGCATCGGGTCAGGCGAACCAGACTACGTTCAGGGCTTCGAACGATGCAGGGATGCTCCGGTTTTATACATGCCTGATTTATTATGCTGCCCTTTGAGATGCATACAATTCAGTATTTAAAACATTAAGTCACCTTCTGCATCATTCTCCTGCTATTTATCGATTAACTCATTGAATGTAATCGTTTTACTTTGGGATTTCTGGTCGTGAGCAAGTTCCGCCACTCTCAGTTTAAGCGGCATCGGGCTGACTATACCGCTGAATATGCAGGTTCCGGTGGAGAGAGTCGGGATGGACTCCTCTGTCAACCGATCTATATTCTCCGAAAAATTAGCGATTATACACAACCATCAACGGGTTAGATACGTAACCCTTTTTGTGTATAAATATGTTTTTTTTGAATTTTTCATTGATATTATCACTTCTCATGTATAAGGTTCGCCACCGCAAATGGGAAATGGGCTAATTATTCTTTATTGGGAGGAGGAGAGATGCGCTTTATTAACACGAGCCGTTTAGAGCCACAAGGAAATACTCTCGGTCCGATATGCTTGAGATCAGTTCAAGAAAATAGGAGCGTGTTGGATTTTGTCAGTAGTAACGCTAAGGACTTGCAAACATTGCTCTGGGAAGAAGGGGTAATTTTGTTGAGAAATTTTGGTTCATCCAGCGCTGATCATTTCTCGAAGTTGTCCGCAATTTTGTTCGATAGCCCACTTAATTATGTCTACCGTTCAACACCCAGGCGTTTATTGAGTGAGAATGTGTTTACCGCGACAGATTACCCCAATTCTCTTCATATAGATCAGCACTCAGAAAATGCTTACCAACGTGATTGGCCAATGGTTTTAGGCTTTTGCTGTATTACCAGCCCCACGACTGGGGGACAAACGCCCATTGCTGATTTGAGCAAGATAACGCAAAGTCTGGGAGAAGATTTAATCAGCGAATTTGAAGAAAGAAGAGTTCGCTATGTTCGGCATTATCGACCTTTTGTCGATTTGTCATGGCAAACTGTTTTTCAGACAGAAAATCCTGAAGACGTGGGGATATTTTGCAAGGAAAATGATATTGAATATCAATGGCTAGATAGCCAAACATTACGTACCTGGCAGGTATGTCAGGGTGTTGCATCCCATCCGATACATCATGAAAAGCTGTTCTTTAATCAGTGCCATATGTTTCATATTACTGGTGCAGGGGAACAATCGGCTAAGGCGCTTGAGCAAGCTTTTGGGCGTGATAAAGTCCCTCGTCATTCTCTGTTTGGCGATGGTTCTGAAATCCCAATGAAGACGATGAATTTCATTCGAGAAACATTAGCTGCGAATCGTTATTGTTTTGATTGGCAAGTCGGTGACATTCTGTTGTTGGATAATATGCGTTATACCCACGGTAGAACTCCTTACACAGGAGTGCGAAAGATAGCCGTCAGTATGATGCAGCCTTACTCATCTATGATTATCTAATTTAAGATAATTATTTAATATTCTTTCTTTGGGTGAATCATGATGACTCTTTATTATGAAGAGAAGAGTATGCGCTATGCTAAAAAAAAATATTTTTACTAAATACCTACGCCTTGTTTTAATGGCTTCGGGGTTATCTTTAGTCAGCGCGGTAGCTACTTTGTATTTGTTGCATAATATTAATGCTCTTGTCAATAAGAATTATTCTGTCGAAAGCAATAATATATTCATCAATGGGATGCTGGCTATGCTGGTCCTCTTTGCTGCCTCAGGGTTGATGCAGTATTTTATGGCTCGTCTCGGAGCCGGGGGCTGATCTGATTTACGACGGATGCTTTCAGGTCAGGTGCTTTTTTTGAGTTATATGGAGTTTATAAATAAACGAAAGATAATTTTTAACGCGCTGATGGGGGATATTGCAAGAATAGCGCCGCTGTTTATGCTGGGACCTCAATTTATTTACAATGCTATTCTTTTTATTTCTTGCTGTAGTTATCTGGTTTATGTGTCACCATTAATGTTTCTGGTCTTTGCTATCGGATTAGTCCTGCAATTTATAAACTCTTTTTTCACCTTCAAGTGGACTCGCCACTACTCGGAAAAAATGAGAAGCAGCGAAGATGATATTTACAATAGCTTTTCGGCGATTAGTGACGGAAAAAAGGAAATGTTGCTGAACGTCGTAAGAAGAGAATCATTCACAAAGCGAACGCTACTACCCAATATAAATAAAGCTGAGAAATTGACGAACAAAGTCTATTTATATTGGGGAATGAATGGCACATGGGGAATGATTATTTTTTATACTTTTTTGTTTTTGGTTGCCTACTTCGGCATGGATATATTTCATCTGACAGATAAAACAGTAATGAGTTTTGTTGTTGGTTCTTTCTTTATTATTGGTCCTTTTACTTTTCTTATGAACACCGGTTCTCCGGTGATCCTCGGGCTGACAAGTATATATCGTTTGAAAAGTATGAGGTTGTTTAACCAACGTATTGAAGATTTATCCACTCTCGCTGAAAGTCGTCCCTCTTCAGAGTCGCTCGAGAGGTGCAGTTTAAATAATTGGCAGAAAATCAGTCTTGAAAATGTTGTTTATCACTACGTTGATAATAATGAAAAAGAAGTTCGATTAGGGCCTTACCACCTTGAAATAAATCAAGGGGAAATTGTCTTCATTGTTGGCGGTAATGGCAGCGGAAAAACAACGCTCTTACTGTTGCTCACTTCACTGCTGAAACCTGCATCGGGCCATATTACTATTGATGGTGTAGATATCTCAGAACCCACTGAATCCTATAAAGCTTTATTTGCCGGGGTGTTTAATGAGTCCTATCTGTTTGAGCATGTTATTGATGCTCAAGGGCAGGCCGCATCTGAGAGTTTAGTGAATGATATATTAAATAAACTTGGCCTGAGTAATACGATTCACTACCAGAACGGCATGCTTTCTTCACTCGAACTGTCAACCGGGCAACGAAATCGAGTGGCACTATTGCAGTCGTATCTCGATGACCGAAATATTTACTTCTTTGACGAATGGGCTGCTGCTCAAGATCCGGAATTTAAATGTCATTTCTATAAAAAACTACTTCCTGAACTGAAAGCGAAAGGAAAAACGGTTATCGCTATTAGTCATGACGAGCAATATTTTTGTTGCGCCGATCGTTTAATAAAGTTGTGTGATGGTAAAGACGCATAGCCTGTAGTTTTCATTAAATGATGAATATTCACTATTAACATTAACTGGGATGCTAATGTCGATTAAATATGCTTGCCATTCTGAAGATTATGGCGTGCAGTCTTTGTCTGCTGTAATTATTGGTGGAACAACCTTAGCAATATATTGTGCACAACAATGGTTACGTTCCGGGCAGACCCTATCCGCAGTTGTCAGTGTGGATCATGTATTTAGAGAATGGGCTGAAGAACAAGGGATTTATTGCCTGGATGATGTGACCGCATTAGAACAATATTGCCAGGATCATTCTATTGCGCATCTTTTTTCCATCGTGAATCCACATATTCTTTCGCCTGAGCTTATTGAGAAGGTGAAAGTCGCCTGCTTTAACTACCATGATAGCCCCTTGCCTCGTTATGCCGGGCAAAACGCGACTGGCTGGGCATTGCTTAATCAAGAACAGGATTATGCCGTGAGCTGGCATTTACTCGTCGCCGGCGTTGATCGGGGAGACATTGTTGTTCAAATCCCATTGTCCATCACTGCTGATGAAACGGCATGTAGCCTCAACTTGAAATGCTACCAGGCCGCCAGGCAAGGTTTTGATCAGCTACTGGCGTCACTAAAGCAACAGACTCTCGTTGCCCTCCCGCAAGCGGTGGCTGAGCGCAGCTTTTATGCCGGTTACCGCCGGCCGCCGGGTGGTGGGGTAGTGCGTTGGGATAATACGGCCGCCGAGCTTTCAGCATTAATCAGAGCGTTAGATTACGGTGAATATTACGTAGCCTCTTTAGATATCCCTAAAATTTTGCTGGCAGATGGCACCGTATTGCTGGCGACCAAACTCAACGTATTACCCGAACCTAGTGTCCAGACCGCAGGCACGCTACTGGCAATCGGTAAAAACGAACTGACGATTGCGACCGCAGATTTCGATGTGCGTATCAGTGGATTAAAGCCATTAGAAGCTAATCAACTGGCTAGAGCAGAAATTGAGTGTGATTTTTCTCAGTTGCACATTGGGGACATTTTACCTGTCATTACCGATAGCCAGCAGCAGTGCTTAACGGAATGGCATGAAAATGCGGCTCGGCATGATGCTTTCTGGTCTCAGCGCTTGCTCAGTTTTAGCCCATTGGCGCTATCCGCTTACATGGAGAGCACGGAGAGCTCTGGAGCGACGACATCCTGGCTGTATACACCCTGGCAATCCTGGCCGACAGCAGATGGAAAAGATACGCTGTTACTGGCTTTTCTTCTGGTACTGAGCCGGATCACGGATCGGGTCGATTTGCAGCTAGGTTGGTCGAAAGCCACTTCAGCTTCCCCGCTGACTGGAATAATGAGTGAAAGTGTCCCTTTCCATCTGTTGATGGATGAGGAGCGAACCGTCGCTGAAATGCTCACCTCTCTTTCTAAAGAAAAACAGCGAATCAGTACATTACCGGCTTATGCCAAAACCCTGCCTTGGCGTTATCCCGAGCTCCGTTCGTTGCAGCCCGCCCCCACAGGGCAATGCTGGCCGATCTTGATTGCAGAAGGAGAGAGCGAGGCGGTTGCCCAGCAACTCACTTTGCACCGTAAACCTGACGAGAACAGTTTTCGTTTAGGGTATAACCCAGATAGCCTGAGCGGCGTTCAAATAGAGCGTATTTTGAGTTATTTGGACATGCTGGGGAGCCAGTTAAGCCAAGATCTTGCACAGCAACGCTGCGTCGACTTAGTGATGCTGCCACCGAGTGAGCAAGATTATCTTATCAATGGACTGAATCCATCCCTGCACCACCGGCAGTATCAAGGGACTTTGGCCGACAAAATAAGCGACATTGCCCGCGCGGCTCCTGAAACAACCGCCTTGTTTTTCGACAATCTTCAAGTGAGTTACCAGCATTATGATGAGCAGGCTGCACGCTGGGCCAGCCATCTGTCGGCATGTGGGATAAAGTCCGGTGATGTGATTGCTTTTTGTACGAAAAAGAACCCGGCTCTGTTTTTCGGCATGCTGGCGGCCTGGAAATTAGGCGCTATTTATCTTCCTCTCGATCCTGATTATCCCGCAGAGCGTCTGGCGCTTATTTTGCTGGATGCTTCCCCAACTCTGGTATTGGTTGATGAGAATGGAGAGAAGGTCTTGTCGGGCGTACTGCCAACAGGGCTAATGATGCAGCGCCTTGATACTCAACAACCGGGTAAATCCGCCGCCGATGTTCTGATAAGCAGTGACCTGGAACGGTTGCAACAAACGGCGTATATCATCTACACCTCAGGCTCGACTGGCATACCGAAAGGCGTGCGGGTATCCCACGCTAACTTGTGCAGCTTGATAGATGAACAGGGTTCATTACTTCAGGTAAATAGCCAGAGCCGGGTACTACAATTTGCATCTTTGAGCTTTGATGCCAGCATTTGGGAAATGGCAATGGCGTTCGGCTATGGTGGTGCGTTGTACTGCCCTACAGCGCACCAGCGTTTGGACGAGCGCGCTTTACTGGCGTTCTTCGACACGCACCAGATCACGCACGCAACGCTTCCCCCAGCTTTGCTCAATCAGAGCAAAGAGTTATGTCAGGGCCTGAAGGGCGTCGTCTTGACGCTGGCGGGTGAGGCTCCGGGCATTGAGTTATTCCATCAGTTAAGCCAACGTAACACCGTCATTAATGGTTATGGTCCGACGGAAGGAACCGTCTGTAATGCGGCGTGGCGCTGCCCTGAAAATTATACCGGGGATATTGCCCCCATTGGGCGAGCACTCGGCAACAGCAAACTCTATTTGTTAGACGTCCAGCAACGCCTTGTTCCTTTTGGCAGTATTGGCGAACTTTACATTGGTGGAGAAGCTGTCGCACAGGGATACCTTAATCGCAGTGAACTGAATGCAGAAAGATTTATACCAAACCCTTTTCAGCCTGATTCAGTGCAGCGTCTGTATCGTACGGGGGATCTGGTACGTTATCTGCCTGATGGGGAGCTGTTGTTTGTTGGACGACAGGATCATCAAGTTAAAATTAATGGATTCCGTATTGAAACGGGTGATATTGAAGCCGTTATCAAGCAGCAGGGGATCTCCGAATGCACGGTGATCGTCCGTGATAGCCAGCATCACACTAAGCGCTTAGTCGCTTATCTGGTGGCTGATAACGCCGAGTACGACATTAACGCCCTACGCCAGGCACTAGAGAAAGTGCTGCCCGCCTTTATGATACCTGCCGCATTTGTCATCCTGGGCAGCCTACCACTGACAGTAAATGGCAAGATCGATCGTAAGGCCTTGCCTGAACCCAACCATCAAGCATTCTCCAGGGAGTTGTATGAAGCTCCTCAGGGCGAGCGTGAACACGTCATTGCCACACTGTGGGCAGAATTTTTACAGGTTAAACAGCCTGGCCGGTGGGATAACTTTTTTGCGCTAGGCGGTGATTCATTATTGGCCATGAAATTGATTGGTCGCCTAAGAGAGTTGGGATGGCAGGCGGGTGTTGAGCAATTGTTCCAGTCTCCACAGTTGCATAGGTTTGCCTCTAGCTTGCAGCTTGCTCAGCAGGTCACAGATTCTGCATCGATGATCCCGGAAAACACTTCGCGTATCACGCCTGAAATGTTGCCTTTGCTGCAGATCAATCAGCAGTCTATTGATGCAATTTGCGCCCAATTTGGCGCTGATGTCAGCAATATTCAGGATATTTATCCACTCTCACCGTTACAAGAAGGACTCTATTTTCACCACGTGATGGCTGAGCGCGGCGATCCTTATCTGTTAGTCACTATTATGGCATTCCCTGAACGAGAGACGTTGCAACGGTATCTGGCTGCTCTACAACAAGTGATTGAACGGCATGATATTTTGCGTACGGCGTTTATTCATGGACCAGAAATAGCTCATCCTGTTCAGGTTGTCATGCGTCGTCTCTCGCTCCCTGTCACCTGGCTGGAACTCGACAGCCATGAAGGGGATGTTTACGCCCAACTGCGTGAACGCTATGACCCGCGTCATACGTCGTTACCACTGGACAAAGCGCCTTTACTGCAAGTTGTCGCGGTAGAAGATCGGCCAAATGAGCGCTGGCTGCTGTTACACCAACTTCATCATCTGGTGGGTGACCATAGTACGCTGGAGATTATTTATCGCGAGTTAAATAGCTTAATGGTTCAGCCGGACATTACCCTTCAGTCCGCTCTGGCGTTTCGTACCTTGATTGAGCGAACTCGCCAGAATGAAAGTCTGCTACGCCAGCGTGAGTTTTTCTCTAAGCAGTTGGGTGATATTACGGAGCCTTGCCTGCCTTATGCTCTCAACCCGTTGATGACCCAAGGGGAGAGCATCGAAGAGTTAAAACAGATCATTACGCCTGATTTGAACAATCGCCTACGTCAACAGGCAAGGCAAAGGAAGGTGAGCCTGGCGAGTATTTTTCATCTGGCATGGGCTCGAGTGCTCTCAGTAATTAGCGGCCAATCGCAAGTGGTATTTGGCAGCGTATTTTTTGGTCGAGCCTACAGTGAAGGTAATAGTCAGGCGCTCGGCATGTACATTAATACGTTGCCAGCGCGTGTTGACGTTGATGCGCGCGCTGTTGATGCCGCACTACAACAGATGCATCAGCAGCTAGCTGAGTTGTTGGCTTACGAGCAAGCGTCGCTGATTACGGCTCAACAGGCCAGTGGAATAGCGCCGCCTGCCGCGTTATTTGGCGCATTACTCAACTATCGGCATAACTCCAGCACAGCAATTTATACGCAACCGCTGGTAGATTTCCCTGAAGTCTCCTTGATTGATTTCAATGAAACCACCAGTTATCCACTGGTCCTTTCAGTTGAAGACTATGGCGATCAAACGGGACTCACGTTACAGGCTGTTGCCTCACTGAGTGCTGAACAAATACTGGCGTATACCCAGCTAACATTAACCTCGCTGGTGGAGGCGTTGGAACAAGCACCGCAAACGCCTCTGCAACAACTCCCTGTTTTACCTGCTACCGCGCTTCACGCCCTGACTGAACAACGCAACCTGCCGCTGTGGGTCGCGCCTGTCGAGCTGTGTGTGCATCAGCAATTTGAGCAGCAGGCCGCGCTGTATCCGCAGGCGATAGCGCTGACTTATGGCGACCAGTCGCTCAGCTACGGGCAGCTAAACCGGCGTGCCAACCAACTGGCCCATGCACTGATCCAACAAGGCGTACACGCCGACAGCCCCGTCGCGCTCTGTGCCGTTCCCGGGCTGGAGATGATGGTGGGGTTGCTGGCTATTCTCAAGTCCGGTGCCGCCTATCTGCCGATTGACCCGGCTTATGCGGTAGCGCGTATTCGCCTGATTCTGGATGATGCTCAGCCCGCTCTGGTGCTGTGTGACGCGACCGGTGAGCGCACCCTGCAACAGCAGGGGTATCAGGCGCCGTGGTTGCTGCACGACCCAGCGGTGTATGACCTGCAGCCACAGGATAACCCTCAGGGCCGGGCGGCTCCGCAGCATCTGGCCTACATAATCTACACCTCAGGCTCCACGGGGACGCCGAAAGGGGTGATGATTGAGCATCGTCAGGTTAGCCGTCTGTTCAGCGCCGTACAGCCCTGGTTTGGTTTCAGTCAACAGGATGTCTGGTGCCTGTTCCATTCGTTCGCCTTCGACTTCTCGGTATGGGAAATCTGGGGGGCCCTACTGCATGGGGGCCGCCTGGTGCTGGTGCCGACAGAGCAGACGCGTGATGCCGCGGCCTTCTATCAGTTGCTCAGCCGTGAGGGCATCACTGTCCTGAACCAGACCCCCAGCGCTTTCCGCTCACTGATAGCGGAGCAACGGCAGCGCCCGTTAGCGCTGGCGCTGCGTTATGTCATCTTTGGTGGTGAGGCGCTTGATACGGCGCTGCTGTCCGGGTGGTATGAGTCGACAGGCGAGTCGCAGCCCCAGCTGGTCAATATGTACGGGATAACAGAAACCACGGTGCATGTGACTTACCGGCCTTTGAGCCGTGAGGACAGCCAGATAAGCCAAAGCCCGGTCGGGCAGCGTATTCCTGATTTAAAACTGTATCTGCTGGATGCGCAGCAACAACCGGTGCCGGACGGAGTCGTGGGTGAGTTGTATGTTGCGGGCGCAGGGCTGGCGCGCGGGTATCTGAATCGCCCGGAACTGACCGCTGAACGTTTTCTGGCGGATCCGTTCAGCCCAACAAGCGGCGAGCGGATGTACCGCACCGGGGATCTGGCCCGCTATCGGGAAGACGGTGAACTGGAGTTTATTGGCCGTAATGACCAGCAGGTGAAATTACGTGGTTTCCGTATTGAGCTGGGCGAGATAACCGCGGCTCTGGAGCAGCACCCGGCGGTGGCGCAGGGTATTGTGTTGCTGCGGGCGGCACAGGGAGATGAAGCCAGTCTGGTGGCCTATGTGGTGGCTGAGAAGGGCGAGACTGAAGCGTCGTCTCTGACCGGTGAATTGCGGCAGGCGTTATTACGCCAGCTGCCGGATTACATGGTGCCTTCGGCTTTTGTACTGCTGGATAAACTGCCGTTAACGGTCCACGGCAAGTTAGACAAACAGGCGTTGCCGGTTCCGCAGGCAACGTCTTTCGCGCGTGAAAGCTATGTTGCGCCGGAAGGCGAGGTTGAAGAGCAGATGGCGGCGCTCTGGTCGGCGCTACTGGGCATCGGACAGGTGGGTCGCCATGACGACTTCTTTGCTCTGGGAGGGCACTCTTTACGGGCGATACGCCTGATCAATCTCGTGCAACAGCACTTTGCTGTACACATCGAGCTGTCCCGCTTATTCAGGCATAGCACGCTAACCGATTTTTCCCGCCAGGTGCTACTTGCGGTGCTGACGAATGAACTCAATTCAGATGAGTTGAATGAGCTTATATCGACGAGAGGTGAGAATAATGAGTAATCTAGATATTGATAAGCTGAGCATTGAAGAGCTTGAGCAGCTACGAGCGCGAGCAAAAAGCAAAGGCCTCAAACAGAACATCAATAAAAAAGATCGGCTGACTAAAGTTAACAGAACAGGTGAACTCCCCGTTTCGTTTGCACAAAAAAGCCAATGGTTTGTTGATCAAGCACCTGATATTGGCAGCGGTTCTAATATTATTCTGGCTTCGCGTATTAACGGTGACCTGAATAGTAAGGTCTGGCAACGTTCTCTAGATCAGATCCTGGCACGACATGAAAGCCTACGCACCGTGTTTATTCAGCGCAAAGGTCAATTGCAGGCTCAGGCATTGGATGTGGGAACCTCTATGCCCATGCAGTTTTTCGATCTGAGTGAACGGACGGATGCACAGCAAGCGCTGTCTGAGATTATTGCTGATAATGAGCTGCAAGCTTTTCACCTTGACCAGGGCCCATTAATTCGCTGCCACCTTATCCGCATGGACAAGCATCAGCACGTCTTCTTACTCACGGTGCACCACATTATTTGTGATGGTTGGTCACTGAGTATTTTTACACAAGAATTAAATGCGCTGTATCAAGGTTATTTGGCAAATAGTGGTGAAACACCCCCTGATTTAGCAGTGCAATACGCCGATTTTGCGCAGTGGCAAAACGAGATGCTGCAAGGGGATCTCGTGGTGAAACAGCAAAAATTCTGGGCGGACTACTTAGACGATATTCCGGTTTTGCTGTCATTGCCTTGGGATCGCCCTAGACCAAAACTACAGGACTTTCATGCCGGTTATGTCAGCTTTACCCTGGATAGCGAGCTGGCAGCAGGACTACGGGCATATTGCCAGCAACAAGGGTGCACGTTGTTCATGCTGTTCATTGCCGCATGGGGCGCACTTTTGTCGAGACTATCCGGCCAGTCGAGCGTGGTTATTGGTACCCCAACCGCAGGGCGCGTACGGCCAGAACTTGAGCCACTGATCGGCTTGTTTATGAATATGTTGGCGATTCGTATCGATGCACCTACGGGGATAACGGCGCAAAGTCTGCTGAAAGAAGCTCGAGACAATATTCTACATGCTTACGATCATCAGGACTTGCCATTTGAAAAAGTGGTTGAGGCCATCGGGGTGGAGCGTAGTCTGGGTCACCTCCCACTCTATCAGACTATTTTTAGCTTACGAACAAATAGTGATGGTGATAGCAAACTGGCACTCCCTGGGTTAACCATTGAAAACTTATCGGTAAGTAAAAGCTATCTGAAAGCGGACATCGAGCTGCATTGTACCGATAGCAGTTCCGGGATAACGGGGGTGATAAGCTATGCCCTCTCCCTATTTGATGAAGCGACGATTGAACGCTATCAATCGTATTTTATTGAGCTACTACGCGGCATTATTTCGCGCCCGGAACAATTACTTTCTGAAATTACGCTGATATCAGAAAAAGAACGCAATTGGCTGCTATATGAGATCAATGAGACCTCTCAACCCTTTGATCGAAATTGCTTCTTATCGCAGCGCTTTGAGGAAATTGCGGCGACATACCCAGACGCTTTAGCCCTGGTGTATGGCAATCTTCGCTTCAGTTATCGCGAGCTAAATGGCGCTGCAAATCAGCTAGCCCATGCGCTGATACGCCATGGTGTCGGCCCTGAAGCGCGAGTCGCGCTCTGTATTGAGCATAATGCGGCGGTTGTCGTTGGGCTTTTGGGAATATTAAAAGCAGGAGGGGTTTATGTCCCTATGGATGCGTCTTATCCCTCTGAGCGTTTAAAAAGCATTCTGGAAAATGTTGAGCCCTATCTTGTGTTGGCAGATGCCGCAGGTAAACAGGCACTTAATGCTGAGCTGCTGGCGGAAAACAAGGTGTGGACACTGGATTTAACGAACTGGGCATTCGGGAGTGAGAGCCGAGATAATCCACAGCTAGATACGCTGCATCCAGAGAATTTAGCCTATATCATCTACACCTCCGGTTCGACTGGCAAACCTAAAGGGGTAATGATTGAGCATCGCAGTTTAACCAACTTCTTCATGCAACATGAGCTGCGGTATGGTGCAAACGTTGAGCACCGAATTTTGCAATTCGCCTCTTTTAGTTTTGATGCGAGCATTGTTGAGTTAACGCTCGGGCTGACACAGGGGGCTGCGCTTTATCTACTGACGCCAGAACAACGTGTTTTCAGCGATATCTTTGTCGACTTTCTCCTAGAAAATAAAATAACGCATCTATTTTTAGTGCCCTCTGTCGTGCTGGCTATCATCAAAAACTCAAGGTTTATTCAGGTTATTAAGGGCGTCACTATTTCCTTGGTGGGTGAAGAGGCTCCAGCATATTTGATACGGCAATTGGCAGAACATAATCGGGTTATCAATGAGTACGGGCCGACGGAATGTACTGTATTGGCGAGTAGCTGGTTATATCACTCAGAGGCTATCGAAGGACTGGTCAGCTTAGGCAACCCGCTGGTCAATAGCCAACTGTACGTGCTTGGTCAGCATAGGCAGCCTGTACCACGTGGTGTGATTGGCGAAATATATATCGGTGGAGAAGTTGTCGCACGAGGATATTTTAAGCGCGAAGACTTAAATCAAATAGCATTTTTGCCCGATCCTTTTATCAAATCTCAGGCGGATAAGCAGATTTATCGCACCGGCGATCTTGGTTATCACTTGAATAATGGCGAGATAGTCTATTGCGGCAGAAATGATAACCAAGTGAAAATCCGCGGGTTCCGCATAGAACTGGGGGAAATTGAGAGTCAACTACGTCAATATCCGCAGGTTTCACGATGCGTCATTATTGCGGCGGAACCAAAAGGGAAAGAGAAACATTTATTGGCCTATTTTACAACCAATGAGCAAGAAGAAAGGATTTCAAGTCAGCTCTTACGCGACTATCTTTCCGAAAGATTACCCGCTTATATGATACCTACCGCCTTTGTGCAGCTGGATGTTTTACCAACAAACAGTAACGGCAAACTCGATCGCAAAGCGTTGCCGTTGCCAAGTCAGGGAGACTATGCCCGTGAAATTTACGAGGCGCCTAAAGGGCCTGCTGAAATCACGCTGATGAAACTCTGGCAGAAGTTGTTAGGAATAGAAAAAATCAGCCGTTATGACAACTTTTATGCGCTGGGCGGTAACTCATTGCTGGTAACACAGTTGAGTTATGAGGCGAGGCAAGCGGGTATCGATTTATCGGTGTTAAAGATTATCCGTAGCCCGATACTGCATAAGATGGCTCAGGATGATCTAGCAAGCGCATTCTCTGTTGATGAGGCATTACCAGCACGGAAAACCGGCTATAAGCCGCCGATATTCTTCTTCCCCGCTGGCACCGGGAATATTGAATATTTTTATGAGTTAGCTGCGACTATCGATCCTGACTATCCGATATATGGATTGCCCTGGCTACCTGAGCATGCTGAGCAGGAGCCGACTCTGGAAGCGATGAGCCACCGTTTCCTAAAGATGATTAAGCAAATCCAGCCAGAAGGCCCTTATCATTTTATTGGTTATTGCTCAGGTTCTGTTGTCATTCACGCGTTGGCGAAACAGCTGATAGGACAGAATGAAAAAGTGGGATATATCGGGCTTATCGATGCGCTCTGGATTAAAGCGCATGGCTATGGATTGAACGAAAAACGTTATTTATTTAGCCAAATAGAGTCCCAAGCCGAACGTATAGAGTTAGATATTGAGCGCTATGATGAATTACGTTCACTTGAAGAAAAACTATCAGTAGAAGAATTGATGCGGTTAGGGAAACAATGGAAATTGATTCCCGAAGAGGTTGACCTTGAGAGACATCGAAAAATCTTACACCAGCAGGTCAATTATGCTCGTATGGTCGATGATTACTACGCCGAACCACTGGATATAGATGTTTATCAATTTAATGCGATCGAAGATATTACCGAGAGACTGGTAGAAATAGACTGCAAATCCAAATCAATATTTTCTGATAAGTCGTGGAAAAAGCGAATGGGAAAATACTTAGGATGGGAGCAGGCTTTTTCTCGCAGTCGTATTCATATCCATAAAGTGCCGGGCGATCATCAGTCGATAGTCACTAATCAGGAAAATCGGCAGGTACTAGGTGACATGATTTCGCAAACGCTTGGTGATAGCGGCTTACAGGGAAAAAGCAAAACCGAATTCGATCCTTTGATTCCTTTTGTCACTTATTCTGACAGTGTGGTGCCTTTAATCTGTCTGCCGGGCGCAGGGAACAGTATCACCAGCTTGAGGCACTTTATTAGCGCACTGGAGCCTGGTCGTTCCGTGTATGGCCTGCAACCTCGCGGCATTGAGCTTTCTATGCCACCTCATTCATCATTTCAAACTGCCGCAGCTGACAACCTGAAGGCAATCGCGCGTATTACGGAAAGTGGGCCCATTCATTTAGTGGGGCATTCTCATGGTGGTTTAGTGGCGTTGGAAATGGCTCACCAATTAAACCTTCAGGGGCGTAAAGTCGCCTCCATTACCTTGATTGACAGCCAAACACCTCGCTTACTGGATGATGCCTGGAAACTCACGAATCAACAGGCCATGGATGATTTTGTTGAGGCAATATTCAACACGTTGAATATTCGACCTAAAAACATCTTCTGGCAGATTCAACATGGTGATGTTCTGACGGTATTAGCTTCCCTGCACCAATTGCTCGAAGCACATGGGCAAGTGCCAAAGAATAGCACGGTGGACCTTTTGACCGGCACTTTCCATACCTATCTCGCGGCTCGCCGTTGGACTTATACCTCACCACCGGTATACCCACAAAACCTGCATATCGTCTTAGCTAGCGAGACTTCACCACGTGTCTTGAAAACAGATAAAAAGCCAGTCGATCTCGGTTTGGCCTGGCAGAAAGAAATTGAGGATATTCAGTTGGATAGAATAAATGGCAATCATTACAGTATGTTATCTGAAATTAATGGGCCTGAATTGGCACGCTGGTGGCAGAAAAACGTAGCAAAGAAGGAGTGAGCATGCTGATGAGTTTCATCATGTGACTTGATAGGCAGACGAGCTAAATAGCTTAGGCAAACGCAATCCATATAACGAATTGGTAATTTTTAAATAAGAGTTTAATCATGTTTTTTATTATCGAAAATATTTTAATGCCTGAAGAGATTTTTGAAGCCCAACGGTTATTAAACGCAGCGAATTTTTTGGATGGGCGTGCGACAGCGGATGTTGGATATAGTGTGAAAAACAATTTGGAAATGAAGGTGGATAAGGATTATTTGTCCGTTGTAAATTTAGTGAGCACAGCGTTAGAAAATTCGACTGAAGTGAATATGCGCGTTGTTCCCAGAGCAAGAACCAACCCTATTGTGAATCGTTACGACGAAGGAATGTATTATCACAATCATGTTGATCTTCCTATTCAAGGAGGGAGTACCCAGATGGGGAAAGCCCCTGGTCGTTATGGGCAAAACTTTCTTCGCACGGATTACTCAATGACACTTTTTCTCAGCCACCCCGAAAGTTATGAAGGCGGGGAGTTGGCTTTGGAGATCGCCGATGAGCTAAAACTGATCAAACTGCCTGCGGGGAGTGCCGTTTTTTACTCGACAGGGGTTTATCATGCGGTGCAACCCGTACTTTCTGGTTCACGTGTTGCAGCCGTATGCTGGTTCCAGTCAATGTTCCAAAACGCTCAGGTCCGCAATCTGCATTGGCAACAATACTGCTTAGAGAGAGAACTTCAGCAACAAGGGGCTCACGATCTTGCGGATCAAGCCTCCGCAGTCCGTAATAATCTAATACGGTATTTGGCCGTGATTTGATAATGATTTTTGACCGCTTCTTGTGAAGGGGTTTGGTGCTTAATGCTTTTTATTTAACAAACGTTATCAAGGGATTTGGATGATGAAACAAAACACTTTTATCGATATGAGAGACGAAAACGAAAAGATAGCAGATAACTTTTCTTATATAGAGGTGGATAGAAAAGATATTGATGGGGATATTATATCCGACCTTATTCTTAATGGGGAGCGCAATGGCAGTGTGCTCTATGTGATACGCAACGCTTTTACACCTGATGTTGCTCAATCATTAGTTGATTCATTTGATGCAAAACTAGACGAAACTCAAGGCGGGAACCGACCTTATGATGGTTATGTGAACGCCGCTCAAATTGGTGCGACGCAATTTTTGTTAAAAGGCGAAGAGTATGTAAAAGGTGTAACTGAAAACAACTTAAATCTTGTTCCTGTTGTGAATTCGTTGCGGGATGAGGAAGTTGAGTCTATTTTTTTGACCAGCTTTTTGGAGCAGGTTTTCATTCAGAAAGGAATCCACTTTGGTCCTGCCAGATTAAAGGGAGGGTATGGTTCTTTTATTTCTTTACGCCGCTGGTTGGATAATGGGGAGATGTCTCTTTGGCCGCACGACGATTATGTTCAGCTGTCTACCGCCATGCAAGATAATTTTGAGATTGCTAAAACGCGCCGGGACGTTGTGTCGTTTAATGCTTGCGTGGAAGCGGCTAAAGGCGGAGGCATGTTAAAGGTTTGGAATTATAAACCGAATGAAACTACTCGACGTCGACTTGGTGTAGAGGGAAAAGGCTACCCTTATCCTCTGGAGCTGCTTGAAAATATCGAGGCATTAGAAGTCAAGCTTAACCAGGGAGATGTGTATTTTTTAAATGCGAGCTACTTGCATGGCGTGACTAGCGTCTCCGAAGGAAGAAGATTTAGTGCAGGTAGATTTATTGGCCATATTGGTGACCATAAAATTGTGTATTGGACTTAATAAGAACTGTGGGCTATGCCATTAAATTGATGAGTTCTGAAATAGGTTAATACTTTTCAGACTAAACGCCCCATGAAATTTATCGGGCGTTTAGTCTTTGCCATGTAGTGAAGGGGGTTGAGGGGGCTTTGTTGAATAAATCAGAGTCAGCCGACAAGGTTTCTCCTTGCGGGGCACCCGGTATGGGGTCCTGCATGGGCCCACGAATGCTTGCGGCATTGGGCGATAACCGTAACCGCTTTAACAGTGCAGAAGAAATTCAAAACTACGCAGGCATCGCGCTGGTAACCGAGCGAAGTGGTCAGAAATCGTGGGTACACTGGCGATGGCAATGTGCCAAGTTCGTCAGGCAGACGTTTGTTGAATGGGCTGCCAAGACAGTTAAATCATCATACTGGGCCAAACTGTATTATCAGGGGCAACGTGAAAAAGGAAAGTCTCATCAATCCGCAATCCGAGTACTGGCGTTTAAATGGATAAGGATAATTTACCACTGTTGGAAAACCAGAACCTATTACGACGAAGCAAAATACTTATTGGCACTCAAAGATCGAAATTCGCCTTTACTTAAAGAATAAAAAGCTTGTCGAATGTCTCAGGGCGTGAAGCGAGCGTTATAATGATTCTAGAAAAACGTGAATGTAGTGACCACTTTCAACTGACCACTTCAGATAATTGTTTTAATGCAACAGAACCTGTTTTTAAACACAATGGAAAAATTGAGCCAGTTTAGTGACTCACTCTTCATTATAAGTCCATTAAAAAAAATTCATTATTTAGCTATGTTTGTGTGTTATGATAGGTTTCTTCTCTTCCTCAACATAAGAAGAGGTGTCAAATGCAACTATCGGTTCACACCTGGATGCAGGAATTACACGAATTACAGGCTTGTTCGACACCTTTGTCTCACCTTGGCAGTTCACACCAGCATAGCCCGAATTATCTTCGGTGCTTACTCAATTATATTGAACGTACAAAAGACGATAACACTCGTATTTCACTTGCCACTTGCCACTTGCCACTTGCCACTTGCCACTTGCCACTTGTTACTTGCTCCGTTCCCGTTTTTACAAAGACCATGAGGTGAAGCCAATAACACAAATTTTTAATAAAATTAAAACGGAGACTTATTTATGAATATCATGAAAAAAATATTGTCAGGAGTTTTTATTTTATTCACCCTAAGTTTTTTTTCAGCAGCATTTACCCAAATTTATAAAATAAAACCTAACACCAACGAAAAATCGTCTCAACTTGCGCAAGGAAAAAAATGTACCGCTCAGTCTTCCTACCTCGGTTATGTTGTCTCTGTTGCTATTGGGTATGGAGGTTATAACAAAGGCCCGAAGATAAAAAATTATATCGCTATTACCGTGGTTGATAAAAATAGAAAAAATCCCGAATGGTACTGGTCACAGTATGATGCCAATACAGATGCAGGTAAATCCATACAAGCACTGGCGTCATATGCTGCCGCTAGTGGGCAAAAAATTCTTGCTGAGTGCGAGGCGGTCGGAGATCACCAAAATATTAACTCCTTATGGGTTGGGCCAGATGCTTGGTAAAAGGATAATGGGAGAATATTATGAATTTAATAAAGAAAATATTTATTGCCATAATTGCAATGTTATCATTTTTACCATCTATTTTCATGGCATTTGGCCAGCCATTACCCGAAGGTGATCCAAGGCGTTCGGTTGTCGGTTTCTTTTTTGATACAGAAGGTAATGTTTATAATCCCATAATGGCTTACGGAAATACAATAAGATATAGTCTGCCCGACCCAAATTTATCGATACAATATACATATGACGATTTCCGAGCTGATATTCGGATCGCACCACTTATGCGCCGTGCTGCAGCATATTGGAATAATGTGCTGAATTCTTATTTTACTATCAGGGAATTTCAACAGGGGGAACAACCTAATTTTATTCTACAAACTATGTTGCCTACTATGCTAGATAGAACCAGGCCTGATTACTATCTTGGATATTTAGACGCAATAACTGCTATGCCTATTTACTATGAATATGATGAGATGAGATTTAATTATGGCATTACGTCACCAGGAATATATTTTGTGCCTACCATTGCTGTATCTGACAGGCTTTACGACACTTGGGAAACCACAATGGGGAGTGATTTTGATTTAAGTAGGTATGCAGAAATTTTTACATATGCGCTTGTACTTCATGAGATGGGTCATGCTTTAGGGTTGGGTCATCCTGATGATGTACTCCGGGGGGTAAACCTTACGAGTACAGATGTTCACCCGATGTTTAGTAGGTTAAATAATTTTGCTGTATACAGAGATTTAGAGAGTAGTGTTCCACAAGCACCAGTAATGCTTGAATATCCAATTTATTTTTTACTAACTTTGCATCAACAGCTTGATAGGCCATTAAATATTAATAATATTGCTATATCAGAACATGAAAGAAGATTGTTATTCAATCAGGTTTCTAGTTTTTGTGATCGTTTCAATCAAGTTTCTAGATTTTTTGATCGTTCAAATAATGCAGACTGTGATTATAATATTGTTCACCCATTAGCAAAAACAATGGTGCCCATTGTCAGTATATTGCTGAGTAATTCCGCGCCTAAGCCAAAACCAAAAGTTAAGATTTGTACAGTTGAACTTAAAACCACAGACGAGATAGAGCTTATCTTTTATAGTCAGTGGCATACCACCTTTACCCGAAAGGGTGAATGTCAGGTCAATCTGAGTTTAAAATGCGATGGAAGTGAAAGCGCCTGTTCCAGCGGAGACTATTCGTCACATAATAAATTCCAATTAATCATACATGATGACCAATCAATCAATGACGAGAAGCTCACCATAAGTGCTAGAGGTGCAGAAAAAAACGACACAATGTTAAGAATAACAAATTTCTCATCAACTGATAATATGAAATTTGAAAATAAAGGTAGTGGCATAGCCAAAATTTCATATGTTGATTCAAGTTGTTACTATAGTACAGGCCCCTCTTTCATGGAAATTAAACCAGATCTTGATCGTGCGTTTACCGTAGAAACTAATAATGGTTTTTTTAGTGCCTGTACATCACAACCCAAAGTAATAAGCTGGAAAATTGAATACATTACATATGAATAAATTAACTAAAACTGGCAAGAACATAATAATTACAGCTATAAATTTTTATAGAAGTAAAAACTTTATGAATAAAATTTTCAGGATCCGAGAATACTTTGTATCAAGAGTTGGTTAGACGAAGCGACAGTTCTAAACAGCTTGTCATAATAGTGAGACTCTTATATTTCTTATTTCTTTCTCTGTATGTGAATATACATTAATTAAAAAGGAATGAATTGCTATGAAATCAATTTATTTGTTCGTATTATTTTGTTTTTTTGCTTTCAGTGTATCAGCGGAGGGGAATGGAGACAAGATAACTGGCAGCCAATTAAAGCCAAATATCTCCGTTTCTACAGGTAAGAATGATGCAATAAACTGCAATGAATCCATTACAGGATATATTATTTCCGTTTCCACAGGATATGGGGGAAATAAAAATTGGTTGGCCTTTACAATTAAAAATAAAAGTGGTCAGAGCTGGTTCTGGGCAGCTCATTTAAACAATACTGATGCAGGAAAATCCCTGCTTTCAACGGCAATTTTTGCTGCTTCTAGTGGCCAAAAAATTTATGCCGAATGCGATAATAATCACTATATTACATCTCTGTGGGTTGGGCCGGATGCGTGGTGATTCGGTTCTGTCGCATTAGTGAAGAAAGCTCGAGGATAAGGCATTAGAATACTTAGATGTCCTGACTGATATCAAAGAAGACCTGCTGATGCGTCATCGCCACAGTCATATCCGTTTGCTGGAAGAGAGGCTGAATGCGGTGCAAACACCGCAGCAACGCGTGATGCGTCAGTCGCTTCAACAAGGCAAACATCAAACCGAACTCAGGGAAATTAAGCCGGGTTCGGAAACCGAACTGAGTCTTCCAAAAGGGCAGAATACACTGAATTCGGATGCCGAACTCAGTCTGAAATCAACGCCTTATCGTGATTCTGCTAAACCGAACTGTTATGTACGTTCTTTCACACAGAGTGTGAATAAAAAAACATACGTCGATCCGCAATCCGCGTTTTTTCTGCCGGAAGGGCTGTGCCGACAACTGGAATCGGATGATGTAACGATGCTGACCAGTCAGTTGCAGGCGCTGCCCGCTGAACAGGCACAGACCGTATTGAGTTGTCTGGACAAAGCGCTACGGGCAGATCACTCTCGTCAGCCTGTATAGGTATACTTACTGGCCCCTTAGTCGCTACTTTTGTGTATTGGGAATTAAAGATAAGTATTGAAATCATAGTCATGATTATAACGTTGGTTATATATTGGGTTTTATTTTGTTTAGTTGATTTTTGTGCAGAAAAAGGGTTAGGTGAAACTATTAACATTAAATACCAACGAATAGTATTAGTTTTTATTTTTATTGCGACTCCTGCTGTTTGTGTCCTGCTTGAATTAACATAAATGCCACTCTTCTTTGAAGGTTGAATCACAAGTGCAATAGCTCCCCCTGGTATTAAGTCGATATGGTCGTGTATTGTAGTATTAAATTCACTCACTGTTAGCATTGCCAACAGTGAGTGAAGAATAATCTTCTTTAGCGCGAATAAAGTTTATCGATTTTTCTCTCTTCGTATAACTGATTAACTAAAGCAACGTTTGATTCTGTCTGTTTTATATAGATACCGTATATGATAATTCACTTAATAAATAAGAAACAACGTGCAGTATTATAGGCGTCCAGACCTGCGGATTCTGGAATGGTTGTCCTATTCCGAGCGAAAACATCACCTACATATCTCATTTCCATATCAGAAGTTATTTCTAACAGTCTACCTATTAATATATCAACCGGTAACTTATTAGCATCTATCGTTGTTCTCCATGTCACCGGGACGTTTGACAAGTATGCATTTTCATATACTTCTTTGTTTTTACTGTATATATTAATATAATGAATGATTTCATCATAAAACTTATTATACAGTTTTATATATTCCTTGCTTCCAGACATTCCTGCTATTTCTAAATCTATCATGCACTTAGATATTTTATATACGTTATCAACAGCATGTATTGATTGGGTATTTAAATCATCAATGACCTGAATATTCAGATTATCACTTGCCATAGAATAAGAAGAAATAAGTATAATTAATAAACATAGTGTCTTGCTCATAATGTCTCTCGCTTACCGACTACGATGTAACCTACTGAAAGAAAAAGATAAGAAATCAGATGGTGCTAATCTACTTTTTTATAATCAATTTATCAATTAATTAGAGTGGATGGCTTATACTCATAACTGAATCAATGTCACATTAGTATCTACTAGTAGTTGTAGTCTAAAAATTAATCTTTATATGTCCGTTGGATTCTGGTGAGCAACTTGTAGCAGCCAGTTCTCCACGATGATAGCTGCCTCAGATACGGGATACTGATTGCTTTTGAGAACATGGTAAGCCATGCCTTTTAGAGATGTTTCGGTAACAACCTGCAGTAACCCTAGGCGTAGTTCTTCCTCGATCAATAGTAAACTCAGCAGAGCCACCCCCTGACCTGCGATAGCTGCCTGAATAGCATGGCTTTCCTCGTAATACCGAATACCGGTGGACAAATCTGATGGATTAAGTCCGGTGACTTTAGCCCAAGTATTCCATGTTAAATCGACAGGCAGAGAATGATACCATTCGAAATGAATTAAAGGCCATTGTGATACATCCTGATTTATCGTCTTCAGGAGAGTTGGACTGGCGACAGGTGCGAAATAATCCTCCAAAAGCAACGTAGCAGCCTCTCCCGGGTAATGACCAAGACCATACCTAATCGCTAAATCGACTGTACCGGTATTGAGATTTACCGGAGTGTTGGATGCATGAATATGCAGATCGATGTCGGAATGTGCTTTCTGAAAGGATGCCAACCTGGGTATCAGCCATTTTGCAGCAAATGCAGGAGTCGTGGATAACATTACTGACTTCCGACGTGGTTTCTGTATACGCTCAATGGCAACAGCAATGGTTTCAAAACTACTGCACACCGCAGAAAACAGAGTCAGCCCATCCTGTGTCAGTTCAACTGCCCGAACTTTGCGCAGGAATAGAGGGCGTTCGAGATATTCCTCCAAGACGCGGATACGGTGACTGATCGCTGTTGCGGTAACAGATAATTCTTCTGCAGCCTTCTTAAAATTGCGTAAACGTGCAGCAGCTTCAAAGGCACGAAGTGATGTCAAGGAAGGGAGTCGTATAGCCATACATGGATGATATCATTTCATCTATTGGTTGAAAATATATCGTTTGTTAGACAGAAATATTAAGTAGAAACTGACTGCACTTGAATATATTTCATCTATGAGGGTTCAATTGATATGACTACGTTATTACACATCGATTCCAGTGCACGCTATGGCAGTTCTGACGAAATTTCCCACGGCTCGCATACACGTCGGTTAACTTCACGTTTCGTACAACAGTGGATTGCATTGCACCCCGAAACAAAAGTGCTCTACCGCGATGTAGGTCAGGAAGCGCCACCGCCTGTTACGGGAAAATGGATACATGCCGCTTTTACACCCGAACATGTTCGTGAAGATTGGATGAGAGAGGAGCTTAGGATGAGTGATATATTGGTGGACGAAGTGATACGCGCTGATCTTATTGTAGCTGGCGTACCAATGTATAACTTTGGGCCTCCTGCACAATTCAAGGCCTATATTGACAACATAGTGCGGGTAGGGCGTACATTCGGATTTGATCGAAGCCGGAATGGTGAACCTTATTGGCCCCTGTTGGCAGGTGCTGGAAAACGCTTGATCATCCTATCTTCACGAGGTGATTACGGGTACCAACCGGGCAGTCGCCTCGGCAGTCATAACCACGTAGAAAGAGCTGTTCGCACCGCTTTTGCATACATTGGTGTGACTGATGTTCATGAAGCAGCCATTGAGTACGACGAGTTTGCCGATCATAGATTAGCTCATTCAATCAAACAGGCGGAGGCGGTTGTAGATGATCTTGTTTCTATGTTAGTCAACCGCTCTACTTAATCTAGGTTAGCGATCAACCCTTTTTCCTCCAGAGAACCCTTCCGCCTTATGTTGGCGGAAGGGTTCTCTGGAGGAAAAAGAGGATTATTGAAGAGCCTGATATCATGGGTGTGAAAGCAATTTCAATCCATCTGGACGTAATTCCCCTTTCGGTGATACATGTCGGTACAGTGTCTGCCGGGTAATTAATGTCCAGTTCCTTGCACAATTCACTCACCTTGGTTTCCGGTTGCCCCATCGCGGCCATCGCCAAACGTAATTTGGCCGCAGTCATCTTGAATGGCCGCCCGCCTTTTCTGCCACGTGCCCGTGCTGATGCCAAACCTGCCAGAGTGCGTTCAGAGATCAACTCACGTTCAAATTCAGCTAGCGCTGCGAAAATACCGAAGACCAGCTTACCAGCGTCTGTTGTGGTATCGATAGCTGCGCCATGTCCAGTCAATACTTTGAGACCAACTGTCATTTTCAGAAGGCGATTGCACATTCTGTCAGAACCCGGCTGCACTTATTGCTAGGTTTATATGGCAAATCGTCGAGCCGTAATTCTGATAGGCAATGGTCTGCCACTCCTTGTTGGATGGTCAACACCTACGATTTTGATTTGGCAATCTGTGGTATGTCTGACGCAATGCCCAAACCTCGCATTGGTGCACACGAGTATTGAGTATAATCAAGTTTAGTGCAGTCGTCTTCTGAAGTTACTTTATCAGAAGTCATATGCACACCGGTCGTTATGCCCTGTTAATTGGTGCAATCGCCTTCTGAAAATGACAGTAAATTGGCTGGTTAATTTTTGGCTATTTAAAATGACCGCTTAACGGCGTTTACTGTTCCGTTACTCCCCAAACCCCTATTCCTACCGCAACCAACTGGAACGCGCCGTTAAGCACAACATGGCAACCGGCGAAGAGAAAGCCAGCCTTGAAGCCTGGAAGAAGTACAGCGTACTGGTGAACAGGGTAGAGCCTGAGAAACCGGAGTGGCCGGAAAAGCCAAGAGTGTGATCTCATCGGCGTTTTCATCACGTTGTTATTGTGACAATAAGGCACTTATATTTATTATTTATGGTGTAATTATGAAATATATATTGAGTTTATTGATGGTCGGAATGCTATTTTTCTCGGGCCAGTCAATGTCATCCACCACATGTAATTCTGGTAATACGCCCACAGGTGTCGTGAAAAGCTACGGGCTAGACAGTAGCGGGAGATACACGCAAATTCACTTTACTGCTAATGACGGGGCCGATTTTCCGCAGCTAACCAATAAAACATACCCTATAAACACGGATTCAGGGAAAGCTATAGATAAAATTGTTATGCTGGCGTATATATCAGGGAATAAAATAACCATTTATTGTCAGGGGGGTAATCAGTTTGCCTCCGTTAAAATTAACCATTAAATGGTGGGAAATATGAGAAAGGTAAAGTTTTGCGCTTCTCTTTTGTTTTTGCTATCTTCACTAGCTCATGCATCACAATGGTATGATGTGACTTTCAGCAATCCAAACCAATTTTACTCCATAACTATAGATACCCCACAAGGGAGTGGTTCCGAATGCATGTATATTTGGGCGGTTCCTAATCCAGCAATAACACTTCAACCAAGTCAAACATCTCAAAAAATACAAATAGAAGATAAAGATACCATATTTTCTTGTGTTGGTGGCCCCAAGTTTGTCACGTGGAACGTTCATGCCAATCCCTTACCTAGCTATGCAAAGTATTATCGTGCCAAGACATGTACGGTAGAGTTTAGGCATTTTAAAAGTGGTTCAACATGGTTCACAATAATAAATTCCCCTTGCACAAGTGGGAAAGATATACTCGTAGCTGATGCAACCTGTAATGGTCGAGGGTGCTTGAATTTAGCAGAAAGCGGCGTTCCAGAGCATGGAGCCATTAATATAACGTTCTTTACTACTAACCAGACATCATGTCGGGATAGAAATTCTAATGGAGTTTATATCGATAGTAAGGTGACTGGTATATATCCAACTTGGGGTGGTGAAGATGTAAACAGAGTTGACCTTGCTCAAGGGAAGGGACTATTTTATGGGGATTTCACTTATGAATACGGCCTGAATACAGAAGACGGAAAGAGATTTTTTAAGTACGCAACTCTGGCTAATATCACTTCCAGTAGATTACAAGCTCAGTGCGATGGGAATGGTGCATTGGGCGAAATAAATTTATTATATTAATTGGTGGCTTGATGAAAATACTAACAGTATTTTTCTTGATTATTTTCTCACCAAATCTATTGGCGCAGACTTTTTTTTACAGAAGTGATAGCCGGGCCCCGACTGGACCTGGTGGGGTATTTGAGATGGGGTTTCATCCGTGGGGGGAGAATGATAACTTACTTGAACATGTTGAAGCTGATAGTTTAGGTGGGCATGGCGGGGCGCCCACCTCTGCATTTGTAGCAACATCTACTGATTCTGATGTGGCTGTTGATATTTCTGCGGCTGAAGAGGGGGATGGAACGGAATTTTATCTTTATGAGGTAAGACCGACTGATAATTTTTATAGCGTGGAGACTTCATTTAGGGAATGGGGGAGAACGGACTCTGGTTACCTTGAGGCTCTTGATGATTTCGGCGATCAGCATGAATATGTTGCTTTTGGGGGGATCTCAAGGGAACAGATACGTAGAGCGACCTTGTATCGAATCGTAAATGGTATACCTGTACCATCTGGAGTTGAAGATAACGCTCATTACCAAGAGATAACTTCAGCAGCAAACCCTGACCCATATCCCCACATGTACCCATCAGGGACTCATACTCAATTTTCAACAACGTATGCATGTGCAAATAACACGTCATATTCAAGTGTTAGTAGACGTGAGATTCTGAAATCAGAAGATAAATTTTATAAGAAAATGCAAAAATGCAATGCATTGATACTGGCTGAGGCTTTTGTGGCCGATTTCTAATTAAAAAAACTTAAGAAGCCTCGGAGTTGAACGTAGCGCCCTTTCAGGGCGAGCGTCACAGCTGCGCAGTTCGGGGTAATAAGCGGGAACCGTCCAAAATTTTGTCACGTTTGTCACTTACTATTTAACAAAGTATTTACGGGTTCTACGTCTGAACCGCATAAATTTCTATCCAAGGGGTAAGCTGACAAACTTTTCCAGTTGCTACTCTGCGGATAGCTGCCACTTTCTGGCAAGCCTGCTTTGATTTCCATCAGACAACCAGTTATTTACTGCTTGGGGTGTTTTGACTTTAAGGGGTTTTCCGACCATAGCCCCCATTTGTTCCCCCACTCCTCTTGCTACGACAGGTTTTCAAGGTAAATATCGTTTTCTGCACTCATCAATAGTAATTCAATAACTTTTTGAATATTAATGCTTTTGTTTTTGTTGCATTCCATCCGGTGAATTATTGTTTCATGTGTTTGGTGCTCTGGCGCAATCTTACCGCATTGGAAGACGGTATGTCCAAAGCTGCTATTTGCCATAATTTTGGTGTAAAAAGAACAACCCTCATTGACACATTGAATCGTATAGGTCAAGACAGAAAGAATAAACAGGAATGATGCCAAAGGTAGCCAAACGGATTACATGAATTTTTTAAAAAATAAAAAAAACTATATTCAACAGGTTATCACGTTTTATCAAGTGCTATTCAAAATCGATTTTTCCGTTGAAAGCCAGACGTAGCAAGGGCTAAGAGGGAGCAAGGGAATAAATCGGGGCTATGGTCAGAAAACCCCATAAGGCAACTATAGGAAATTTTTCTCCCTTTTACTTTTGTCCTACGGCCATCGGATGACCTTGCCACGTTGGCAAAATGATGTCTTTCGTGTGTCATTTTCAGAAGGCGATTGCACCAATTAACAGGGCATAACGACCGGTGTGCATATGACTTCTGATAAAGTAACTTCAGAAGACGACTGCACTAAACTTGATTATACTCAATACTCGTGTGCACCAATGCGAGGTTTGGGCATTGCGTCAGACATACCACAGATTGCCAAATCAAAATCGTAGGTGTTGACCATCCAACAAGGAGTGGCAGACCATTGCCTATCAGAATTACGGCTCGACGATTTGCCATATAAACCTAGCAATAAGTGCAGCCGGGTTCTGACAGAATGTGCAATCGCCTTCTGAAAATGACATGAATGCCAAAACGCGGACTGTCAAGATTTGTCACTTAATCCGTCATTTATTCTAAGACTCGTAAAAGGTTCATCTGGGTTAAAATGTGACACAAATTCCAACGGAATACCTACCTCAACAAATAAGGTACGAAGTTTTTCCAGAGACTCAGGGTCACACAATGAACGAGCTGTATCGGGATTGTGTCGTGCCTCAGCAACGGCTGCATTAAGCGCATCGGTGAGGTTTTGCCAGGGATTGAGAGAGCGTTTATTTCCATTTGTTGGCAGGCCGTTGGTAAAATCGCTTTGCGGTTCGGGTAAGAACAAGTCTGCCTGTTTACCATATGGATTCAATATCTCTGATTCGATTAGGTTCATTGCCATCGCCGCTGCTTCTAACATTTTTAACTGTACTGCCGGATTCAAAATCTCATAGGGTTTCCATAAACTTTGCCCTGCGCGAAACGGATAACCACAACGTTCCCAAACATAACGGAGATTACCAGCGTAGGTTCCACATTGTGAAATGGGTGTATTGAGTTCATCCAGCAAGGTACGTAGCAATCTAAACCATAAACCGGCATGGACTCGGCGTTGTGGTAGATCCACATACCCTGTAGCCAATGCCTGCCAGGTACGCTTATCCATCACCGCAATAGCATTGCTGGCTGTACGTGGCAACATATCTGTATTTTCCCAGCCGAAAAAATGCCCTGAAAGCCCCTGATAGAATTCCAGCCAACAACCATGCAACGGACAACTCAGCATAAGAGGCAATTTCCATATGAGTAATATAGGTTTCACCGTTGAATTGTTCAGACAATGTGGGCAAGCCCGATAGATGGGCTGGCTGGGCAACCAAGCTCGCCAGCTTGCAATTAACCTTATTTTGCGGCGATATTCCGGCAATAATACCGAAAACTGAAATACGTAAGTTTCCAACGCTGAAGGAATTAAATCGTCGAGGCTATCCAACAACCACGGTACCCAACCGGCAAAATTCATAGAGTGCAGTCGCTCTAACTCGACACCACTTCGAAGTGAGAGCGCTGTTAATAGCGAACGTGGTGGCGCTATATCTAGATCATCGACTTGATCGTGTCCAAGGTCGTGTTCCAGCAGTTCATGAACGCTCATCTGGTAACAGGTAGCAACCCGATGAAGCCACGAAGATAAAGATTCACCGTCTACTGGAGTTGGATGCAATGGCCAGCGTGGTGCTGGCTTCACCTCATTTCTCTCTCAAATTGGCGTCGTCGCTCGCTGGGGCCATTATAATCTGCCATGCTGAGTGTACGATGATTGATAGCTTCTTCCCCAATTTCTACAGCCGCGATAGCAACCGACATCAGCAAGTGTGCCAGTTCACCGATTGTCCCCTCGCATCGGGTAAGCAGATAACGTGCCATGTTTGGTGTAGCAATCGGTGATTGTCGCTTCAGCGGAAACGCAGCGGCAAAACTAGCCAGTAATGAACAACAGTCATCGTTGACCTCCCACAGAGGTAACATCATCGGCTCGAATCGATTTTCCAATTGATCGTCTGAACGGATCGCTAAATAGGCATCGTGTGTCCCAACACCAACCAGCGGAATACGGAGTTCGTTACCAAGAAAGCGTAATAAATTGAGAAATTCTCGCCGATTGACACTGTTACCTGCCAGAACGTTGTGCAGTTCGTCTATCACTAATAGTCGAACACCGACCTTACGTAGCAATGTCAGTGCCAGTTGCTCCATTTCGGGTAGTCGGGGACGCGGTCGTAATGGTGCACCCATTGCCGCGAGCAGCGCGACGTAAAAGCGGATCACCGAAGGTTCAGACGGCATCTGCACAACCAATACTGGAATGTACTCTTGATTGTCGTCATAACTGGCTGGATGTGCACGCCGGAACTTTTCGATGATCATCGACTTACCGTTGTTGGTTGGGCCAACCAGTAACAAATTAGGCATGCGTTGCTTATTAGGCCAAGTGTACAAGGTTTCTAATCGGTTCAATGCGTCAAGCGCTCGTGGATAGCCTATCCAGCGATCAGTGCGGATACGTTGAATACGCTCAGTTGCTGGCAATTGAGCCAATCCTTGTACCGCTGGCAGCAGATGGGATAAATCGATGATGGGATATTCGTCCACAGCTACCACTCCTCTATTTGATCGAATGGCTTGGCCAGAGGCTGATTTTCTGCCTGTTGGTCAGTTATCTCTATTTTGGGTAAAACGGGTTCATTGGGTGGCAGTGGTGCCTTGAGATGCTGGCGTCGTTCTGTATCACGGCGGGTTTTGCGTGTCGCTTTTTGTGCTGTAGTGACAATTTCACGCATTTGCTTAATCATGCGAAATAACATCGATTCATCCACCTGTTTCCGCCCGAGTTGGCGGAGATTTGTCAACGCCTGCCGCTGCTCCCATAGGGTAATGGCCGGGTGGGATAAGGCACGGTAGGGGATTTCCAGATAATGCTGTCCCTCGGGTTCCAATACCCAAATACGGCTGATATCGCGTGGGTCACGCCGGATCAGAAATGCAGGAAAATTTTCACGTCGGGCAATCCAGGGCTTGAGTACGTCGGCGTAGTAATGAATGTGGTCAATAACAAAGCCGGTACGTGTCAGAATGCGGCGGAACACGGGGAGAAAATCAACCAGAAAGGCAGTAGCGTGCGTGACAACAGCGGGGATGCCTATTCGTTCCACGGCTTCAGCCCAGCATGCTGCCGGAGGTTGGAGTAGACCACTGTGTATCAAACCGTGATAGGCGCCGATCGCCAGAGCAAACCAGCGCTCCAGTTCAGACAATGTCAGAGAGGCTAACTTATCGGAAGCATATTCCCCACGTTGTTTGGGATTGGAGAAGGTGGTTCCCGGCAATTCATCGTGGATCATTTGCATTGTTGTACCGATGATCCGTTCTACGATGCCGCCGTAGTGCGGTTGCCCGCGAGGACGATAATCCAATCGGATGCCGTGTTGTTCGCAGCCCCGGCGCAGGGCTTCGCTTTTAAATTCAGCGGCGTTGTCGAGATAGAGTTGCCTGGGTTTGCCACTCATCGGCCAGTTCATTTCTATATCCAGCCTTTCCAGCCAGGGGCGCTTATCACAAACGATGTGGGCGAGACAAAGTCCGACAGCAACAGCAGACGGCGCTTCCAGGGTGATCACCATACCAAGCACGCAACGTGTGAATACATCAATAGCGATGGTAAGATATGGGCGGCCAATCGGTTGCCGATCACAAGTATCAACAACGATTAGGTCAATGACTGTGTGGTCAATTTGTACCTGTTCCAGTGGTGCCGTTACGGCGGGAGGTAAACCTCCGGCACCTTGTCGATCCCGTGCTGCATCTTGGCCTTCTCGGTAATGTATTGTTTTGAGTAATGTATTGTTTTGAGTGGATCAAGGTCAGCTACCCGCAGTGCCACCGTATTGCGCGTTGGGACGGGCAAATTTTGCTTTTTACAGGCCTGTGCAATCTCTCGACAAAGTGCTGCCAGACTGCACTTTTGCTTAGTCAAAAATCGCTTTTTCAGTAAATCATGAATAATACTTTCGACTGACTCCGGCAGGCGTTTTTTACCTTTGCCGCCGTTAGATTGACCCGGAGCCAGATCTGTCACAAGGCCAGAACCTTGCCGGGCTTGGCTAATCAGAGCATATACCTGCCGCCGGGATAAACCCAATGTCTGAGCAGCAGCATCAGCGGCTTGATGACCGACCGTATTAAGCGCTGCTAGGGGTTCAATGATTTCATTTCTGCGCCGGGCCTCTTGCCATACCTTATCAGGTAAGGTCATCACGCCTCGCTCGGTAATTTGTGGTGTGTCTAACATGCTCACACCTCACACTTAGTGCATACGAGTACTGAGTATAATCGTGTTTAATGCAGACGTCTTCTGAAATGATGGCTAAATAACAAGCAAAAAAATGGTGTGTGTTCGAAAACAAGAAGAGTGTTAACGCTGTCGCCTCCAACGCTAGAACTCCGTTTTTTGATATTTCGTGCAGTTGACTATTTCAAATTACATATTTCGGTGCATACGAGTACTGAGCATAATTACGTTTAGTGCAGTCGACTTCTGAAATTATTTTATCAGAAGTCATATGCACACTCAGCTTTAAGCCCTATTAATTGGTGCAGTCGTCTTCTGAAAATGACAGTGCCAACAAAGATTAAAAAATACACACTGTTGGCACTGCCAACAGTGGCTAAAAAATCATCTTTTTTGACAGTGAATAAAACCCATCATTTTTCTCTTTTTTCATAACTGGTTATCCATTGAGTCACCGCCTCCTTTGCCTTAATAGTTTGACTGACTTATCAAGGTCAAACAGGAGTTTTTGTGCATGTCTGATGCAGAAAAAAAACCGCATCTCAGCCGCGTTTACGCGCCGGTGTCTTAACATCCTCGTTAACGATTGAATTACATACCCACTATGCGATCCGGCTCTGGGCGGGACGCCGACGGGAAGACATCAGCAAGACACATCAGGTTACGGAGATCCTCGGAATGCCACAGATCATTAAGCGTGCCGGTAATATCAGTGTGGATTCCGCCGCCGATAATCCGTATGCCGATGCCTGGCTGGTGAAGCTGGAGCAGGCGTTGGAAGCCGCATCTGCCAATCTCCAGCAGAGTATTGCCACTTTGCAGGATACCCTGAACGCCGTACCCCAGCAGATCACCTTATCCGCCGTTTCCTCTGTCGAGCCGTTGAATATCGGGGTTTACAGTCATTCGCCATTAGGCTATCGCGGTGTCTGGCTGCTGGTCGGCTATGACCAGCTCGCCATGAAAACGTTTCAGGCTTTCCATTACGGGCTGATTTCACGGGCAGAGCGGGATGCCTTTCTGCACAATGGCAGCCGGGCCATTCGCCAGATTTACGGCATTGTACGCTCTTACCGTTCACTGGTTGTCACTCGCCAGGATATTGCAGAGAAAACCCCAGCGGGACTTGAGGCCATTAAACTGCTGGGTGAACCGCATCCCGATATTTTGTCAGGTAAGTGGCGTTCGGTTTTCTCCCCACCTTTACGTTCGGTTGAACCCAATTAATGAAGGGGATGCAATGCAGCTTTATTTGTGTGAAAAACCCGCTCAGGCCAAAGACATTGCCAAAGTTTTGGGTGTGAAACAGCGCGGACAGGGATTTCTCTTCGGCTCCGGCATTACTGTCACCTGGGCCATCGGACATTTGCTGGAGGTGGCTGCCCCCGAACACTATGGCGAGCAATTTGGCCCGCCGTGGCGCATGGAGGTGATGCCGGTGCTGCCCGTTCAATGGCAATGGTCGGTAAAAAAAGAGACCGCCGGGCAGTTTGCAGTGGTTCAGCAGCTATTGAAACAGGCGGATGAGGTGATTATTGCCACCGATGCCGACCGTGAAGGCGAAGTGATTGCGCGTGAGTTGCTGGAGTATTGCCATTTCACCGGTCCGGTCAGGCGGCTGTGGTTGTCGGCACTGGATGAAACCCATAAAGCCACGACTTACCCGCGCACGGATTGCGGCTATCTGCCCATGTCCATGCAGGCCGATATTCCGGTGGTGTTGACCGCGCTGGTGCGAACCGATCCGGCGATGACCGCTGTTATCAGCCAACTGGATAGACAACTCGTATCCCGGGTCTGGAATGACACAAAAATCACGGCGCACCATGCCATTATTCCCACGCGTCATGCTTTTGATATCAGCCGGTTAACGACCGATGAGTTAAAGGTTTATCAGCTTATCCGTCAGCATTATCTGGCGCAGTTTCTGCCGACGCAGGAAACCGATGTGACAGAAGTGACGCTGGATATCGGCGGGCCATTATTCCGGGTAAAAGGTCGGGTTAATGTGATGACGGGCTGGAAAGCGCTGTTTACCGATGAGGCGGGAGAGCATGGAAAGGAGGAAGGAAAGGAAGCCGATCTACCGCTACCGGCCCTTAATCAGGGGGATCGCTGTCAGGTGATTGAGGCAAAAATTCAGGCAAGCCATACCAAACCGCCGGCACCGTTTACTGAAGGTACGCTGATTGCCGCGATGAAAAATGCCGCCGGTCTGGTCAGTGATCCGCAACTGAAACAAATCTTGCGAGAAAGTGCCGGGTTAGGGACGGAAGCAACCCGGGCCGGCATTCTGGACACCTTGTTTAAACGCCGGCTGATTGAACGGAAAAAGAAAGCGATCCACGCGACGCCGCTGGCGCAGGAACTGATTGCCGGGTTGCCAACGGTGCTGACAGATCCGGGTATGACCGCGTTATGGGAGCAGTCGCTGGAGGATATTGCGCAGGGTAAAGCATCACTGGCGGTTTTTATGCAAAAACAGGCGCAGTGGCTTTTGCATCTGGTCGGGCGGGGTAAAACACAGCCGCTTCATCTGACGTTGCCGAAAACCCCGGCCTGCCCGAACTGTGGCGGGCGGATGCGGCAACGGCAGGGAAAAACCTCGCCGTTCTGGGGCTGTGTGAACTATCCGGCCTGTAAAGGCATGCTGAATGATAAAGCGGTCACGCAATCGCGCAAAGCCAGGCGGGCAAATCAGAAAGTCTGAAGATCTGATTGTTGATTGACGCCTTGATGGGATGCGCGAAAAATCAGCCTGTTTCTTTAATGATCGGAGAGCCTGTAACGATCGCCTCCGGGTGGCTGTAAAACTTCCGTAGCCTGCAAGGGAGTACACACTGTGTGGTACATCTGCCCACCTTTGGAAGCAGATATTGCCAACCCAATGGCAATGAAGGTTCATTATGCTTTATCAGAACGTCAGCAACGTATACGTCTGACGCCCGGCGGGGAAAATCTTTCCCGTCAGGGATGGGGTTTTCTCCGTCATTCCTTATTTTTTGACCTCCATGGAGAACATCGTATGTCTGAGAACACCACATCGTTAACCAAAAACGACTATTTCAACCTGAATATTAAAGGCTTGGGCTATCTGAATAATATCCGCCATGTCAGCACCGCCAACGGGACGTTCCTGAGCTGCGTGATCAATGCGTTAAATGGCCCGAGTGATAATCCGGTCTATGTGCGTTTTGATATTACCGTGGTCGGTAAGGAGGCAACCAGTCTGGTGGGTCGTTGCCAGAAATCGGTGGATGAGGACAAAAAAGTGTTGCTGGGCTTTACCTTAAGTCATCCCTCCACCGATATTTTTACCCTGAAACGCGGGGATCATGCCGGTGAACAGCACGTCAGCCTGAAAGCCCGTCTGATCAAGGTGGACTGGATTAAAATCGGTCAGGAGAAAGTGTATCAGGCCGAACAGTCCGACTCGACCCCCCCGCAGAACGGTGCTGCACAAACCGAATATGCAGAAAACTCATTCTGATATTCCTTTTATCCCACCGACTTGCCCTGAGGTTTCAGGGCAGTCTTTTTATTATCAAAGACAACAGGATACAGAGATGAATATCGCACCGATTGGTGTTCTGGCACTGCAATACTGCCATAAGCAGTTACCGTTAACCGTGTTGCGAAGCTGTGCAGGCTTTTATATCGGCACACTGGATGAGGGGGAACCGTGTTCCCGTGAATCGGTGGAATATTTTGCCTGCCGTGAGCAGGCGGAATTTGCCCTGAAGCAGGGGTGCTGGACGCAGCGTCAGTCAGTGTAACCAGGAGGAAATGGATATGTCTTCACGTGGAATTAACAAGGTGATTTTAGTCGGAAATCTGGGGCAAGATCCGGAAATCCGTTACCTGCCAACCGGCGGTACAGTGGCAACACTGTCACTGGCCACCTCAGAAAACTGGCGGGATAAACAAACCGGCGAGCTGCGGGAGAAAACCGAATGGCACCGGGTGGTGATCTTCGGCAAGTTAGCAGAAATTGCGGTGGAATACCTGCAAAAAGGCGCTCAGGTCTATATCGAAGGTTCTTTGCAAACGCGCAAGTGGCAGGACCAACAGGGGCAGGATCGCTATTCAACCGAAGTGGTGGTGAGTGTCAGTGGCACGATGCAGATGCTGGGAAGTCGTGGCGATGTAAAACAGGCGGCTGCTCAGCAGGTGGGGCATAAGCCCGCACCGAAGCCACAGCCTTCTCAATCCGTCAATAAGGAGAGAAAAACAACTCGTGCGGTACAGCCTGCTGCTTTACCGGAACAGGAAGAAGTGGATTGGAATGATGAGATCCCGTTCTAGATCATGTATAAAAATAGCTTCTTTTATTAGTTTGTATAAATTATAACCCAGCAAATATGCTGGGTTTTTTGTTTGCCCGGCAAAATTGGCAACCCCTTCAGACTGAAAAAATTCTGAATCGCCCCGAATGAAAGAAAGGTAATTCAACTGGAAAAGACGTTGCTGGATAGCAGCTGGGTCTGAAGAAAGTAGGAGGCATATAGAGTAAGCGAATCTGGTTTAACTTGATTGGTAGTCAAGCGTACAAAATATCGTGAAGTCCAATACCCTGTCAGATCAACCGGGTAGAGTGGAGTTTATTACAGGGAGACGGTGCATTGATCACTTAGCTAACTCATTTTTTCTCAAAATCGTGCCAGTAGTGCGCTATACCACCAAGTGGTAACGTTCTGACTTGACTCAATTTTTATAATGTTACAGAGTATCTATTGTACAGGAGGCGATTAAAATCACTCATGAAACAAAAATTACGCAAGTTTAATTCACAGGAGCTAAGTGTATGAACCTTAGCAACTCTGAACTGAATAGCTTAACTTCTGAAATAATAAAATGACAAAAATTGAACAGTTAGAACGTTTGGTTGATCGATTCACTAGTGACTTAGATTACTATCGTTCCAGTCGCTACAATGAGACTCAATTAAGAACGGATTTTCTTGATCAGTTCTTCATGATTCTTGGGTGGGATATCACAAATTCGAACGGTAAGTCAACGAATGAACGTGAAGTATTGGTTGAGGAAGGTTTAAGGGCTAGAGCAGGAGAAAACACTAAAAAACCTGATTACACATTCCGTTTCTTCTCAGAACGTAAGTTCTTCGTCGAAGCTAAAAAACCGAGTGTTCAGGTTTCAACTGATCCAGAACCAGCAAAACAAGTTCGTCGTTACGGCTTTACAGCAAAATTAAAAATCTCAGTTTTATCAAACTTTGAATACACTGCAATCTATGATTGTTCTAACCAAGTCTCAGAAGACGATACTGCGTTGAATTCCAGAATCAAGTTATATCACTTCACTGAGCTAGTTAATAATTTTAATGAAATTCAGAAGCTTATTGGTAAAGACAGCGTGTATTCTGGTCAATTCGATTCTGAATGGTCAGACATTGAAAACAACATTTCACGTTTCAGCGTTGATGATCTGTTTTTGAAACAAATCAATGAGTGGCGTTTGATGCTGGCTAATGAATTCATCACTATCAAACCTGAATTAAGTGAAGAAAAACTAAATGATCTAACGCAGAATTACATCAACAGCATAGTGTTTTTGCGTGTCTGTGAAGACCGAGATTTGGAAGATTATGAGACACTTTATCATTTTGCTCATCAAAAAGATTTTCAATCTCTCATCAGTAAATTACAAGACTCTGATCGAAAATATAATTCAGGCCTATTCGCCCTTGAAAATATTGACGAACTGATTAGTAATAAAGATTCTTGTATTTGGACAATCATCGAACAGCTTTACTTCCCCCAAAGCGCGTATTCTTTCTCCGTATTTTCTTCCGATATCTTAGGGAGCATTTACGAAGTATTTTTGAGTGAGAAAATACGCATTAAGGAACCTGGAAAAGTAGAGATTCAGCCTAAAGAAGAACACATTGATCGGGACGTTGTTACTACCCCCAGTCATATTATTAAAGATATTATTCGAAATACTGTTATTGAGTTCTGTAAAGACAAATCTGACGAGCAGATATTAAACTCTAAATTTGCGGATATTGCTTGTGGCTCAGGCGCTTTTTTACTTGAAGTATTTCAGACGATTCAAGATATTTTGATTGACTACTATATCGAACATGATCGTTCGAAATTGCAACAGCTAACTGAGCACAGTTTCAAATTGAAACTCTCTGTTAAGAAAGAGATTCTAACTCGCTGCATTTACGGTATTGATAAAGACTTCAACGCTGTTAAAGCTTGTTCGTTTGGTTTACTTCTAAAACTACTCGAAGGTGAGTCAAAAGAGACTATAGGTCCCAATAAGCCAATTCTACCAAAAACAGAGAGCAATATTCTTTTCGGAAATAGTTTGATTACTCTGTCTGACAATGTGAAAACAACAGATCTTTTTAGTGTGAATCCATTCAACGTTGATCATAGCTTTGACGTAATTGTGGGTAATCCTCCCTACATGGCAACCGAGCACATGAAGCAAATAACGCCAGCTGAACTACCAATTTATAAGAAGAAATACAAATCCGCTTTCAAACAATTCGATAAGTACTTCCTCTTTGTAGAACGTTCAATGCAACTTCTGAAGGATAATGGTTATTTGGGCTATATACTTCCGTCAAAATTTACTAAAGTAGGTGCTGGTAAAAATCTACGTAAATTACTTGCTGATAATAAATACCTTTGTAAACTAATCTCGTTTGGTTCGAATCAAGTTTTCAAAAACAAAACAACCTATACTTGCTTATTATTTTTGAAAAAATCTCAGCAAGAAAAGTTTTCTTTCTATGAGGTCAAGAATTTCAAGAAATGGCTCACTCGTGAAGATACATTCTTACTATCAAGTAATTACGAAGTAGATAAACTGGATTCAGATACTTGGATTCTGGAAAAAGAAACCAATGAAATCTTGCAGAAGATGTACAGTAATTCCCTGCAATTAGGTGATATCTTAGGCCAAAAAGCGATTGCAAACGGTATTCAAACCAGTGCCAACGATTACTATATTCACAAAGGGATTAAGATCGAACAAGACTATATTTACTTTGCATACGATGGTCATGAATATCATGTTGAGAAAGAATTGACTCGCCCATACTTTGAAACTCAGCGTTCAGGAGAAGACCATTTCTACACGTATAAAGACGTAGAGCCGAATGCTTTCGTCATTTATCCATACAAAAAAATAGGTGATAGAGTTCAACTCATAGAATATGCGGATTTAGAGCAACATTACCCGAAAATGTTCGAATTCTTGCAAGTGATAAAAGATAATTTAGATAATGGTAAACGCTCTATTAAGCCTGACCCTACTACACCTAATGAATGGTATAGATATGGCCGTAGTCAAGCTCTCGAAAACTGCGATGTGCCACAAAAGATCATTGTTGGCGTTTTATCAAATGGTTATAAATATTCAATAGACAATAACAGAACCTTCATATCATCGGGAGGAACCGCTGGTTACAGTATCATTAATGTTCCTGAAACTTGTCCTTATTCTATTTACTATATTCAAGCGATTCTATCTTCAAGATACTTAGAGTGGTTTGCTTCGATATATGGTGAAGTATTCAGAGGGGGTTTTGTCGCTCGTGGGACAAAAGTTCAAACACGGATGCCAATCCCAATAATCAATTTTGGCAATACAGAAGAAAAAGCGAAGCATGACGTTATTGCAGATTTACAACAAAGAATGAACAAACTACATTCAGATATATCCAAAGCAGATACACGCTCGAAAATCGTTTTAGAAAGACAGTTCGACACTGCAAAAGAACAAATGGATAACTTTATAAAAGATTTGTTCGATCTTGGTGAGCTAGACAGTAAAATCCCTTCTGTTACTGATTTGTATAACCACTTGTAATTTAAGAATAAAAGCAGCTCATATTAAGTGAGCTGCGATTCTGATACATACTATTTACGTAAACGTCTATCTCTTAATTTTTTCCAAATAGACATTAGGTTTTCATTATCTTCATTGGTAAAACCTAATTTAGATAAAATTGCCTCTCCTTGCATTCGCATCGCCTCTTCAACTTTACCTTCTTTCACTAGCTGGTTCAGAGTAACCATATCGTGCTTATTACCTTCAATGACTGGGATATAAAGCTTTTCTATTTCAGAAGGAACAAGCTCTAATACCCCGCCACCATAATAACGCCCTTCTAACTCTGCTGTGATGGCTGTGAGAGGGTTTAAAAAACTGCACACCAAGTTTTCTGCGCTTGTGAAAGTCGAGGATACACGATAAGCCGTATCTGTTGTGTATGCTCCAACTTGGTTTAAAATCAGTCGAGGAGCTTCGTGACAACGTTTCAGCATGCCAATTTCGGTGCTGTAAACGGATGGCACCTTATACCAAGGCTTGCGAATACGGCACTTATAACGTTCATGATATTTCTCAGTTTCACCAAGCTCAATATAATCTTTTACCTTTGCAGGAGCTTTTTTAAGCTCTTCTTTGATGTATAAAAAGTTTGTTGGAAGACCTTGATCCTGATTGCTCTGATGTTGTGCTTTGTCATACAAGATACCTGGACAGTGTTGACTACGGCCAAACATAGGATGAGCGTATTGTTCTAATCCATATTGCTTGATAGTTTCGTTATCTACTAAAAAGAACTTGTTGGCTCCTGTTACAATGCCAACATCAACTTTTGCTATATCTCTGAATTTATGTATAGATTTATGACTAATAAGCTTTTTAATAAGTGACAGTTCGTTCTTTTGCAGGATTGCTTTTGTCCACTTACCTTCTATTGTTTCGCCATTTATTCCCAAGGTTTTGTTAAATAGTTCATCAGGGGATTCTTCAAGAAAGTCGAAACCATTTACACTAACAATACCCACACCCTCTGATGACTGTTCAATCCGTTCTTTCTTCTCTGCTAAGATAATAACAGCCCCTTGCAGAGTATCTTCAAACCAAATCTCTTTCGGATCGATTATCACGATTTTTGAACAGACTTGTCCCATATAGTTACGAAGCGATTGAGCATGCATTACGTGAATAATCTCAGAAGGGATAACCATTCCCATTCGACCACCATTCTTAAGTAAAGCAAGAGTCGATAGTAAGAAAGGAACCCAAGCATTTGTATGTTTGGTAAACTTCTGTCCTAATTGCTTAAAAACAAGTTCTGCCTGTTCCTGAAATGATTTTTCAAGAAATTGATATCTTATAAAAGGAGGATTGCCGATAACAGCATCAAACAAACTATGTCCTAGATTCAGTTGCTTGTTTGCCCAGACTAGAAAATCACCTTCTGTAACAATAGCATTGTCAAAACCCAAAGTTTGACAACGTTCAGACGCTTTTTGAGCTTCTGTATCAAACAATTCAAAACAAGAAAGCTTAATAGTCTTATTACATTGATTATTGTTAAGTGATTGAATGAATACACCATCACCGCAACTTGGCTCTAAAACTGATTCAGGCCGTTTACTTAACACCCATTTAGTTACGTAATCTGCCAAGTTCTGAGGTGTGTAGTAACCACCTCTTAGCTTTTGGCTTGTCTGGTCTGCTTTAAATTTCATCATCTACCTTTGAAAAACTCTTAATAAGTTCATTTCTTTTTTCTTCTATATGTTTCTGAGCCTTATCTACAAACCAGTCTTTAAGTGTTTGTTGTTCATGCGCTAATATTGAGTATAGGGCTTTTTTCAATTCTGGATCGACTTCCAAAACTATGCGCCCTGATTCACCTTTTGCCATTAGATAACCTATGTAACATTTGTTATGTAACATAAGTTACAGGTTTTTAGGCTAAATCGAAAGCTTCATTAGTAGAAAAATTTGAGTACCTTGGAAAGGATTCTCTTTGTACCACCTATGGAGTTCGTTAACGTAAGTACATATTGTTTCAATCAAGCCTGAGTTAATAGTCGACTTTGAATGTGTAATACAATACAAACCAAAATTCAGGAAAAAGAATTTTTCATCACAAGATAATTTGAGAAATATATTAAAGCGGTTAAAAACTAACGACGAACATGTTCTTAGCAGTCTAGAATATCATTTACTAAGCTTTAAAATTACCATGATCAATTAGATATATGAGCTATTATTATGGCGTCTTCTCGTTAGATTGTTCTTTATTTGAACAGGGTCGGTAATCTAATAACTTAATTTACTTGTTAAACTTACCTGTTCGATTATTGAATTCGATAACACAATCAGTTAAAGTAAAAAAGCTATCAGCTCATCTGATAGTCGGGGATTTGCGACCTCGTTTGTTATCCACTGGTAGGAAGTTTCTACCAGTGTGCCTGCTATCGCCCCTTCAATGGCGGTTCAGGCAGGGGAGACTCACGTCTCGCCGGCTGATAACTCCGGTATCGCAAACCCTGTCTGAACTACCACCAATAATCAACAGAAGGGGACGCAGGTATGACTCACACTCGACAAGACTGGCACCCAGCCGAAATTATTTGTGCATTACGCAAGCGTGGTACGACACTCGCCGCTTTATCCCGAGAATCGGGACTCAGCTCTTCTACACTGGCAAATACCTTATCCCGCCCATGGCCTAAAGGGGAGTTTATCATTGCTACCTGTTTGGAAATGGAGCCTGCTGAAATCTGGCCCAGCCGCTATTTTGATCGTAATGGTAATTTGCTTGAGCGAAAAGCGCGTAAATCGGTTGCTGAATAATGCCCTGTTATCACTCATGCCACGTAATACGATAATACCGGTTCAGGGGTTATCCGTTACTTCCTGTTGCGGCATTTTTATTTTCAGCAAACACAGTTGAGTTGTTCATTGAATACATCACAGGGTTCCCTGCATAGTCAGGATTATTTTACGACTGAGCAGGAACCTATTTGGCATGAAAATAACTGTGTTAACCGGCTTAATGGCGGTAATACTGACGGGATGCACAGCTCCCGTAAAACAACCGCCACCTCAGCTTTCCAAAGAGACCTTTCCTTCCGTTACGCTGACCCGTAACGTTCAGCCGGTTTCACCGGATATTTATGGGCAAAAAACAGAAGTGGTCCGTTATGGCCGCTATTTGCTGGTCAGTACCGACCCGACAGCGGCCCAGCGTGACCCGCTTTCCCAGCTGGTTGATAGTCAGCTCCCCGCCTCTCAGAAACCCACCGTGGCTGATGCGATGCGTTATGTTTTGCGTCAATCGGGCTACACATTATGTGCGCCGGAAAAAACCAATAACATCTTATATCGTCAGCCCTTGCCGTCGGTGCACACACAGTTAGGCCCTGTCCGGTTGCGTACCGCGTTGCAGGTGATGGCAGGCCCGGCCTGGCAACTGAACGTGGATGAAGTGCAGCGAGTGGTGTGTCACCATTTACGCCCGGGCTATCAGTTACCGACTCCGGCTAAACAAACGCAGCAGGGAGGGCATTGATGAAATGGCATCGTTTCGGTTTATTGATCTGGTTGCTGAACAATCCGGTCTGGGCAGCCACACCGACACCGTTAGCCTCGCAGCAGACACCATCGACAGCAAGCCAGCCGCAATTCCTGAAAAATCAGGCTGAACAGTGGACGTTAAGTGCGGATGAATACCGGCGTTATCAGCAACTGATGAGTGGGCCCCGGGGTATCCAGTCCCCGGGGCTTGATCCGCTGACCACATTAGGTATTGAAGCCGACAGTGATGCCGAACGCCGCCGTTATGCTGAACAGTGGGTCAGGGCGGAGTTTGCCCGCACAGAGAAAGAGCTGCGTTTCCAGCGGGAAGTGGATGCCGCCTGGCAGCGGCTGTTTCCGGATGTGTTGTCGGTCAATATGACAACATCACGGGAGACAAATGGACGGCTGGCGCTGTTTGTCAGAGTCAACGATTGCCCGCCCTGTGACACCCGTTTGGCCGAAGTCCTGGCGGCAAAGCAACCGGTGGATATCTATCTGGTTGACAGTCAGGGTAATGACGACACATTACGCCAGTGGGCCAAAAACCATCATATCCCGGTTGAGCGGGTACGTCACCGGCAAATCACGCTGAATCATGATGCGGGGTACTGGTTCCGGTTTGGCAGGGGGCGGATGCCGGTAGTGTTGCGACAGGGGGAACAGGGATGGCATATCACATCATTACAATAAAACGGCTGAGCCTGTTACCTATTGTTGGTTTGTTATGGATGAGTGCCTGCCAGGCTGAACTGAACGTGATTGCCGATTTAGGCGGCCAGGAGGCTGCGCCCTTTTATGCAGGTATTCATGCTCAGTCAGATGATATCACTTTGCCGCCACCGCATTTTTCACCCGAGCAGGCCGGTGAAGCGGCCATGTTGCCGGTGAAAACACCGGAACTCACGCCGGGAAAAGTGGCAAGCCGGCCACTGCAACTGCCGGGCATTGGCGCACTATTTCTGATGGGTGATGACGCTGATTCGCGCCAGTGGTTAAGCCAGAATGCTGTACGACTTAAGCAATTGCATGCGGTGGGACTGGTCGTCAATATCAGTGAAATGGCGGCGTTACAGTCACTGCGGGCATTAGTACCGGATTTGCTGCTATCACCGGCTTCCGGCACAGAACTGGCCCGCCGTTTGCAGTTACAGCATTATCCCGTACTGATCACTGAAACCGCTCTGACTCAGCAGCCCTCACTATGAGCCGCCGTTACGTTGTTGAAGCCCTGTTACGTCCTGCCGTCGAGCTGAATACCGCGGTGGTTTCCGCCGTTGCCGCGTTTGTCTGCATCCGGGCACCCTGGGCGATTGCACTGGCACCGTCAGTCAGCTATGTGATGGCCGGCGGTTTTGCGGTATTAGCGATGATACGCACGTGGCAGGGCATTCAGGTACTCCGCTATCGCCGAAACCTGCGCCGCTTGCCGCGCTACCTGATGAGCACAAAACAGATCCCCGTCAGCCATCAGCGTCTGTTTCTGGGCAGGGGATTTCGCTGGCAGCAGAAGCATACCCAGCGTTTGCAGGATACGCGGCGACCGGAGGTCGAACGCTTTGTGCAACCGTCTAAGGTTTATCAGCTTGCCCGTGCACTGGAGCACCGAACGGAATACCGTTGGCCGAAATTGTCGGCCCTGTTACGCAACGACTCCCC
>NZ_LDNM01000028.1 GCF_001028135.1 Xenorhabdus griffiniae
ACAGGTATTACAAGCAGGATTTTCTAACCTGAATGTTATTTGATCATTCATGCGGTTGCCCTGTATACCTCCCCGCTGCGCGGGGAAATATAACACGTATCTTGAAGTTGGATTGGTATAAATAGTATGCTTCTATTCAGCCATTTCATTAGCGTGTATATTTATATCACGATCCATTTAATCAATAATCAATCGTTTGCTAAACATGACATTTTCTTGGCCCAAATAATCATATTCCATTTTTTCACACATGCAGATTGTTGCATCATTTTCTTCTGGAACCACAATCAAAATACCAGGGCAACCTCTGGCCAATAATTTTTTTTCCAGGCGGGAGATCAATGCATTGGCGATCCCTCTGCCCCTGAATTCAGGATGGACTCCCAGATAATAGGCATGACCACGGTGTCCATCATAACCGCCCATCACTGTACCAACCACTTCTCCCGCAACTTCAGCAACCAGAAATAAATCAGCGTCATGGGTGAGTTTGCGCTCAATATCTATTTCTGGATCATCACCAGAGTTAATCAAATCACAACGTTCCCAAAGTGTGATAACGGCTTCAAAATCGTCTTGCCGAAATACCCGAATTTCCATAGTTAGTCAGCCTATTTAATAAGCAGTTGAATCAATGTTAATTATCACTGCTTTTATTTTGGAATCAATCTGAAAATGCGTTTACTGATACTAGCAGGTATACTGCGGAACTTCGTAAACTAACCAAAATGAAAGCAGAAATGAATACACCTAATTTATATCAAGTTAAGAATTTTTTCCTCTCATTACAGGAGCACCTCTGCAAGCAGCTAGAGCAACTTGATGGTCAATCAACCTTCATGGAGGATTGCTGGCAACGAGAAGCAGGTGGTGGTGGAAGAAGCCGTGTGTTGACGGAAGGTAAGGTTTTTGAAAAAGCCGGGGTGAATTTTTCACATATTTCTGGTGCTTCAATGCCCGCTTCTGCTACGGCTCATCGTCCTGAGTTAGCAGGGCGCAGTTACCAAGCAATGGGCGTTTCTCTTGTTATTCACCCACTTAATCCCTATGTCCCAACCAGCCATGCCAATGTCCGTTTCTTTATGGCTGAAAAAGAGGGTGAGCCTCCTGTATGGTGGTTTGGCGGTGGCTTTGATCTTACGCCTTATTATGGTTTCGAAGAAGATGCTATTCATTGGCACACCGTTGCCAGAAATTTATGTCAACCGTTTGGCGATGATATTTATCCCAGATATAAAAAATGGTGTGATGATTACTTTTTTATTAAACACCGTAATGAACCACGTGGCATTGGTGGTTTGTTTTATGACGACCTGAATACGCCTGATTTTGATACCTGCTTTAATTTCACGCAAGCTGTCGGAAATGGATTCCTATCTGCCTATTTACCTATTGTAGAAAAAAGAAAAAATTTAACCTGGGGTGAGCATGAAAGACAATTCCAATTATATCGTCGAAGCCGCTATGTTGAATTCAATCTTGTTTGGGACAGGGGAACGCTTTTTGGCCTGCAAAGCGGTGGAAGAACTGAATCCATATTAATGTCTATGCCTCCATTAGTGCGTTGGGAATATGGCTACTCTCCAGAAAAAGACTCTCCTGAATCTGAATTATATACTTCATTTCTGATAAAAAAAGATTGGGTATGACAATTCAAAACAGGAATACAAGACAATTTCTTTATTCCTGTTTTATTCCTTATTTATAAAAAATCAACCTAAAACAGATGGGTTATTTGTCATAATTCTGATAAAAATATTTATTATTTTTCATTAACAATACCCTGCCATAAAAAGTCAATACTTACACTAATGACTCGCCTATTCATTACAGCTAGTATTCAATCCGGGCCCGAAAAAAACGAATACAACATCTAACAACAAAATAGGGTATTATGATGAGCAATAATCAAACCAACATATACAGCTTAATCCCTCCATTTGTTCTGGAAAATATCTCTGATGATTGTGATACATATACTAATCAATATGTATTAAAGACATTAGATCATGTTTATCAATTGATGAGTACGCCTGCTGAAGAAATTATTTCTCAACAGAATAAACAAGAAACTAAAAAAGAGGTGAACGATAAACCGCATCGCACTATCTATGACGCTAAAAATAAAGAGGAATTCCCAGGGGAAGAGTTATCTCGCAGTGAAGGTATGCCAGAGAGTTCAGATGATTCAGTTAATGAGGCTTATGAGTATATTGGTAAGACTCATGAATTCTATAAAAAAATTTTCGGGCGTAATTCTCTTGATAACAAAGGAATCAAGTTAGTTGCTACCGTACATTATGGAAAAAATTATCTGAATGCATTCTGGACCAGAAAACAAATGATATTTGGTGATGGTGATGGAAAATACTTCAATCGTTTTACCTCTGCCATTGATATTATCGCTCATGAGTTAACCCACGGTGTTATCGAAAGCGAAGCGGGACTGGATTATATCTATCAGTCTGGTGCACTTAATGAATCTATCTCAGACGTATTTGGTATTATGGTAAAACAATATGTTAATAACCAAAAAGTCGATGAATCCAATTGGCTATTGGGCCAGGGTCTACTGGGGCTAAAATTTAATCCAGAAAATAAATCCGAGGTTGGCTTACGCACCTTTATTAACCCCGGAAGCGCATTTTCCGGCGATAAGCAAGTAGGTCATATGGATCTATATGAAGACCTTCCCTTCATCATTGATAATGGCGGCGTTCACATACATTCAGGCATTCCTAACAGGGCATTTTATTTAGTGGCGATGGCGTTGGGAGGCTACGCCTGGGAAAAAGCAGGAAAAATTTGGTATGAAACGTTACTGGACAAACGTCTATCTTCAGATGCAGATTTTGAAGATTTTGCCAGACTGACGATTGATAATGCTGAAAAATTATTCAGCAAGAAAACGTCAGATATTGTTAGTCATGGTTGGAAAGAAGTTGGTGTTCCACTTTCCGAAGATAAATGAAATTACCATTAACAAAATACCAATTCATATTTTATGCAGTAGCATTAAGATAATCCTAAAATAAATAATAAAGGGTTAATCACAACCCTTTATTATGTTTATAAATTAATATTTCAGATCCCAACAAAAACACCTCCCATTAGTAGAAAATATTATCATTTAGATTAATAATTAATTAAAGTCCCTAGAGATAAAATATGCACAACACCTAAAAGCCGGGGGTATCATTATGCGGAATCATCAAGGTAAATTAAATAAATCTGGCATCATCCCACCATATTTATTGGAATACGTTGTTAAAATTTGTGGCCAAACAGATAAAGCATATATATTAAAAACATTAGATCATGTTTACAATCTAATGAATAATCCTGATGAAATGGATATATTAATTCATGGATATCGGCCAGGTTTTGACAATAAATTAAATAGAACTATTTACAATGCTGAATATAATGATAAATATCCAGGACATAAATTAATTTTATGCGAAGGCATGACTGTAATTGATGATATTGTAGCCACCGAGGCTTATAATTATCTTGGTAAAACATATGAGTTTTACAAGGAAATTTTTGGCCGTAATTCTATAGATAACAAGGGGCTTAAATTAGTTGCTACTGTGCATTATCAAAAACACTATATGAATGCATTTTGGGATAATAATCAAATGGTCTTCGGTGATGGTTATGCCCCTTATTTTAACTGTTTCACCTCCTGCATTGATATTACTGCGCATGAACTCACTCACGGAGTCACTGAAAGTGAAGCAAACCTTGATTATGCCTATCAATCGGGTGCATTAAATGAATCTATCTCAGATGTATTCGGTATTATGGTAAAACAGTATGCAAACAACCAAAAGGTTAATGAATCTGATTGGTTGATAGGTCAGGGAATATTTGGCCCGGCACTTAATCAGGACAATGACCCTAATGTTGCCTTGCGCTCATTCAAAAATCCTGGAACAGCAAATCCGAAAGATAATCAAGTTGGTCATATGGATCAATATCAGGATTTATCCGTCAGAGATGATAACGGCGGTGTCCACAAGTATTCTGGTATTCCTAATAAGGCATTCTATTTATTGGCAACAGCGTTGGGAGGGTATTCTTGGGAGCAAGCTGGAAAAATTTGGTATCACACATTATTAGATAAACGATTATCCCATAAAGCCAGTTTTAATGATTTTGCACAGCTAACCGTTGACAATGCTGACACATTATTTGGCAAGGAAATTTCAGATATTGTGACTCATTCATGGAAACAAGTCGGAACTTTACTCTAAAAATTGTAATACCTCTCTCATCATTCAAGACCAGGGAAGGTCTTGATTACGTTTATATATTTATCCTTAATTTAATTAAGCTAATCATCTTATCCCGCCATGCCATATCATAAAAAAATTTACATTTTTAGTAGTGACTAACATGGTTAGTTTGGCTACTATTCATATTCGGCCAAATATACACCAACACCATAACATAAACATAACATAACATAACATAACATAACATAACATAACATAACATAACATAACATAACATAGATACAAAATAAGGCATTATCATGAGTAATAATAAAGCAATAAAACAAAATATAATCCCCCCTTATTTATTGGAGTATCTTGCAAAAACCTGTAATGCTAATGACAAAGAGTATGTTTTGAACACATTAGATCATGTCAATAAACTCATGAAGCAATCAACCAAAGAAGAGGCCTTAAACTCTGAGGATGATCCTTTATTGTATAAAAACAGAAAAAATCCTGAACCAGAAGATAGCTATTAATTATCAGGAAATTAACGTTACCCTCTGATTTTCATGATTTTTTATATAACAAAAAAGAAATACCGAAATTAATAAAATTAAATATACAGTAGGTTCATTGATAAACTTGAAATATTTTAAAGCTAATTAGCTTAATTCTTAAAATTATTTCTATCTGCTCTGTTTAATAATGGCTAAACTATGCTTTAAATACAGGAATAATAAAGGGCTAGGAATAGCCCTTTATTTATATTAATATTTTTAAACAATTACCGTTTTTTCATATGTTCCATTAAACGTTTACGTTTACGGAGCTGAGTTGCTGTTAATGTATTTTTCTTATCCGCATAAGGGTTAGCCCCTTCTTTAAATTGGATGCGGATAGGTGTTCCCATCACTTTCAAAGAACGACGGAAATAATTCATCAAATAACGCTTATAGGAATCAGGTAAATTTGTTACTTGATTACCGTGGATAACCACGATAGGTGGGTTATGGCCACCCGCATGGGCATATTTCATTTTCACCCTACGACCACGGATCATTGGCGGCTGGTGATCATCTTCTGCCATGCGCATTATACGAGTCAATAAGGAAGTACTAACGCGGCGGGTTGCACTTTCATAGGCTTCCTGAATTGATTCAAATAAATTCCCGACACCACTACCATGTAGCGCGGAAATAAAGTGAAGACGGGCAAAATCAACAAAACCCAAACGCAGCTCAAGCATATCTTTGACATGATCTTTGTCTTCCTGACTCATACCATCCCATTTGTTGATGGCGATAACCAGAGAACGACCACTGTTAAGAATAAAACCAAGCAGAGAAAGATCTTGATCAGAAATGCCTTCACGGGCATCCACTACCAGTAATACAACATTGGCATCTTCAATCGCCTGGAGCGTTTTAATCACAGAGAATTTTTCAACTGTTTCAGTGACTTTTCCACGCTTACGAACGCCCGCTGTATCAATCAGAATATATTCACGGCCATCACGCTCCATGGGAATATAAATGCTGTCACGGGTCGTACCTGGCAAATCATAAACGACAACACGCTCTTCACCGAGGATACGGTTGGTTAATGTGGATTTACCCACATTAGGGCGGCCAACAATCGCAAGTTTCAGAGGCAAGGTTGTGGGATCAAATGCCTCCTCCTCTTTTTCCTGTTCAGCAGAAGCCTCCAATTCGGCTTGCTCCATTTCGGCCCAATAAGCTGCGTTTGCTTCTTCTTCCGTTAATTCAACGTCTTCTTCTGTTTCTTCTTTGTCAGAAAACGGCAACAACACACGTTCAATCAGTTGTGTTACCCCCCGGCCGTGAGAAGCCGCGATGGAATAAACATCCCCTAAACCGAGTGAATAAAACTCAGCTACCGAGATATCAATATCGATACCATCGGTTTTATTCGCCACCAGAAAAGTTGCTTTTTCACGGCTACGCAAATGCTTGGCAATCGCATGATCAGCAGGCATCAATCCCGATCTGGCATCAACCATAAATAGAACAATGTCCGCCTCTTCTATGGCCATCAGGGATTGCGTAGCCATATGCGTTTCTACTCCCTCTTCCATACCATCGATACCGCCCGTATCAATGATGATGAATTCTTGCCCTTCAACCTCTGCCCGTCCATATTTACGATCACGGGTTAAGCCAGGGAAATCCGCTACCAGCGCATCTCTGGTTCGGGTTAATCGGTTAAATAAGGTGGATTTTCCAACATTGGGGCGCCCAACCAGCGCAACGACAGGTATCATTTTCTTGATGCCTCATGACTAGATTTAAATCGATATCCTGCTGAAAGTGACGTCTCAATATTGTTCACCACAGCAAGATACAAAGAGTCTAAAAAGACGAAACGGCCCCTGTTATTGTCCAGGAGCCGTATAATTCCGTGTTATTTAAACACGCACGAAGTTAGCGGGTATACAGATAAACTGTCCCGTCCTTCGCTTGTAGCATCAGTTTATCGCTGGCAACAACCGGACGACTCAACAGGCCGGAACTATCAACCTTATTCTGCGCTACAAATTTGCCATCAGCCATATTCAACCAATGCAAGTAACCTTCAGCATCACCAACAACCAGATAGCCATTGTACATTTCCGGTGCCGTCAGGTTACGGTGCATGAGATCATTTTGCGACCATAGTGTCACACCATCACTCTTGCGCAGGGACAAGATACGGTCATCTTGATCAACAATGAAAATATTGCTGTCAGTGACCACCATATCATGCACCGATCCCAGATCACGTTTCCAGATGATCTGGCCTGAACGCATATCCATTGCCACCAAATTGCCGTTATAAGCAATCGCATAAATAACATTGTCAGAAATGACCGGACTCATATCGACATCATTCAGGCGATCTATTTCGGTAGAACCTGTTACCTGAGAAATACGCTGTTGCCAAATTAGTTGCCCCTCAGACAACAGCACCGCACTAATACGGCCATTGTCACCACCTACAATCGCTGCACCATAGGCTACGGCAGGAGCGGATTCACCACGAACGGACAACGAAGGTGTCTCCATATTAACTGACCAGGCAATACTACCATCGGTTTCGTTTAATGCCTGCAACATACCATTGCCGGTATGAATCAAGACAAAACCATCACTCACTACAGGACGGGACAACGCTTCGCCAGCAACCGTCGATTCCCATTCAACCTTACCGTTCGTTGTATCCAGCGCGATGACTTTTGCTTGTTCTGTTCCGACATACAGACGATCACCGGATACAGTCAAACCACCAGAAAGCAGCGCTGGCAAACGGGATGACAATAAACCTGCTTTTTCTGACAAATCCGTTGCCCATATCTCTTTGCCGCTGTCTATATCAAATGCTTTGACAACACCATGACGGTCAGCAACGTAAGCGGTTGAACCCTGCCAGGTTGGTGATAAATGAGAGTAATACTTCCCCGTACCACTCCCAACGGACTTATCCCAAACGATACGAGGTTTGAATTGATTTTCAACCTTCGGTAACGGTGACATTGTTACCGTATCCTGTTCACTTGAACAACCTGCTAGCAGAACAGAAGCAACCAGCCCAACCAAGAGTGTTTTTCGCAGCTGCATTATGAAGTTGGCTCCCTTAGTTGGATAAATTATTAAGTTTGATTTTCATAAAATCCTTAATTACCTGCGGGCCATCAAGTCCAAGCCCTGTGGAATAGGCTGCACGTGCACCAGCAATATCCCCTTTTTTAGCCAGAATATCCCCACGAATATCCTCAACCATAACCTGCCAGCCTTTGCCTTTGACCAAATCCAGCGTTTTCAATGCAACATCTGTTTTATCTTCCGCTAATTGAACCCGAGCCAGACGAAGGTTAGACAATGCCTGCATGTTTCCATCTTTGGCTTTACCGGATGCCGCTCGCAAATTTTTCTCTGCCTGAGCCAGATCATTCTGAGCAATAGCCTGTTTTGCCAGTTCCAGATCAGCCATAACACCGTAGACATTGTCTGTCTCATTAGCGAACTTTTCTACGGCAATAACATTTTCTTTCGACCCCGACGCCAGTGATTTGTTCAACTCTTCAAATACTGCGGCCGTATTATACAATTGGTTGGTTTGATGAGACTGCCAGTAACGCCAACCCAACAAAACACCAACACCTAGCACCAGACCAACAGCAAGGTATTTACCGTTAATAGCGAAAAAACGCTTGATCGCGTCAACTTGTTCAGTTTCTGTGGTATAGACTTGCACTAGAGTTTCTCTCCTTAGCCTAACAGTTCGCTCAAACGCGCTGCGACCGCTTGTTGTGACAACGTTTCTTGTTCACCGTTGCGTAAATTTTTCACTGTAATATTGCCTGCCTGAATTTCATCTTCTCCCAGGATCAAGGCAACTTTGGCACCGTGCTTACTCGCACGCGTCAGCTGTTTCTTAAAGTTACCACCGCCATGATTGGTCATCAGACGTAATTCTGGCAATTGATCACGGATTTTTTCGGCCAATATTAATGCCGCTTGCTGGCTACCTTCACCAAAGGAAGAGAAATAGACATCGGCAACAGCCAAATCAGCAACAAAGTCAGGATTGACTTCCTGCACCAACAGGACCATACGTTCCAGGCCCATGGCAAAACCAACTGCGGGTGTTGCCTTACCGCCCAATTGTTCAACCAAGCCATCGTAACGACCACCCGCACAGACGGTTCCCTGTGCCCCCAACGCCGATGTCACCCATTCAAAAACAGTACGGTTGTAGTAATCAAGGCCGCGAACCAGACGCTGGTTGATGCGGTATTTGATCCCTGCACTATCCAGTAGCTGACACAGTCCATCAAAGTGCTCTTTTGACTCGCTATCAAGATAATCAAACAGCTCCGGTGCATCATTCAGAAGCTGCTGAATTTCAGGGTTTTTAGAGTCCAATACACGCAATGGGTTGGTATACATGCGGCGTTGACAATCTTCGTCCAGTTTCTCTTTATGCTGTTCAAGGTATGCCACCAGCGCCTCACGATAATTGGCACGGGCTTCTAATGAACCAATTGAGTTCAATTCAAGTGTAACGTGATCAGCAATGCCAAGCTCGCGCCACCAACGTGCTGTCATTAAAATAAGTTCAGCATCAATATCTGGCCCTTGTAAGCCAAACACTTCAGCCCCTAACTGATGGAATTGACGGTAACGGCCTTTTTGGGGGCGCTCATAACGGAACATCGGCCCGATATACCATAAGCGCTGTTCCTGATTGTACAGCAGACCATGCTGAATACCGGCACGGACACATCCTGCGGTATTTTCTGGGCGCAGGGTCAAACTTTCACCATTGCGATCATCAAAGGTATACATCTCTTTTTCGACCACATCAGTGACTTCCCCAATTGCACGTTTGAATAACGGGGTCTGCTCTACAATCGGTGTCCGAATTTCGCTGAAACCGTAACCTGACAGCACACGCTTCATCGTAGATTCAACTCGTTGCCAGATGGCCGTTTCAGCAGGAAGGCAGTCATTCATGCCACGAATAGCTGGGATATTTTTTGTCACGTTTTATCTCTTATTAATATTTATACAATGCCAACGATTATAAAAGCGAATACTTGCAAGGTTCAATCTGCAAGCAAATCTATATGCTTATATCCCCAATAAACTACTCATCAAGCTGAGTGATGCCGATTCGGTTCTTAACATCGAGGATAGCGGCCTTCGCCCGAATTTTCGCCTCAAGTTGATCAATCAAGTTGTTATTGTCAAAACGCTCTTTTTGACGAATGCCATCTTCATAAAAGCCGCTTTTTGTTTTCGCCCCCGTTACGCCAAGCGTTGAAACTTCTGCTTCTCCCGGACCATTCACGACACAGCCAATGATAGAAACATCCATCGGGGTGACTAAGTCTTCAAGACGCTGCTCAAGGGCATTAACCGTACCGATAACGTCAAATTCCTGGCGTGAACACGTTGGACAGGCAATGAAATTAATCCCCCGTGAACGAATACGCAATGCTTTCAGAATATCAAAACCGACTTTAACTTCTTCCACGGGATCTGCGGCCAACGAAATACGCAGTGTATCGCCAATTCCTTCTGACAACAAAATACCAAGGCCAATTGAAGATTTCACCGCACCCGCACGGGCTCCACCTGCTTCCGTAATACCCAAATGCAGCGGTTGATCAATTTTTTGTGCCAGTAAACGGTATGCCCCAACCGCCAGAAAAACGTCAGAGGCCTTAACGCTCACTTTAAATTGGTCGAAGTTCAGGCGATCAAGAATATCCACATGACGCATTGCCGATTCAACCAACGCTTCTGGTGTGGGTTCACCATATTTTTCCTGTAGATCTTTTTCCAGTGATCCACCATTAACCCCAATGCGAATTGGAATATTATTGTGGCGGGCGCAATCCACAACCTGACGAATACGATCTTCATTACCAATATTGCCAGGATTGATGCGCAGACAGTCAACACCATATTCCGCAACTTTCAGGGCTATGCGGTAATCGAAATGAATATCGGCAACAAGAGGGACATTGACTTGCTGTTTGATGGACTTGAACGCTTCGGCTGCATCCATTGTTGGAACAGACACCCGAACGATATCAACACCTACACGCTCTAACGCGTTAATTTGATTGACTGTTGCTTCAACATCAGTTGTTCGTGTGTTAGTCATTGATTGCACTGCAATCGGTGCGCCATTCCCGATAGGCACATTACCGACATAAATCCGTGTAGACTGACGTCTTTTTATCGGTGATTCAATATGCATTTTTACATTACTCCCCTACATCCCTGTATTTTTGTTTATAAGAATGACAACTATGCTGTGGTGAATAATTTGGCCAAAACAGTTAAGGCATTTATTTCAGAGTCAGTTTAGCCGTGACGCCTTTCTTCACGAAGGAACTTAGATCCACGGGTTTTCCCTGAAACTGAACCTTAACCTTAGCGGGGGCGCCAATATTCACCAAATAAGGTAAATTACCGGAAAGTTTCAGGCTATCCCCTTTCTTTTTTATGCCACTAAACAACACTTTACCTTTAGCATCTTCGACTGCTAGCCAACATTCACCGCTGAAATCTATCACTAATTCACCGTTGTTCGCCGTGCTGATACTATTTACATCAGTCGATGAGGGACTCACAACAGCACTATTTATCTCTGCATTGGCAGCAGTAGCCGTATTTTCTGGTATTGCATTGGTTGCAGGCTGATTGGTTGCTGTGGATACCGGCGCACTGGAAGATATGGGAGCATTGCTGTTTACTTCTGTGCCATTTGCCTCTGCCAACAATGTTTTTTCCTGGAAAACATCAGATTGAGCATTAGTTTCAGAACCTGTTACCTGATTATTCTGGGCATTTGATTGTGTGGACATTGAAGACAGTTCTGTTTGTTGTACTTTATAGTTCTGCCACCACCACAGGAATGTCATTCCCAACAACACAACAATAACAGCCCATGTTATTTTCATTAACCAACCGTCGCGTTTCTTGCGTTTTTTCCCCGCTGAAAAACTTTGCATGGGGGCCGTTTTTATGTCCCTGGAAGGTATCTGTTTATCCAGGGTACTCAAGATTTCAGTTTCAGGCACCTGAACCAATTTTGCATAGGCGCGAATATATCCACGAAGGAATGTTGGTGAAATATTTGACGAGATATTATCTTCTTCAATATCACGAACAGTGGACAGTTTAAGACACAAGCGATCTGCCACAGTTTGCTGAGAAAGCTCATGTTTTTCACGAGCCTGACGCAAAATCTGACCTGTTGTCAGATTGGCTTCTTCTGGATAAGTTTCAGTCTTCATTAGCAAGGGATACTGGTACTGTTCTGGGTTAAAGAATTTACACAAATTAAATGAACAGAACATATCATTTAATTTGTGTAGCGAAATCATCTAAATACTGCGTTGGACACAGAAAATCATTTATCACAGCGATAATGGCCTGTGTTACTTTTCATACTTTTCATGATCAACTGTTCAGCCTTTTCATACTGCTTTTGCTCACAAAGAAAAATATGGTAGTGATGTACTACGGTATCACTTTCAGCCGCATACTGCATAGCCATTCTATAATGCTGACTGGCGGTTTCCGGGCGACCTGCATATTGTTCATGCCGTGCCATGCCTAAATGTGCCTCTGAATGATGAGGTTCCGCCAGCAGAATTTTTTGAAAATGATATTTAGCGGCCGATAAATTTCGTTCCGTCAAATAAGCTTTCCCTAGCTGCAATCGTGTATCTATGGCAACAACCTGATGAGCGCGATGCGTTGATTGTTCCACACACCCCGTTAACAGGCCAAAACAAACTATAGACCAAATTATTGATTTCCGTATCATACCATCTTCATTTATAAGGATATGTTAAAATTTGCCAAATTTTCGGCCATTAATCGATATTAAACAAAAAATTAGACTGTTTTTACCTGAATAGGTTCACCTGCAAGACGTTTTTTCATGGTTCGCTTGGTTCTGTCAATGACATCACCGGCAAGCTGCCCACATGCTGCATCAATATCATCTCCCCTCGTTTTACGCACGATGGTTGTAAAACCGTATCCCATCAGGACTTTAGCAAAACGATCGATGCGGCTGTTTGAGCTGCGTCCATAAGGTGCCCCCGGGAACGGGTTCCACGGGATCAGGTTGATCTTGCTGGGAGTATCTTTCAGGCATTCGGCCAACTGATGGGCCTGCTCAACGCTGTCGTTGACATGATCAAGCATCACATACTCCACCGTAACCCGCCCCTGATTAGCATTGGATCTTGTCAGGTAACGACGTACTCCTGCCAGAAACTCTTCAATATTGTACTTACGGTTAATAGGCACAATTTCGTCACGAATATCATCAGTGGGTGCATGCAAAGAAATGGCCAGTGCAACATCGATCATATCCCCCAGTTTATCCAGTGCAGGGACAACACCAGACGTTGACAATGTCACACGACGTTTCGACAGACCGAAGCCGAAGTCATCCATCATAATTTCCATTGCTGGCACGACATTATTCAAATTAAGCAGTGGTTCTCCCATTCCCATCATCACGACGTTGGTAATGGGACGACGACCACTGGATTTCAATGATCCTATAATCTTGGCGGCGCGCCAGACCTGACCAATAATCTCGGAAACTCGCAGATTGCGGTTAAAGCCCTGTTGAGCCGTAGAACAAAATTTACACTCTAAAGCACATCCCACCTGAGATGAAACACACAGTGTCGCGCGATCATCTTCTGGGATATAAACCGTTTCAACCTGTTGATCACCGACAGTAATCGCCCATTTGATAGTGCCATCAGCAGAGCGTTGCTCTTCGGCAACTTCGGGTGCTTTGATTTCAGCAACTTGTTGCAATTTTGCCCTGAGCACTTTGTTAATATCGGTCATCTGCTCAAAATCGTCATAGCAATAATGGTAAATCCATTTCATGACCTGATCGGCACGAAAAGGCTTCTCTCCCATATCGACAAAAAATTGACGCATTTGTTTACGGTTAAGGTCGAGAAAATTGACTTTACCGTTTTTCTTTTCAGGTGTGACAGATACGGCGGAAGTTGCAAGTGGTACGGTTTCGTTAAGTTGGGACATTGTTACATCGCCTCGTTGTTACACTTTCGGCTCTATGCTGATCTGATTTCAGCATTAAGTTTTCATGCGGTGACTGCCAATTCAATGATCATTCTCTCTTTTAATCAGAGCCATATTGAATGGACATTGAAATAAAATAATAAACGCCCCGCTGAACCAAATCAGTGGGGCGCATCATTGTACAAACTTTACTGTTTATATGCTACATGCAGCGAAAAACGTTAGCAGCGAGGGAAAATTTCATCATCACTGAAAAAATAAGCAATTTCGCGGTTTGCAGATTCAATCGAGTCTGAACCGTGAACGGCATTTTCAGTAAAGCTGTCTGCATAATCTGCACGCAGAGTACCTGCCAAAGCATTATCAGGATTAGTCGCACCCATCAGATCGCGATGACGTTGAACGGCATTTTCACCTTCCAGAACCTGTACCATTATTGGGCCAGAGGTCATGAATTCCACCAGACCATCAAAGAAAGGACGGCCTTTGTGTTCAGCATAAAAACCTTCCGCTTGTTCGCGAGTTAAATGTAGCATTTTGGCCGCGATGATTTTAAATCCTGCACTTTCAAAACGGGCATAGATAGAACCGATAACATCTTTCTTCACGGCATTGGGTTTAATAATGGAAAAAGTACGTTCAATTGTCATTGAGTAACCTCTTTGGCACTTTCAGCGATGATTCATTTTAATTTTTATGCCCCAGAGGGGCAACTCTACCCTGAATCTGACAGGGATAAAATAGGCGTTGATTATAGGAGGAGAGTTTCGGCTTGCCTACAAAAAACATAACATTTCATTAAGACTTTCTTAGCGAAAATATCATTTTTTAGCATAAATCACATTTCCGCTTATATTTCCCCGCTGTGCAGGGAAATGTAACACGCATCTTGACGTTGGAGGGACATATCTTGTTTACTTTCATCAGAGACTATAAATTTTCCTGTTACTTCAGCACAAAATTGATTGCGCTAACCTGCCCCCCCAAATCTAAAACACTAAGTTGGTATTTTCCTGATTGTGATAACGTCTCGCTCCAGGGTTGATTATTTTCTGTCACGGCCACTTGTTCACCATTCAAAAACCACCATTGCTTGCCGCTGCCTCCTTGTGTTGTGAGCCGCAAATCCAGGCTTATTTTCCCTGGAATACGCTTCAACACCTCTCCTTCCCGTACACCAATAATCAATAATGGTGCTACCTCCGTTTTTATGGGCGGACATTGTGGATTAATAAGAGGCAGCCGATTTGCCCGGCGCTCTCTAGCCGGTAGCCAGGCTTCCAGTGAGATTGGCCATAAGCTTATGGTTTCAGGATGAGCATCCGAGCAATCAGGAGCAACACGCAAGCCATACTTATCTAACCAAATCGGCTCGTTAATGCCTGAAATACCTTCCTGCTCTATAGCGGAGAGTGTCGGGGGAATAGTATTATCCAAAATCCAGCTTAAGCGCTGTTGCCGGCAGTTATTACTGCCCTGAGGCAGGACAGTACCACTCGGCCAGCAAATGGTTGCCTGAGTGACGCGGGCAGGGCGGGGATCAACAGGAATGTGCATTGGACTATAACGCAAGCTCTCCATTAATAAGTTATTGATTTGGTTCATGATCGGTATCGCCGTAGCATACCCAGACTGACCAATAACCGGCGTTCCATCGGGTCGGCCGACCCAAACCCCGAAGGTATAACGAGCGTTCAGGCCAATTGCCCATGCATCCCGATAGCCATAACTTGTGCCTGTTTTCCATGCCAGCGGAACACGGGCAGGCAGAATATCATCAGGCTGAGGACGTCCCTCACCGGCCATAATTCTTCTGACAATCCAGGCTGCCCCGGCAGAGAACAATTGCCTGTCCCGTATTTTTTGTTGCGGTGTAAAGCGCAGTGGAGATACTTTTCCCTGACGGGCAAAGGCACTGTAAACCGAGACCAATTCGTCCATTCGAGCAGCTGTCCCTCCCAAGATAAGGGATAAGTTGGGTTCACTGCCCAACGGGAAACGTAATTTCATTCCTACATTGCGTAAATTAGCCGTGAATCGCTTCGAACCATAGGCTTCAAGAAGCTGTACAGCGGGTAAATTGAGCGATCTTACCAATGCCTCACTGGCACTCACCGGCCCGTTGAATCCACGGTCAAAATTACCCGGTCGATAATCATTAAAACGACGGGGAACATCCTGCAATAAAGACTCTGCGTGAATTAATCCATCATCCAACGCCATAGCATATAAAAAAGGTTTCAGTGTCGAGCCGGGTGAACGCCATGCACCGACCATATCCACATGCCCAAAGCGACTGTTATCCTGAAAATCGGCGGAACCAATATAGGCTTTAACAGACATATCGGTGTGATCCACCACTAATACGCCAATTGAAGTTTTGCCCGCCAACTGATATTTCCAGTTAAGCACCATATCTTCTAATTGGCGTTGCAAACCGATATCAATGGTCGTTTGGATCACTTCCGCCTGATTTTCATTTGCCATTCGCCTCGCCAATAATGGCGCCAGATGAGGGATCTGACGTGGAGCCAGCCAGATATTTTCTTCCTTAATATCAGCCACTTTCTTCTCTGACCAAACATGATATCGCGCCAATCGCTGCAATACTTTGTCACGCGCGGCTTGTGCCCGTTCCGGGTAACGATCAGGCCGTAATCGGCTGGGCGCTTGTGGTAAGACAGCCAATAATGCCGCTTCTCCGGCTGAAAGTTCTGACGGTGATTTCCCCAAATAAGCCCAACTTGCCGCCCCTACCCCCTGTAATGTTCCACCAAATGGCGCACGGTTCAGGTACATCACCAAAATTTCATCTTTTGAATAGTGCCATTCCAGTTGCAATGTGCGCCAAAGTTGTTTGAATTTTCCGGTAAGGGTTCGTGAGTGTGGCTCAATCAGTCGGGCGACTTGCATGGAAATAGTACTGCCCCCTGACACTATTTTTCCTGCACGAAAGTCTTGCCATGCTGCCCGCAAAAGAGAGATTGGGTTGATGCCCGGATGCTTATAAAACCAGCGATCTTCATAAGTCAGTAATGCCTGAAGGTATTCAGGAGAAACTTGATCTAATGTAACAGGGTAACGCCAGACTCCTTCGCGGTCAGCAAAACGCCATAACGGTGATCCATCAGCCCCCACGACTACTCGTGTCATTTTGACGTTATGTATTGGCAACGGCCAGATTTTATCTGCCAGCCACAGGACGGCGGGAAAAACGAATAAAATGACCAGAAACAGCGCCAAAATAATTTGATGCTTGCGAAAAGGTGATTTTCTCATTAAAGCCGTATCCGAAGTGAAACAGCCCCTACCTTCCGAAATAGGGGCAAACGATGATTAGCGGACAACTTCCAGTCTTGAGTCTGTTTTACCCACCGCCCGCCAGTCAGGGACATACATGGATTCAACCTGTGGTGCCGGTACTTGATAAATACCAGGTGTAACCGCACGAGCCAAATACAGTAATGTCACTGGGGTATAAGATGGCACAGCAACAGCGGCAACAAAACGATCATCGCGGTATTCGATATGGCGGATATCCGCATCCTGCATTTCTTCAACAGAATCGGTCAACCCCGTCGCACTTTCATCCAAACTGGCACTGCGGGTCGCCAGATTTTGATTCTCTATCTCTAATCCGGCGGGTAATAAATCAACAACCAATGCATCTGGCACTGGTTGGGTTGCGCTGATCTCCAGCCTCACGGCAACCATTTCACCACTTCTCATACGCTCGATAGAGGCAGGACGGCTTTCCAGATCAAGGTAAGTACGCTTAATTTTCAGAACATTTGAGTAAGGGGCAGGAGTATTCAGTGGATACCCGACGATATTCAGGCGTGAATACAGGGTACTGTCGCCACGATTGCTGATATCCACACCTTTTAAAAGCTGGCTTGCCGTTAACGTTTCGGTTAACGCACTGTCACGGTTAAGTGGTGGCGTTTGCTGATTAATTACCGCTCTCCACGGTTGTTCAGTCGCACTGATAAAGTAACGTCCGGCCAGATACAGCGAATTACTTTCCTGAGTTGAGAAATAACGGCGGCCTGACAACTCATTGGATAAGTTGAGCAGCTTCTCATCACGCTCTTTTTGCAACATCTTGTGCTCTGTCAACAGAGCAACAATCAGTGCGTTATCACGGATAACACTGCCATAGTCCCCCAGCCCATAACCCGGTTTGCGGGGTTGATTAATTCCCAGATAAACAGCTTCATCACCCCGGGTATTATCTCCCATCATTTTCAGTGCGATACCCAATTGAACCAAAGATAAACCGTTTTCAGCCTGCTTCCGACGTTCATAGAGTTGCCTCAACCCACTCAGCGGTGCTTTTTGCTGACCGGCCAGAACCAGACCAGCATAAGCCTGCACAGAAAATTGTGTCGCTAAACCTGAACCACTGTAACGATCACTGATGATGGTTCTGTCTTGTAGATAACGTAATAAACGGTTATTAGCTGCTTTCAGGGCATCGACAGGAACGCTGTAACCCTGCTGGGTTGCACGGAACAGAAAATCTGTCGCATAAGCCGTCAGCCAAAACTCTTCATTACCATTACGGTTCCACAATGAAAAGCTGCCATCATAACGCTGCATACTGAGCAGATGGGTAATTCCCACCTCAATGGCCTTCCTGCGCTTTTCGTCACTTTGTGTATTAATACCCAGCTTTTTCAACTCAGCTTCATTGGAATAGAGTGATGGATAAAGCCCGCTCACTGTTTGTTCCAAACAGCCATAAGGATAAGCGTACAATTCACGAATATAACGGGCAATTTGCAATGGTGGCCGACTGGTCAGCAATAGCTGCCCTTCTGTTGTTTCTGGTGCCAGACCTGCAATGGCTGACGGGGGTAATTGCCAGCTTTGCCCTTGATGGATCACGTCAGAAAACGAGATTGTTTTGGCTGGATGAGCAGGACGAACACCGATTTTCCAACTATTTCTATATTGCGTCCGTTTTTCATCGGGCAGATCCAAGCCATTAATCTTCAAGAAAACTTCACCTTGCCCAAATCCATGCTCTGCTTTAACCGGAATTTGAATGGTTGAACGTTTCCCTTTTTCCAACACGAGTTTTTTGCTCGTCACGCCCTGTAATTTAATTAATCCCTTCGCAGAGAAACTCAATGTCAGGGTTTGAGGCTGCTCTGTTAAGTTAGTGAGATCCAACGACAATTGGGATTTATCGCCCCCTGCCATAAAACGAGGCAATGACATTTGCGTAATAACCGGTGCGGCGATAATAATTTTACGCTCACTGTGACCGAATTTATCATTATTCCAGGCTTGAGCCATCAACCTAAGTTCTCCGTTGAAGTCAGGAATAGACAAGGTCACTTCGCCTTCACCATTGGCGTTCAGGGTGACGGGTTTAGCCTGCTCTGCGATAATTTTGACTACCGTTAGCGGCTTTTTACCCCCTCGTTCCAGATCATCATTACTACCATCTCCTCCAAAGCGTAGATTGGCCTGTCGTCCCTCGGCTTCAATCAGATGACCATAAACATCATATTGATCAACGCCATAACGTTTACGACCAAAGAATGCTTCATAAGGATCGGGGGTCTTAAAGTCTGTAATGCTTAACACGCCTGTATCTACGGCTGAAAGCAGAACATTAACCTGTTGCGGCAGTTGTTGCCCTTGTTGAGGCGTTACTTTGATTTTAACTTTGAGATCCTGATTTGGACGCATCTTATCGGGTGCATTTAAGGCTACGTTTAATTTACGTCCTTCATCCATCAGAGGTATGTGCAATACACCGATTGCCCGCTTAGGTGTTGCCTGACGGGATTTATCACCGGGACGCACAACAACGGCAGTGAGATACAGATCATGACGGGCCCATGCCTGATTCATTGGAATTTCAATATCCAGCCCTTTTTCCGGGACGTCTATCTTTTGCCACCATAATGGCCCATCACTAGATTCCACCAGCAAATAACCTTTACCTTGTTGTGGTGCAACCAAACGCACTTGCATTTTTTCGCCTGGTTTATAGGCAGGTTTATCCAATGACAATTTAACCTGATCCGGACGTACAGCCCCCGTCCCTCCGGTATTATCTTGCCATGAATAACCCGCCCAGAAATTCAGGCTGGTAACGAGCTGATTTTGAGGGTTAACAACTTCAATACGATAAGACCCAAAATCCACAGGGAAACTGACTTTAGCTGTTCCATTTTCCGCAATCTGGATATGTTCATCGTCCATAACCAAATCTTTCTGGTCATAATCCGAGTTCCAACCGGTATCGTCTGACCAACGCCAATAGTAATCACGCCGTTCATATATCAGACGCGCTCTTAAGTCTGGTGCCGCATATTTTTTACCGCTGGCATTTGCATACACTATTTCAAATTCGGCCAGTGAGTGTTCATCCACACTATAGCGATCTTCATCACGATCGGTACGGTAATTATAAATGCCCTTTTTGTTGAAAAGAGGACGTATGCCAACCAATTTATCAGCCGGCCAGATAGCTTGTTCAGCACGGCGTGTCACTGGACGTCCACCCGATTCCAGCAAACTGGCCTGTACAACAACGGTTGCCGGAGATGCCATTGACTTCCAGTTATCCTTGCTGACAGAAAGGTTCGTCTTCCCTTCACTATTTAGGGTAAGGTCAAATTCATCCAGTGCCCGTCGCAAATCGGTTTCTTTTGCAGAACCAAATTCGTATCCCGATAATTTCGCCACAGCATGTCGGGCAGGACGCAGAAACAATTGCCCCTGCAAGCGATTATTAGCGGCAGGCGCACCGTACAGGTAACGACCCGTTATAGCAAATTCAACATTTTCATTAGTCAATATCGGCTGATTATTAACATTTCCTTTGATCTCCAGCGCCATCCGTTCAGGCATGAAATCTTCAACATTAAATTTGTAATAGCGCGGTGTCTTATCTCCTAAATCAAATCGCAGTGACCACATTCCGGTTTCGGCTTCACGAGGGATCAGGTAATGGTATTGGTATAATCCGTTTTCCGCTTGCCAAACAAAACTATGGACAACCTGATTATCCGCTTTTAATACATCCACCTTAACGGGTTGTGATTTTAACGGGTGGCCATCAGCATCACGCAGTAAGCCATTAACGATCAACGTTTCTCCTGGCCGATAAAGATCCCTGGGTCCAAATACAAAAAACTGCTTGCTATATCCTTGCGGCCCACCAATATCAAATTCAGAGAGATCTAAGGCCGGTGAGTTCAAATCAACCATGCTGGTATGTCCACCCTGGATAGCCAGCAATAGTTTAGCTTTGTTATTTTTTTCCAGAGAAGCATGCCCGTCACTGTCTGTCGTCGCTTTTGCCACGAGTTGTCCTTTCGCGTCCAACATGCGGATCTCAACACCTTTCAGGCCAGAGCCTTGCCCCAAAGATTGGGTGAATACATCAACCCTGTTCAGATAACGGTGCACAGAAACACCAATATCGCTCAGTGTGAACAGCGTAACCGGATTACTAGACGTATATTTTCCCGCCTGCTGCATGACTGCCAAATAAACCCCATTTTTTTGCAGTTCTTTGATATTACTTAAGGGCAGTAATATTTTTTCGCGGGTATTGGCGGTAGGGTTGAGGTCAAAACGTCCAGTGTAGACTAACTCCGTGTCTCGCAGTAATTCCTCGGAATCCCAATCGTTCATATTACTGCTGTATTGCCAATTGGCGATGAATTTAGGTAAGGCACCTTCCTTAATCTGGAAAAAATTGACATCTACGCTATCAACATTAAGAGCCAGAACAGGTAATCCTTCTGCTGCTTTGCCGGGTAACAATAGCCCCCTGCTGGCAAACCCAACGGTAGGTGTAATAGACGCGGTATCAAGCTTTTTCTCATAAGCTTTCATCAATTGACGCTCATTGATACCTTTTATGCCCGCGTCAACCGTCAGCTGTAACTTACGAGCAGGCGGCAAATGACGTAACCTGAGTTCCATCTGATTATTGGAAAGTTCCCACGCACCATCCAGCTTTCCCGATTTAACATCAACAAGATGTACCTTTTGAGAAAAATCCTGATCAGGTTCCAAAGGAACAGAAAACGTCACGACCATTGCACTGGCGCCATCCAATTGCAGCTCGGAAGCATCTAAGATAGTGACATCTTTACCCGCATAGCGTTGTGCCGATATTTTGGTTTGTGCATTATTCGAAGCTGTGTCCTCTGTCGATTGCACAACTTTATTTTTTGATGCTTCTGATTTCGTTTTTTCAGATTGATCGCAGCCAGCTAATGCAAGAAGCGAAAATAAGATGGCAAACAGCACGACCCGATATTGTTTTCTCCATGCCACCCATTGCTGCCATTGATATTGATACATAACCATAATCCTTATCAATTTACCGGATATACCGAGATATTATTTTTTGGGTATTTACTATGGTACTTCTTGTTTCGCATGACTAACGCACAGAAAAAATAACTAATTTGCTGACAAAAGAAAAAGTCATCTTATAGTTATATCCGATGTTTTTGTAGATTTTCGATACTCCTCGCAATATTAGTTTAGCAAATGTTATCAAGTTACATAAACGTAGATCACAAGAAAGTCACAAGGCGGAATAGGTGAAACAGCAATGTCATGCGTTACGTTTAAAATAAATTCTATTGCTGTAGGCGCTGATTTCATAACGAAGAACACGGTGTCATGGTAAAACAATCAAGCCGTTATTGATTAATAACTGGGATGGTATTACGCAGCCAGCTCCCTAATTTTCGCTGATAAAAGGGTTGAGTATGATGAAGCAAGAAATGGCTGATACCCCCTTCTTGTTCATCAAGCTGGCAAAAATCGACAAATTCATCTTCATCAAGATATTTGCAAGCCAGTTCACCAGCTTCTTGCATCAACAAATTAATCTCATTTTCTGTCAGTGTCACACTGAATTCCAAGCCAATTAATACATTGGGTTTTTCATCCACATTTTTATCATGAGCCATAATTAAAAACGCCTGTCGAACAGGTTTATGTTGTTTAAATAATTCAATGAGTGACTCAATAAGCTGAATCGGCTGTTCTTCTGGCTGACTTAGCGTAATAAGGCTTCCGTCAGGAACTTCTATTTCGGTAGCAATAGTCCCATTTAATAAGCTCATGAGCATCTCCGACAATACTGTTTTAATTGAAGTTAAGGTCATCGAAAAATTCAACAATAGCTCCCCACAAGAGGAGCTATTAAGAAAAGAGTTTCAGTTTATTTCGCTTTCGTCAGCAATAAATTGGCAATGGTACGTACACCATATCCCGTTGCTCCCGCCGCCCATTGTTCAACAGCGGATTTACGGTAAGTTGCTGAACAGTCTATATGTACCCAATCTTTTTTGTAATTTTCAACAAAGTGCGACAAGAATGCTGCTGCGGTACTTGCTCCTGCCGAATGTGCCGGTGACGCAATGTTGTTCAGATCAGCAAAGTTGGATGGCAGTTGACTACGATGGAATTCAGCCAGCGGTAAACGCCAGAATAATTCATGTTCATGATCGGCTGCTGCCATTAGGTCAGATACCAGTTGATCATCAAAACTTAAGACTGAGTGGTAATCATTTCCTACTGCGGTTTTCGCTGCTCCCGTCAAAGTGGCAGCATCAATAATAAGTTGCGCTTTTTCCGCACTGGCTTCAATCAAACCGTCAGCCAGAACCAGACGCCCTTCTGCATCCGTGTTCATCACTTCAACCGTTTTACCGTTGCGGTAGTGAATGATATCGCCCAATTTGAAAGCGTTACCGCTCACCATGTTATCTGCAATGCTCAGAAACAGCTTTACACGATGTTTCAGACCACGACTAATCGCCAAAGCCAGTGCCCCTGTTAATGTTGCAGAACCCCCCATATCTGATTTCATAGACTCCATGAAATTAGAAGGCTTGAGGCTGTATCCACCGGAATCGAAGGTAATGCCTTTACCAACCAAACAGGCGAAGACCGGTGCTTTTGCCTCTTTTGTTGGATTGAAATCTAATGCCAGGAACACGGGATCACGAGAAGAGCCACGGCCGACGGTATATACCCCCGCATATCCCTGTTCACGCAACTCATCCCCTTTGATAATGCGATAACTCACGGCATCGCCCGCTACCCCGCGCAATAAATCAATCGCTCTCTGAGCAAGTTGTTCTGGTCCTAAATCTTCTGCCGGAAGGTTGATGGTATCACGCACCCAATCAATGAATTTGATCCTTCTTTCCAGCTCCTGTTTTTCCGCCGCAGGGAGTTGTGGCCATTCAATGGTGCGCAATCCTTTAGGGGAACGGAAACCCAGCCAAAATGACCAACTTTTTTCCAGATCCCAGCCCTCACCCACTAAAGCAATATTGCGAATTCCTTGCCCGTCAATTTTACGTCCAGCACGTTGAATTGCACCCAGCTTGCCATTGCCTTCTAAATGGATTGTGATCCCTTGCTCACTTGAGCTAATTAGTGCTTTTTCACCCCAGCAAGCGTTAGCTGGCTCATAAGACAGTGTTATGGGCATGATTTGCTTTGTCATTTTTTCTCACTTCTTATCTTATTGTTCACTGTGTCACATCGGTCACTGTTCCACAGTAAGGGTTTATAAAAAAACTGGCGATTGCCAGTTTTCCACTAAATACAGACTATGCCAAGCTCTTGAGCAGGAATCGGTGAAATTGCGCTATTTTTTCTTAGATAAATTGCACACTATTCATATTCATCCAGCCACACCAGCAAGATTGCTTCCAATATTTTTTCGTTGGATTTCTGTGGATCATCATCAAAATCCGCCAGCTCACAAATCCATTCATGCATATCGGTGAAACGCACTGTTTTGGGATCTAAATCAGGAAATTTATCATACAGCGCTTCGCCAATATCACGACTGTCAGACCATTTCATTTTCTGTTCTCCTGTCAGTGTTCGCGCGCATGGTTAATGGAGTATTTCGGGATTTCAACGACTAAATCCTCATCGGTAACTTTGGCCTGACAGCTCAAACGACTTTCAGGCTCCAATCCCCATGCCTTATCCAACATGTCATCTTCCAGCTCAGAGCTTTCTTCCAGTGAGTCAAAGCCCTCCCTGACGATACAGTGACACGTGGTACACGCACAGGATTTCTCGCAAGCATGTTCAATTTCAATGCCATTACGTAATGCCACATCCAGAATGGATTCGCCTTCCTGTGCGTCCAATACTGCTCCTTCAGGGCAAAGTTCGTTATGAGGTAAAAAGACAATTTTAGGCATAATTAAATCTCATCCACAGAATGACCCGCCAAAGCCCGGCGGATTGATGTGTCCATACGGCGTGCTGCAAATTCCTGCGTTTGCTTGTCCAATTGTTTAATTGCACTTTCAATCGCATCAGGGGAGGTTCCCTGAGCACTTTCGATTAATACTTGTGCGGCAGCATCAATAGCAGCCTGCTCTTCTTGACTCAGTAAATCCGCATCTTTTTCCAATGCGCGGGTTAAACTTTCCAGCATTCGGGCGGCTTCTACTTTCTGTTCAGCTAATTTGCGTACCTGAACATCTTCCTGTGCATTAGTCATGGAGTCTCTGAGCATGCGGGCAATTTCTTCATCCGACAGACCATAGGAAGGCTTAACCTGAATGGAGGCTTCAACTCCCGTGGATTTTTCCAAGGCACTGACGCTCAACAGGCCATCCGCATCAACCTGAAACGTCACACGGATATGTGCACCGCCAGCCGGTAATGGCGGAATGCCGTGCAGCGCGAAACGCGCCAGTGAACGGCAATCGGTGACTAATTCTCTCTCGCCTTGCACCACATGAATGCTCATCGCGCTTTGACCATCTTTGAAAGTGGTAAATTCTTGCGCTTTTGCAACAGGAATGGTGGTATTACGTGGAATGATTTTTTCAACCAACCCTCCCATTGTCTCCAAACCAAGTGACAACGGGATAACATCAAGTAACAACATTTCGCTGTCTGGCTTGTTACCCACCAGAATATCGGCCTGAATGGCAGCACCAACGGCCACCACTTTGTCCGGGTCGATAGAAGTTAATGGCTCACGATCAAAGAATTCTCCCACCATGCTGCGCACCAACGGCACGCGCGTTGATCCCCCCACCATGACAACCTGCAAAACCTCATCAACGGTCACACCTGCATCTTTCAATGCCCGACGGCAGGAAAGTAGTGTGCGTTTGACCAAAGAGATAATTAATTCGTTAAATTCGGCACGGGTAATATTACCCTGCCAATTAGCAATATTGATTTCCGCCTTCTCAGCTTCACTCAAGGTAATTTTGGTTTGGGTAGCAATATCCAGTAATTGACGCTGCAATCCGTGACCGTTATCGCTGATCCCGGCTCGCTCACGTATCCAATCTGCCAGCAGCAAATCAAAATCGTCCCCACCGAGGGCGGTATCTCCCCCCGTTGCCAGTACTTCAAACACGCCTCGGCTAAGACGAAGAATGGAGACATCAAATGTCCCGCCACCAAGATCGTAAACGGCGATCACGCCTTCCTGACCGGAATCAAGCCCATAGGCAACCGCTGCCGCAGTGGGTTCATTCAAGAGACGGAGAACATGCAAGCCCGCTAAACGAGCTGCATCTTTCGTTCCCTGACGTTGGGCATCATCGAAATAAGCAGGAACTGTGATCACGACCCCATCCAGTTTATCCTCCAACGTTTCTTCTGCCCGTTGTGCCAACGACTTCAATATCTCAGAAGAAACCTGAATAGGATCGACTAGCCCCGCCACGGTATTGATCAACGGCAAACCGTTTTCACTGGCCTGAAACTGATATGGCAGGTTGGGATAACGTTGTTGCACGTCAGCCAAAGAGCGCCCCAGCAGCCGTTTGACTGAGCTGATGGTATTGGCAGGATCAGATGCAGCTTGCTGACGCGCCTGCCGACCAACCAGAATGTCTTCTCTGCGATACTGTACAACAGATGGAAGCAAGTGCTGGTTCTCACTGTCTGCCAATGTTTCTGCCTGACCGCTACGGACAGTCGCAACCAATGAGTGGGTTGTACCAAGATCAATCCCCGCTGCCAGCCGGCGTTGGTGCGGTGCGGCAGATAAACCCGGTTCGCTGATTTGTAATAAAGCCATATGTGCCCCTATAAATCTATATCAGCATAAATTTATTCAACTGAAATCCATTCAGCCAAAAATCATGCTAAACAATACGATTCAGCTGAAAGTCAGTCAAAAGTCTGCTAAAAGTCATCCAACAACCGCTCTTCCAGTTGTTCAACCTGCTGTTGCAATTTATCCAGAAAGCGTAATTTACGGACGGTATCGGCTGCAACTGACCACTCGGCAGCATTGAGTTGCTGTTCCATCTGCTCACTACGTGTTTTAATCATTTTATTCAAGCGAGATGAAAAATCACTCAATGCTGTTGTTGGATCTACGCTACGCCCAATGGCATCAAGCTTTTCACGCAATTCTAATTGCTGCATCAAAAAAGCCGTATCCTGCATCGTGTGCTGTTCACTGGATAGATCGAACCCGTGCTGAGACAGCATATATTCTGCGCGTTTCAGGGGATGTTTTAGCGTCTGATAACCATCATTGATGGTAGCAGCTTGTTGGAGTGCCAGTGTTTTTTCACGTTCTGGCTGATTGGCAAAACGATCAGGATGAAACTGGCGTTGCAATTCCTGATAACGGGTCACCAACTGTTCACGATCAATCGCATAACGTGCAGGCAGCCCAAATAAAGTAAAATAGTCCATAAGTTACTCTTGGTTTCGCAAAATGCGGGTCAAAAAACAGGGTTAAACGTGGAAACTTTCTCCACAACCGCATTCGCTGGAAACATTGGGGTTGTTGAATTTAAAGCCTTCATTCAGGCCCTCTTTAACAAAATCCAACTCAGTACCATCAAGGTAAATGATGCTTTTACCGTCAACGATGACTTTCACGCCCTTATCTTCAAAAATCTGATCTTCTTCATTTACTGCATCAACAAATTCAAGCACATATGCCATACCAGAGCAGCCGGATGTTCTCACTCCCAAGCGCAACCCGACACCTTTTCCTCGATTGGCAAGAAAGGCCAAAATACGTTGGGCTGCACTTTCTGTCAGGGAAATTGACATACAACACCTCACTTTAAAACTAGTAAAGGTGGATATTGCAACAATATCCACCAGAATTATTTTCTTTTTGCGAAAAAATTATTTGGCCTGGCGCTTGCTTTTGTAATCAGCAATAGCCGCTTTGATAGCATCTTCTGCCAAAATAGAACAATGGATTTTCACTGGTGGTAATTCTAACTCTTCAGCAATCTGAGTGTTTTTTATCAACTCAGCTTGTTCCAATGATTTACCTTTCATCCATTCTGTTACCAAAGAACTGGATGCAATTGCAGAGCCGCAGCCATAGGTTTTGAAACGAGCGTCTTCAATGATGCCTTCATCGTTGACTTTGATTTGCAGTCGCATGACGTCACCACAAGCCGGTGCCCCTACCATGCCACTACCCACTGTCGGATCTTCGCTATCGAATGAACCAACATTACGTGGGTTTTCATAGTGATCAATTACTTTGTCGCTGTAAGCCATGTCGTTACTCCTGAAACCGTCTGATTAATGATGAGACCATTCGATGGTGCTGAGATCCACGCCCTGTTTGAACATTTCCCACAATGGAGAAAGATCACGCAGGTGACCAATTGCGTTGTGAATCAAATTGATTGCATAGTCTATTTCTTCTTCTGTGGTAAAACGCCCCAAAGAGAAACGAATAGAACTGTGCGCAAGTTCATCATTCATACCTAGTGCGCGCAGGACATAAGAAGGCTCCAGACTCGCTGAAGTACACGCTGAGCCAGAAGAAACGGCCAGATCTTTCAATGCCATCATCAATGACTCACCCTCAACATAGTTGAAGCTGACATTCAGAATGTGCGGCGCACCCTGTTCTAAATCACCGTTCAGGTAAACTTCTTCAATATCTTTGATACCGTTCCACAAACGCAGACGCAGACCACGCAAACGTACTGCCTCTGATTCCAGTTCTTCTTTCGCGATACGGTAAGCTTCACCCATGCCAGCAATCTGGTGAACAGGCAATGTACCTGAACGCATACCGCGCTCATGACCGCCACCATGCTGTTGTGCTTCAATACGCACGCGAGGCTTACGGCGAACATACAGCGCACCAATCCCCATCGGGCCATAAAGTTTATGGGCCGAAAAGGACATCAAATCAACTTTTAACTGACTGAGATCGATTGGCAATTTACCAACACTTTGGGTTGCATCCACATGGAAAATAATGCCACGGCTACGGCATAATTCACCAATGGTCAGGATATCCTGAACAATACCGATTTCGTTATTGACGTGCATGATGGAAACCAGAATGGTGTCTTCACGCAGGGCCGCTTCCAGTTCTTTCAGATCAATCAGGCCATTGCTCATTGGTGCCAGATAAGTGATCTCAAAACCTTCGCGCTCCAGCTGCCGACAAGTATCCAAAACCGCTTTATGTTCAGTTTTGCTGGTGATAATGTGCTTGCCTTTCTTCTGATAAAATTTTGCAGCACCTTTAATTGCCAGGTTATCTGATTCTGTTGCACCTGAAGTGAACACGATTTCACGTGGGTCCGCACCAACCAAGTCAGCAATTTGATTGCGCGCGATATCAACCGCTTCTTCAGCCTGCCAACCAAAACGGTGTGAACGGGAAGCTGGGTTACCGAAGACGCCGTCAATAGTCAAATAGTTCATCATCTTTTCAGCAACACGTGGATCGACCGGTGTTGTTGCTGAATAGTCCAAATAAATGGGTAATTTCATTGCTCACATGCTCCGTAAAACACTTTTAATACTTTCATTGCCACACAAGTATTTGCCGCAAGTTACGCACGCAGATTAACGTTAATCGTCTCTTGAAGTCTGCCGTTAGGGCCAGGGGTACGGCGCTTATCGCCGTCTTGACGATCAGCAACATCCAATACTTCTTGGTTATTGACTAATTCTTCTAAACTGATGCTACTCAGGAAACTCGTGATACGATCACTGAGGTCACGCCACAAGGCATGAGTCAAACACCGATCGCCGCCTTGACAACCTTCTCGCCCCTGACAACGAGTGGCATCAACAGATTCGTCAACGGCTGAAATCACTTCGGCAACGAAAATTTTACCGGCAGTTCTGCCCAATAAATAGCCGCCACCTGGACCACGGACGCTAGAAACCAGACCATTTTTACGCAGGCGGGAAAACAACTGCTCAAGATAGGAAAGAGAAATACCCTGACGTTCAGAAATATCGGCTAACGGCACCGGCCCTTCTTGTGAATGCAACGCCACATCTAACATGGCTGTTACCGCATAACGTCCTTTTGATGTCAGTCTCATAACAAAAACTCCGTGGTGAAATATGGATGAAATTGTGGCATTCCTGAGTATTTTAGTCAACTATTTAACCGAGTAATTTACTCAACTATTATTTGCCTATCTTTCACGTTTTCACTTGCCTATCCCACGGCTTTCCCAACTGCTTTCCGCTATTATCCAGTGACCTATTATCCCGTTAAATTGTATTTTCTGGCGACGCTTCCTGTTACTTTCTGCCACAGTTCTGACTATACATTTTTTAACTACATCAAATTATTTTTTATCCCACTTCTCCACTGAAGTCAGTATACCACGCAGGATATTCAGCTCTTGGGTTTCTGGCCGGGCACGAGTATAAAGACGTCTTAATTTATTCATTATCTGGCCCGGATGCGCTTTGCGAATGAAACCAGACTCTTGCAATACCTGTTCAAGGTGCTGATAAAAACGCTCCATATCTTCGACAGGGGGATACTCTACTTCGTGCTCTGGTGACGTTGCCTCTTCTAATTGCTCTTGGGTCGCCAGGTATGCCATGCGAATTTCATAGCTAACCAACTGAACCGCCATCGCCAAATTCAACGAACCGTATTCCGGGTTGGTTGGGATATAAAGGTGATAATTACACTTCTGCAATTCTTCGTTAGTCAAGCCAACACGCTCACGGCCAAAGACAATAGCAACGGGAGAGTGGCTGGCGGTTTCGACACAACGTTCACCACATTCACGTGGCTCAACCATCGGCCAGGATAGGGTTCGGGAACGGGCACTGGTGCCAATGACTAACTCACACCCAGCCAATGCCTCATCCAACGAATTCACAATCGTTGCACTGCCGATAACATCACTTGCACCAGCGGAAAGTGCAATAGCGTGAGAATCAGGCTGGACAAGCGGATTCACCAGATACAGGTTGGTCAATCCCATTGTTTTCATGGCCCTAGCGGTTGATCCCATGTTCCCTGTATGGGAAGTTTCTACCAGAATAATGCGGATATTCTCTAACATGACGGCTTTTAAATTCAGTATAAGAGCCGAATATCTTAACACAGCATTAGTTATTTTGACGAACTACTGCTATAATGTGCGCCAATTTATTTCCCGTTCTTTAAAATTCTGGTGGAAGAAGATACCCATGCATCCGATGTTAAACATCGCTATACGCGCTGCACGTAAGGCCGGCAACTACATTGCCAAAAGCTACGAAACTCCTGATGCTGTTGAAGCAAGCCAAAAAGGCAGTAATGATTTCGTTACTAATGTTGATCGTGAAGCAGAAAAGCTGATCATTGACATCATCCGTAAATCTTACCCTAAGCATACGATTATCACCGAAGAAAGTGGTGATCACATAGGAGAAGAGGATGACTTCCAATGGGTTATCGATCCACTGGATGGCACCACCAACTTTATTAAACGTCTTCCCCATTTTGCTGTTTCTATTGCTGTGCGCATTAAAGGCCGCACAGAAGTATCCGTGGTTTACGATCCAATGCGCAATGAGCTGTTCACTGCAACTCGTGGTCAAGGCGCTCAATTGAACGGTTATCGTCTGCGTGGTACTAATGCCCGTGATCTGAATGGAACTATCCTTGCGACCGGTTTCCCATTCAAAGCCAAGCAACACACTATTCCTTATATGAATGTACTGAACAAATTATTCGATCGCTGTGCCGATTTTCGTCGCACGGGTTCTGCGGCGTTGGATATGGCGTATGTTGCTGCCGGACGGGTAGATGGTTTCTTCGAAATTGGTCTGAAACCCTGGGATTTCTTCGGCGGTGAATTGTTGGTACGTGAATCAGGTTGCATTGTCACTGATTTCGTTGGTGGTCATAACTATGTCACCTCTGGCAATATCGTTGCTGGTAGCCCACGTATCGTTAAAGATATTCTATCTGAAATGCGTGAAGAATTGACTGAAGCATTGAAACGTTAATTCGTTATTATTGAATAAATATAATTTGAGCAATGTTATTTTTAGGGCACCTCTCAGGTGCCCTTTTTTCTTATTTTCGTTTTTTGTTAGTGCGAAAGTGGATGAGCTTCAACTTTTGGTCTCAGGAACAGGGCGGGCAACGCAACCAGCGCCATCACCCAAAATATGCCACATCCTATCTGCTCATACATGAAACCCGCAATCATACTCATGACGGCAATACCGCCTCCCATAGCTAAAGCAGAGTAAGTTGCCTGCAACCGGATGATTTCGTTTTCTTTTCTGGCACCAATAAAACGCATCGCTGCCAAATGGCAAACGGTAAAAGTACCACAATGCAGGATTTGAATAATAATCAGCATCGATAATTCCGTTGAGGTTGCCATGAGTCCCCAGCGGACAACCCCACAAATTCCCGACAATAACAGCAAATTACGGGCACTCCAACGACGGAATAATTGCTTGCTAAAAGTAAAGATAATAACTTCAGCCACCACTCCCAACGACCAGAGATAACCAATAGTTGATGAGGAATAACCCGCTTGCTCCCAATAAATGGAACCAAAACTGTAATATCCCGCATGGGCAGCCTGCAATAAAGTTACACAGAGTAAAAACTGCCACACTGATTTTTCAGATAAGAGTTCTTTAAAAGAAACGGCATTGGTATTGGCGGCTTTAATCTTACCTACCGGCATGATGGAAGGTTTCAACATCATTCCCAGTAACATAGCTGTAACGCTGAATAGCAAAAGAGCCAGAATGATATGGTGTGTGCCAAATAACTCGTGGCCAACCCAATGATTCAAACTATCAGACGATATATTCCAGCCAAAATTCAGACTGCTGATTGAGAGATTGATACCATTGGCAGACATCAATATGCCCGTCAACGACGAACTAATCACAAATGCAATCGAACCCCAGACCCTTACTTTGCCATAATCAAAGGTAAACTGCTTTTGCCATGTTCCCGCCAACGCATCTGATAAGGGAACTAGTGGTGAGAAGAATAAGTTGAAACCAACCATAATAAAGAAAAGCCATACCCAATAACTACCGAATGCAAAACCAACAGCGAAAAGTAATGCCAGTAATGAGAGGAGACGCAATGCATTAATTAATTTAGCGGGGTTTTTTACCGTAGGTGAGATAACCAGGCTACCGACAAAACGAGCTACCATGCCAACACCTAGCAAAACACCTATCATTGAGGCATCAATGCCTTCACCTTTTAACCAGACAGACCAAAAAGGCAAAAATATACCGTAGGAGAAAAAATAGGTGAAATAACCCAGGCCCAACCAAAATGTCGATGGAACAACCATCCGAATGCCCCCGTTTTTGATACAAAAAACCCGCTCAAAACTAACGTTATGAGTCGGGCTTATTACTAAACTACATTAAACTACATTTTATTTAAATTAGGCATAAACAGGATATTTTGCGCAGATGTCCAATACTTTTTGCTTAACACGTTCAATGGTTGCTTCATTATTGATGTTATCCAGCACATCACACATCCAGCCCGCCAGCTCGCGAGATTCGGTTTCTTTGAAACCACGACGGGTAATTGCCGGTGTTCCGATACGGATACCAGAGGTGACGAATGGGCTACGCGGATCGTTAGGCACACTATTTTTGTTCACCGTGATATTGGCACGTCCCAAGGACGCATCAGCATCTTTACCCGTAATGTCTTTGTCCACCAGATCCAGCAAGAACAGATGGTTTTCGGTTTCCCCAGAAACCACTTTGTAACCACGTTGCTGGAATACGTCTACCATCTCTTTCGCGTTCTTGGCGACTTGTTGTTGGTAAACTTTGAATTCAGGTTCCATCGCTTCTTTCAATGCAACTGCCTTACCGGCAATCACATGCATCAACGGGCCACCCTGGGAACCCGGGAAGACAGAGGAATTCAGTTTTTTGTAAAACGCTTCATCGCCACCCTTCGCCAAAATCAAGCCACCACGTGGGCCAGCCAATGTTTTGTGCGTTGTGGTTGTCACAACGTGTGCATGAGGTACTGGGTTTGGATAAACCCCAGCGGCAACCAGACCCGCTACGTGGGCCATGTCAACGAACAGATAGGCACCGATTTCATCCGCAATTTCACGCATCTTCGCCCAATCGACAACGCCAGAATACGCAGAGAAGCCACCGATGATCATTTTAGGCTGATGTTTTTGCGCTTGATGACGAATATCGTCGTAATCGATTTTGCCATTTTCATCAATACCATAAGGCACGATGTTATAAAGTTTACCAGAGAAGTTAACCGGGGAACCGTGAGTCAGATGGCCACCGTGCGCCAGGTTCATCCCTAAAACGGTATCGCCGGGTTTTAGCAGTGTCATATACACAGCCGCATTTGCCTGAGAACCAGAGTGAGGCTGGACATTAGCATAATCTGCACCAAACAGCGCTTTTGCGCGGTCAATCGCAAGCTGTTCAACTACATCGACATACTCACAGCCACCGTAGTAACGTTTACCCGGATAACCTTCCGCATACTTGTTAGTAAGCTGAGAGCCTTGTGCCTGCATGACTCTTGGGCTGGTGTAGTTTTCAGAAGCAATCAATTCAATGTGTTCTTCTTGACGACAAACCTCCTGTTCCATCGCTTGCCACAGTTCGGGATCGTAATTCACAATATTCATTTCACGCTTTAACATTGGGTTCTCCTGACTCAGCTACATCTCTTAAAAAATACCCCTGAGGGCCAGAATGTCACACAGTGTAAACTCTTTTTATCGAATGAGATAGTCTTGACAAAACAAATTACGCAAACGTTTGCTTCATGGGTTAGTGGTCGACTAGCCGTTAAATAACGGATTGTTTTGCTAATGATTACGGATTTATTACTGATATTTGTGATCCTGATCGGGAACAGCAATGACAATACCCCTATTTTTTTGATTTAAAGAAAGATAATCCTCTTTTCTTGGGCTGATATATTCCCAAACCCTATAAGTTGCATTTAAAATACAATTTATAAATTTCAGCATTATGTGAGAAAAATTCAGGAGATCCCCATGCTAGATAATCAGGTTATCGCAACCATAAAATCGACCATTCCACTCATTGTTTCTACAGGCCCTAAGCTCACTGCGCATTTTTACGAACGTATGTTCAAACACCATCCTGAATTAAAGGATATTTTTAATATGAGTCACCAGATCAATGGTGATCAGCGTGAAGCCCTTTTCAGTGCCCTTTGTGCTTATGCTGCCAATATCGATAACCTGTCGGCACTCTTACCTGCCGTAGAAAAAATCGCCCATAAACATGCCAGCCTCAGTATTCAACCTGAGCATTATCAAATTGTAGGTACGCACCTGCTGGCAACCATTGATGAACTGTTTCATCCCGGTGATGAAGTACTCTCCGCCTGGGGAAAAGCCTACAACGTATTGGCTAATGTCTTTATCAATCGGGAAGAGGAAATCTATCAGGGCGGTGAGTCTCTGGAGGGTGGTTGGCGTGATCTGCGTCAGTTCCGTGTCAGCCGAAAACAACCACAAAGTGATGTCATTACTAGCTTTGAGTTTGTGCCTGTTGATGGTGGCAAGGTCATGGATTATAAGCCGGGGCAATATTTGGCGATCTATGTGGAAGATCCAACTCTTGAAAACCGTGAAATTCGCCAATATTCACTGACCGCCGCGCCAAATGGCACCAGTTATCAAATTGCCGTCAAGCGTGAACCTCAAGGCAAAATTTCAAACCATCTGCACGATAAGGTACAGGAAGGGGATATTGTGATGCTGGCTGCACCACACGGTGATTTCTTCCTTGATGTGCAATCTGATACGCCAGTGACGCTGATTTCTGCCGGAGTTGGTTTGACACCGATGATGAGTATGCTGCAATCCCTGCATAACCAACACCATGCGGGTTCAGTCAATTGGTTCCACGCCGCAGAGCATGGCGGCCACCACGCTTTCGCGGATAAGGTGAATGAAATTTCCCAGTCCATGCCTGATCTGTATGCACAAGTTTGGTATCGTGAACCCAGAGACTTCGATCAGAAAGGCGTACATTATCAACATACCGGGCTTATGGATTTGTCTCTCGTGCGAGACGCAATAACGGTAGCAGGGATGCACTTCTATTTCTGTGGACCTGTGGCTTTCATGCAACATATCGCCAAACAGTTGCTGGCAATGGGCATTGATGAACAACATATCCATTATGAATGTTTTGGCCCACATAAAGTCATTTAGTACGGTTTCCCTGATACCCCCGAATGCTGGATAAGAAATTGAACTAAAAGCCTGTTCCAAGAGCAGTATCTTAGACCAATAACATACTGATCTAAAAAGGAACAGGCGATGGACAAAATAGGGGAGCAATTTTGTCTCGACAACAAGTGTCGTCGGTAAGAGTGTGAGCGGGCATTTGAGAACTCATTTAGATAAACGAAAAGCCATTTCGTTAAAATAATTTAAACTAAATTATTCTACTTATGATTTGATTATTTTTTAAAAATGTTACTGCACTCACATAATCATAAATATTAGAGTTTATTCCTATTGTTATTTCTAGCAAAAGTCATAGTCTTTTAACGCTTTTAAAAAACTATAGTTGCATGTATTACAAAGGAAAAACAATTTTATGAAAATTAAAGCTCTTGTTGCAGTCGCTGTTTCTGCTGCAATTCTGACAGGTTGTAAGAATATTGATCAGGGAATGCTGGCTCATTCTGGAATGCAATTATTCCAGGCGGCAACACTAAGTGATTCTGATGTCAAACAGTTATCTGGCCAAGCATGTAAGGATATGGATGCACAGAATAAAATTGCACCGGCATCCAGCCAATACACTAAGCGTCTGAACAAAATCGCCAAAGCATTAGGCCGCGACGTTAACGGTACATCGGTTAACTATAAAGTTTATCTGACTAAGGATGTGAATGCATGGGCAATGGCTAACGGTTGTGTGCGTGTATACAGCGGCCTGATGGACATGATGAACGACAATGAAGTCGAAGGCGTTCTGGGTCATGAAATGGGGCACGTTGCACTGGGCCACACCCGTAAAGCAATGCAGGTTGCTTATGCTACAGTGGCTGCACGTACCGCAGCTGCATCAGCCGGTGGTGTCGCCGCACAACTGAGCGATTCTCAGCTTGCAGCACTGGGTGAAAAACTGATCAACTCACAGTTCTCACAGCATCAGGAAAGTCAGGCTGATGACTTTTCTTATGATCTGATGAAAAAACGCAATATCAAAACTGAAGGTTTAGCAACCAGCTTCGAGAAACTGGCTAAACTGGGCAGTGGTGAAACCAGCATGTTTGATTCACACCCACCTTCACAGGAGCGTGCTCAACACGTTCGTGATCGTATCGCAGCAGATAAGAAATAATAAGTTCTCTATCAATCCAACGTCAGGATGCGTGTTATATTCCCCCGCTCTGCGGGGAAATATGAGGACTCGCGTCGTCTTGCGGATTGCAATTTGAAGTTTATTGAGTATATATAAGATAAGTAATAACGGATTGAAAAACGGATACCCCGCACGTCATCTTCCATTAGGGTGTGAGCTAACCGATAATATTTCCGTTATCACTTTTTCAGATGACTTTAGTGACTTGATTAAATCGCCTCTTCGTCCTGCTCACCAGTACGAATACGCACAACACGGGCAACATCGAAAACAAAAATTTTGCCATCGCCAATTTTGCCTGTTTGTGCAACCTGCATGATTGTTTCGACGCAGGTATCAACAATATCATCCGGTACGACAATTTCTATTTTTACCTTTGGCAGAAAATCCACCATATATTCTGCGCCGCGATACAGTTCAGTATGCCCTTTCTGACGGCCAAACCCTTTCACTTCTGTCACGGTCATACCAGTGATACCCACCTCAGCCAGAGCTTCACGCACATCATCCAGCTTGAAAGGTTTGATAATTGCATCAATCTTTTTCATGAAGTTTTCCTGTCATTACCAGTTTTTACGTCCGAAACCAGAAGTAATCGGGTAGCGCCGATCTTTACCAAAATCACGCTGCGTAATGCGTGGGCCAATAGGTGCCTGACGACGTTTATATTCATTGATGTCAACCAGCCGGATCACCTTACGCACAATGACTTCCTCAAAACCTTCAGATACCAGATCAGCCACTGATTTATCTTTTTCAACATACCCTTCGAGAATCGCATCCAAAATGTCATAGGGAGGAAGGCTGTCCTGATCCAGTTGATTGGGTGACAACTCCGCTGACGGTGGGCGATCAATCACACGCTGAGGGATCGCTGGGGATACGGTATTACGATATTTAGCCAATGCAAATACCATCGTTTTAGGGACATCTTTCAAAGCATTAAAGCCACCCGCCATATCGCCGTACAGGGTTGAATACCCTACTGCCGATTCACTTTTGTTGCTGGTGGTCAATACCAAACGGCGGCGTTTATTAGACATTGCCATCAAAATGACTGCGCGGCAACGTGCCTGCAAATTCTCTTCTGTCGTATCTTTTTCTGTTCCCGCAAACATCGGTTCAAGCTGTGCCATAAATGCATCAAACATGGGTTCGATGGAGACAACGTCAAATTCAACCCCCAGCAATTCTGCTTGTTCTCTGGCATCGTGGATACTCATTTCTGAGGTATAGCGGAATGGCATCATGATCGCCTGCACGTGATCTTTGCCCAAAGCATCCACAGCAATCGCCAATGTCAACCCTGAATCAATCCCGCCGGACAAACCAAGCAAAGCGCCGTTAAAACCGTTTTTTTGCACATAATCACGTACAGACAGCACCAGCGCCTTATAAATTTGCGCCAGAGGTGGCAAGTGAGGGATCGGATTTGCCATTGGTTCAATGTCCATTTCATTGAAACAACATTGCTCAACCTGTTCCTCAAATGCCGCCATGCGATGGGTTATTTCACCATGGGCATCAAAGACTTTAGAACAGCCATCAAAGATAAGCTGATCTTGCCCCCCCACCTGATTAAGATAGATAATGGGCAAATGAGTACGCTGGCAGTGGGACTTAATTAATGTACTGCGGATATTCGGTTTTTCACGATTAAAAGGAGAGGCGTTAATCGACAAGATGATTTCTGCACCCGCCTGTTTCAAGGCATCAATTGGTGCGTCAAACCACAAATCTTCACAAATCAATAAACCGAGGTTATAACCTTTGAATGGTATAACACAGTGTTGATCCCCCGCTTTGAAATAACGCTCTTCATCAAAAACGCCATAGTTTGGCAGTAATTGTTTGAAGTAACGAGCCACAATTTCCCCTCGCCAAAACAGGGAAAGCGCGTTGTAAAGTTTGCCATCCTGTTGCCACGGATGCCCCACCAAAATACCAACCTGAGCGCTTGCTTGTTGCAAACGTACCAATTGTTCACAACAACGCTGATGTAAATCAGATCGGAATAACAAATCTTCAGGAAAATAGCCAGACAGCGACAGCTCAGAAAACATGACCAGATCAGCGCCTTTTGCCTGCTGCTCCTGAACTGTCTGCAACATACGTTCGCTGTTGCCTTCAATGTCTCCTACCAACCAATTTAACTGGGCAAGAGCAATTTTAAGAGTACGACTCATAGAATGCGGCTCTCCTGGGCCATAAATCATCTATCTGCCTTACTGGATTTCAACAGCAAAGCAATTCATTTCTATTCAGTGTAAAAATTTCTGCGGTGGCAGAAAAGTTATTCCTTAAAATCGTTAGCATCCAGCTCGTGGCGTGCCAGCAATTTATAAAATTCTGTCCGATTACGCCCTGCTATACGGGCGGCATGGGTCACATTACCTTTGGTTATCTGCAACAATTTACGCAGGTAATTCAGTTCAAACTGCCCACGGGCTTCCACGAATGTCGGCAATGCCGTATTTTCCCCTTCCAATGCCTGAGTGACCAGAGCATCACTAATGACCGGTGCCATCGTCAATGCCACACACTGTTCGATGACATTAACTAACTGACGAACATTGCCCGGCCAACTTGCCGCCATCAGGCATTTCATAGCCGTGGTGGAAAAACTGCGAACAAAAGGTTTATGGCGTTTGACAGCGTCACGTAGCAGATGATTAGCCAATAGAGGAATATCTTCTGCGCGTTCGTTCAAAGCAGGAATTTTCAAATTAACAACGTTCAACCGATAGTAGAGATCTTCCCGAAACTCATTACGCTGCATGGCCTTAGGCAGGTCACGGTGAGTGGCAGAAATAATTCTGACATCAATGTCGATATCCCGGTTACTCCCCAATGGGCGAATCTTACGCTCCTGTAGCACCCGCAAAAGCTTAACTTGCAATGCCATCGGCATATCGCCAATCTCATCAAGGAACAATGTTCCTCCTTGTGCCGCTAAAAATAGCCCTTCCCGACTACTGACGGCCCCCGTAAATGCGCCTTTGGCATGACCAAATAATTCAGATTCAAGTAATTGCTCCGGTAAGGCACCACAGTTAATAGCAATAAAAGGCTTTTTCACTCTGGGACTTGCCCGATGAATAGCCTGAGCCAATACCTCTTTACCGGTTCCACTTTGCCCGTTAATCAGAACACTCACATCGGATTGAGCCACCATCTTTGCCTGTTCCAATAAACGCAACATTAAAGGGCTTCGGGTGACGATTTTCTCGCTCCATTGTCCATCGATGGCTGGCGTTGACAATTCCAGCGCATTATCAATGGCTTTATAAAGTGCGTCACGATCAACAGGCTTGGTCAGAAAACTAAATACACCTTGCTGCGTTGCTGCCACTGCATCAGGAATAGAGCCATGGGCAGTCAGAATAATGACAGGCATACCGGGATGCTGTTTCTGGATCTCGGCAAACAGTGCCATGCCATCCATTTCATCCATGCGTAAATCACTAATCACTAAATCTACTTTTTCTCTCACCAGTATGCGTAACGCTTCATGACCACTCTCTGCGGTCGTGACACGAAAGCCTTCACTGGTCAAACGCATTCCCAAGAGTTTGAGCAAGCCAGGATCATCATCAACTAAAAGAAGATGAGCGGAATTGCGAACTGTCATGATTATTCGGCTCCTTTTTCTTCTGCTTTTTCTTCTGAAGGATTGGCTTCCGCGTTTGTTGCGGGGTTGTCTTTCGGTTCTGCTTTATTATCCGATGAAGTGTTTGTGTTAGGAGTCACAACACCACTTTGTTCTTGTTTACGGGAGGAAAGTTGGCGTTCAATATCGGTCAGATTTTCTAGTTTGCGGGACATTAAATGAAGCTCATATTCTAAACGTGCTCGTGTTTCTTTCAGACGATCAATTTTGTTATCACTGTCAAACTGGAAGCGCTGAAATTTGGCTCTTTCTTCGGCAAGATTAATTTTCAGATATTGCTGCTCACGCCACAATTGGAGTAATGGCCGCAAAGCGATAGGAAATTGTGTACTATACCGATTAAAGTTTTCCACCGTTTTCCGGCGTTCAGCTAATACAGAAGTCGCCCTGCCCATTAAAATACTTTGCTTAAGCACTTGATGCCAATCAGTCGGCGTCTCTGAGGTAAACCGTTTCGCCGTCTCACGTGCTTCTGCCGAAGACAATCGATCCGTGCAATCAATGAACCTCAGCCAATAAAGCCCGTTTTCCATCGCCGCTGGCTTCGCAATGTCCCAGATTGAATCACAATCCTTAAGACGATAATCCGTGACACTCTGCTCTGGCAAGATAGACTGTGCCAGGGTTGTCAAATTGTCTGAACCACTCGTTTTAACGCATCCTGCCAGCAAATAGGGAACGAACAATAGCAATATAGCCCGTAAGCGCAGGATCGAAGTACGTGCCAAGATAGATGGCCTGACAGCCGTTTTTTTCATTGGGTTAGCCACAATATTTTGCTGTTCCGTCTCCGTCATAAAGCGGTAAGTAAACCTGTTATACATATTATTTAGTCATTCTCTGCGGTTAATGGCAGTTCAATTCGAAAACATACATCAGCAAATTCGGATTCTGCCAGGCAAAGCTCCCCCTGCATTTGTTTAATACAATCTTGCGCGATGCTCAAGCCAAGACCACTTCCTTTAACGGCACCTTTTCGTTGAAGTTTTCCTTGGTAAAATGGCTCAAAGATCATACTTTTCTCTAACTCTGGGATGGGCGTTCCTGTATTGGCAATGTCAATTTGAAGGTTTTTCCCCACTTGCCGACTCGAAATCCAGATGTTACCGGATTCAGCGCCATAGTGCACTGCATTGGAATAGAGATTATCAATCACCCGTGTTAATAAGCCAGGCTCCGCCCAACAATAATCCATATCCAATTGAATTTCTGTATAAATATTTTTTGCCCGTGCCGGCAATTGATGTGAAAGTACGACACTATCCACAATTTCTTTTAGGGAAATAATCTGATGTTCGGCTGCGCCATCGGCTAATTTGCGGTTATATTCCAGTAATTGCTCAATGAGCTGCTGTAAATGCCTGCTACTGCTATCCAGGATACTGACAACTTCTCTCTGGTCTGCCGTCAGAGGCCCTGCAATTTCATCAGCCAACAGCTCCGTTCCTTCACGCATACTTGCCAGAGGGGTTTTCAGTTCATGGGAAATATGGCGTAAAAACTCATGACGCTGAGACTCAAGCCAGGATAAACGCTCACTCAACCAAATAATGCGTTGGGCCAGTGATCGTAACTCCCGTGGTCCTTTAAAGGAATCAATCTGATTTTCCAATGATTGCCCTTCTCCAAGCCGATTGATCATCCGCTCAATGCCTTTTACTGGCCCAATGATCATACGCGTAAACAAGGTTATCAAGAAGGCACTTAACAAGAATAAAATAAGGCTCTGCCAACCGAAAAATTGTCCTTTATCGGCAATGTCTTTTTGCAGCTGTTCACCACGGCTAAAAATAATATTACGGGTTTCCTGTACCAAAAGATTATTGGCCCTGGAGAATTCTTCAAGTAATTTAGACGAAGTTGCTTCTGGTGCCCCATTACTACAAGAGATTTTGCTCAAGCCCGACAGTAATTCATTGAATTTCTTTGTATACTCGGCATTAGCTAACATCGCCATCTGATTACCAAGCATATTCATATACTGCCGATATTGGCGTTGATAAAGCTTTTCTAGCCGACTATCGCCTAATACACAGTATTGGCGGTAACTGCGTTCCATCTCAAGGGCGACGCCAACCATCGCCTCGCTACGGCGGGCATCCACCAGCGTTGAACGATTAATCTCAGCAGCCTGAGTACTAAGCTGATCAAGACTTTGATAAGCCTGATAAGCCAAAACTAAGAGTGGCAATAACACTAACCAGAAAGCCATAACAACCAACTGGCGCAATGAGCGTGGAAATAAACGCCATTTTTTCAAAGAAATCATCTCATAACCTGTAATGACATTGATGCTACAGTGACTTTTCTTTTATTGAAAATGGTCAGAATAATAGTTGAAAACGGCGGATAATTGAAACAATCAGTCATTGAAAGCGATGCGAATGCATACATAAACAGGGTGGGCTGCCATAATGACGGCGGGACAGTAACTTTTTTTACCATCCCGCCAGTGAGGATCCTGCATGTGAACATGTAGGCGGTGCCTCACTCCACGTGTCGCCCTGTGTTTGATAAGGCCCAAAGGCGAATATCATTAAGTTGGACGGTAGGCACCTTACTTTGGCGTCATTCTGAGGCTTATGTGGCATGTTTCCACCCAATTGCGGGCCGACATAACAATGTTGAATGAGCAACTGCCTTGTATTATGCATATTACATGCCAATTTGAAAAGAAATTTTTAACCAATTGATATTGTAAGAAATAAATAAAAATACAGACTTATTGCATTTTCTTATCGGTATTTATTCATTTTTAATAAACATTAGTGTCGCCTATTTATGACACTTTACCCCAGAAAAAAAATTCCCAAACTATATCAATGTATTAAGCGTCTCTTTTTTGAGACATCCAGAAGCATCATTGTCGTGATATAGAGACACGGTAAAAAAATAAAGGCCCTGATGCATTTTCAGGGCCTTTGCTATTAACCTAACTGTTTGCGGGCATTACGGAAAATGCGCATCCACGGACTATCTTCTCCCCATTCTTTAGGATGCCAGGAATTGCTAACAGTACGGTATACCCTTTCAGGATGAGGCATCATCACTGTGACTCGGCCGTCAAGGCTGGTCACAGAAGTAATGCCGTTCACAGAACCATTCGGATTTGCCGGATAGCTTTCTGTCACTGAACCGTAGTTATCCACAAAACGCAATGCGACTTGCTGATGCTTTTCAAGTTCCATCAAACTCAGGTCGTTTCTAAACTCCACCTGCCCTTCACCATGAGCCACTGCGATCGGCAAACGAGAACCGGTCATGTCTTTCAGGAACAATGAAGGGCTGTTTACCACTTCCACTAAGCTAAAGCGGGCTTCATAGCGTTCTGAACGGTTACGGACAAAGCGCGGCCAGTGTTCTGTGCCAGGGATCAATTCATGCAAGTTGGACATCATCTGACACCCGTTACATACACCAAGTGCTAAGGTATCCGGCCTTGCGAAGAAACTCGCAAAATCATCACGTACCCGTGGATTAAACAGAATGGATTTCGCCCAGCCTTCACCGGCACCAAGCACATCCCCATATGAGAAGCCACCACAGGCAACCAATGTTTGGCATTGATCTAATGTGATCCGCCCCGCCAATAAGTCACTCATATGAACATCCACCGCCTCAAAGCCTGCCCGGTGGAATGCCGCCGCCATCTCAACATGGGAATTAACGCCCTGTTCACGCAATACCGCAACGCGCGGACGCACTTGTTTTGCAATATAACAAGCAGCAATATCTTGCGCAGGATTGAAGGTTAATTCCACATTCAAGCCCGGATCATTCACATCCTGTTTTGCCTGATGCTCTTGATCTGCGCACTCAGGGTTATCACGCAGGCGCTGCATTTGCCACGTTGTTTCTGCCCACCATAAGCGCAATGTGCTGCGCTTCTGATGATAAACTTCCATATTGCCACTGGAAATCACAAAATCATCGCCCGCCCGGGCTTTACCCAGATAATGCACACATTCATTTAATCCATAATCTGCCAACAGGTTCTCAATCTGCTCTCTGTCAGTCTCACGAATTTGGATCACCGCCCCCAATTCTTCATTAAATAATGCGGCCAGAATATCTTCATCAAATGCACTGATATCGGCATGCAATCCGCAATGGCCGGCAAAAGCCATTTCAGCCAATGTCACCAATAATCCACCATCCGAACGGTCATGGTAAGCCAGCAATTTTTGTTCTGAAATCAACTGTTGGATCGCATTAAAGAAACCCGCTAATTGTTCGACGCTGCGAACATCTGCGGTTTTATCCCCCAGTTGGCGATAAACCTGCGCCAATGCTGTCCCACCCAGCGCATTCTGCCCTTTACCCAGATCGATTAGCAGCAACGCATTGTCATCTTCAGTAGATAACTCTGGCGTCACGGTACAGCGCACATCTTCTACTCGCGCAAACGCACTGATAACCAATGAAAGTGGTGACGTCATTTCACGCTCTTCCCCATTTTGACGCCAGCGGGTTTTCATTGACATCGAATCCTTACCAACCGGAATGGTCAATCCCAAGGCTGGGCACAGCTCCTCACCCACAGCTTTGACGGCGGCATACAACCCCGCATCTTCACCAGCATGGCCTGATGCCGACATCCAGTTAGCGGATAACTTCACGCGTTTCAGATCCTGGATATAAGCGGAGGCAATATTGGTCAGTGCTTCACCCACCGCCATACGCGCTGATGCTGCAAAATCCAATAATGCAATCGGCGCTCGCTCGCCCATTGACATGGCTTCGCCATAATAGCTGTCCAAACTGGCGGTAGTCACAGCACAATCTGCGACTGGAATTTGCCAGGGGCCAACCATCTGGTCACGGGCAACCATACCGGTTATGGAACGATCCCCTATCGTAATCAGGAATGTTTTTTCCGCCACGGCAGGCAAATGCAAGACACGTTTTACCGCTTCTGCGAGATCAATCCCCTTGCGATCCAAACCTTGCCCTTGAGCTTGCAAAACCTGTACATTTTTCAGCATCTTCGGCGTCTTACCGAGCAACACATCCAGCGGCATATCGATTGGCTGATTATTAAAATGGTTGTCATTCAACAGCAAATGTCGCTCTTCCGTTGCTTCCCCAATCACAGCGTAAGGCGCACGTTCACGACGGCATATTTCTTCAAACAGAGCTAATTGCTCTGGTGCTACCGCCAAAACATAACGTTCCTGGGATTCATTGCACCATAACTGCAATGGACTCATGCCGGGTTCATCGTTAAGAATATTACGTAACTCAAAACGCCCGCCTCGACCGCCATCACTGACCAATTCGGGCATAGCATTTGACAAACCGCCAGCGCCTACATCATGAATAAATAAAATCGGATTTTTATCCCCCAATTGCCAGCAACTGTCGATCACTTCCTGACAACGACGCTCCATCTCCGCATTGTCACGCTGTACAGAGGCAAAATCCAGGTCAGCATCAGACTGACCGGATGTCATTGAAGATGCCGCCCCGCCCCCTAAACCGATATTCATGCTTGGTCCACCCAACACAATCAATTTTGCACCGTCCGAAATCTCCCCTTTCTGGACATGTTCTTCACGGATATTGCCGATCCCGCCTGCCAACATGATGGGCTTGTGATAACCACGCAATTCTGAACTGTTATGGGAACAAATTTTTTCTTCATAGGTTCTGAAATACCCGAGCAATGCCGGACGCCCAAATTCATTATTAAACGCTGCGCCGCCTAATGGGCCTTCCAGCATGATGTCCAATGCACTGACAATGCGATCAGGTTTACCAAAATCCTCTTCCCACGGCTGTTCAAACCCAGGAATTCTCAGGTTTGAAACTGAAAAACCGACCAGCCCGGCTTTCGGTTTGGCTCCTCGTCCGGTTGCACCTTCATCACGAATTTCACCACCGGAACCCGTCGCTGCACCGGGCCAGGGCGAAATGGCGGTCGGATGGTTATGAGTTTCCACTTTCATCAAGATGTGGGCTGGCTCTTGATGATAGTCATAAACCCCGGTTGCAGGATCAGGGAAGAAGCGGCCAACATCAGAACCTTCCATAACCGCTGCGTTATCTTTATAAGCAGAAAGCACGTAATCTGGCGTCTGTTCAAACGTGTTTTTGATCATTTTGAACAAAGATTTGGGTTGAGTCTGGCCATCAATAATCCAATCTGCATTGAAAATTTTGTGGCGACAATGCTCAGAATTTGCCTGGGCAAACATATACAGCTCAACATCCGTTGGATTGCGTCCTAACGCCTGAAAAGCGCTCATCAGATAATCAATTTCATCGATAGCCAGAGCCAGCCCTAATTCAATATTTGCTGATTCCAGTGCGGCCCGTCCCGATTGCAAGATATCAATCTGTTTTAACGGCGCAGGGGGCTGGTGAGAAAACAGGACTTCGGCTTGTTCACACTGAGTGAACACACGTTCCATCATGCGATCGTGCAGTAATGCCGACAACGTTTGCCATTGCCCGTCATCCAGGCCAACACTCTGAATATAATAGGCAATCCCTCTTTCTAAACGGACAACCTGCTTCAGTCCACAATTGTGGGCAATATCTGTCGCTTTCGATGACCAAGGGGATATCGTGCCAGGGCGAGGCGTGACTAATATAAGTTGTCCTTTAGGCTCAAGTTCGGCCAAAGAGGGACCATACTTTAATAGTTTATTTAATTTCTCTCGCTCATCTTCCGTGATGGGGGCATTAACTTCGGCAAAATGCACATATTCTGCATAAATGTCAGTAACTGGGAGATGTTGATCTTGACACTGGGAAAGGAGCTTAGTGATGCGAAATGCCGATAAAGCGGGTGAGCCACGCAGAATTTCCATAATAATAGGTTCTCTCATCTTAGAAGCAAAGCCTGACTGATGCCTCAGGGAAACAGCAAGCATTATAGAGGAATGTTTCCTCTGACGAAACCGTTTGCGCGGTGATTTATCCCCCCAATAATAGACTCAATAAAACGCCAAAATAGGTTTAATAGGGTTGCACATCCCCCTTTTGTTACGCAAAATTCTCGATTACTGGAAATTTAACCATGCTATTATCTTGCACTTCACACGATTACTAATCGTTCTGGAAAGAGATAACTATTTGAATAACATAAAGATAAATTATTTTGTTATCATAATTATCACGCTCCTCTCTGCTGCCATCATCGGCCTGAATATCAATTGGCCCAATAAACAGCAGGAGCAGATAAACAAAATTCTGGCACGAGGAGAGCTACGGGTTAGTACCATCAGCTCTCCTCTGATCTCTCTTAACAACAAAAATGAGCCAACAGGATTCGACTATGAGTTAATCAAGCGGTTTGCCAATTATCTGGGCGTTAAACTGGTGATTAAGTTTCGTCCTAACATTAAGCAACTTTTTGACGACTTGGAAAACGATAAAGCCGATTTCCTGGCTGCCGGGCTTATCTACAATAAAGACAGGCTGAACCAGACACGCACTGGCCCAGCCTATGTTTCAGTCATACAACAACTGGTGTATCGCAAGGGGGCGACACGTCCACATTCGTTTGGTGATTTAAAAGGTAGACTCATCGTCACGGCAGGCTCAGCTCATGTAAGCGAACTGAAAAAGTGGAAAGAAAAGTCTTATCCTGAGTTAACCTGGGAAGAAACACCACACGAGAATACGCAGCAATTGCTCGAACAACTCTCCGAGGGAAAAATCGACTATACCATCAGTGACTCCCTCAGTTTGGCCTTGCAACAGCGCATTCATCCCAATCTGGCAGTTGCTTTTGATGTCAGTGAAGAAAGCCCTTTAACCTGGTATTTAAAACGTAATGGCGATTATAGCCTCTACTCCGCTATGCTCGATTTCTTCAGTATGTTGACTGAAAACGGCATCATGTCGCGGCTACAAGAAAAATATTTCAGCCATGTCGGTTCATTCGATTATTTCGATACCCTTTCATTTATTCGTGCCATCAATACGCTCTTACCAACCTATCAACCCATTTTTCAACAATACGCGGGATCGCTTGATTGGCAATTGGTGGCTGCCATTGCATGGCAAGAATCACATTGGGATCCACAAGCCACTTCACCTACTGGTGTTCGTGGATTGATGATGCTCACACGCCCGACAGCAAAATGGGCTGAAATTCACGATCGGCTGGATCCAGAAGAGAGTGTAAAAGGGGGAATGGCTTATCTGCACTACCTGATGGCGCGTTTGCCAGAAACCATTCCTGAGGATGAGCGCATTTGGTTTGCCCTTGCCGCTTACAACATGGGGTATGGGCACCTTCTTGACGCCCGTAAATTAACCGCGGCACAAAAAGGGAATCCAGACAGCTGGCTGGATGTTAAAACGCGCCTGCCCCTGCTCAGCAAGAAAAGATATTACGCCAATACAACCTATGGCTATGCCCGTGGCTATGAAGCTTATCGTTACGTTGAAAATATTCGGCGTTACTATTTGAGCCTGGAGGGATACCTTAGAGCGAAAGCCAACCGCGAGAAAACGGAAGAGAGTGAAGTGGCAACGGATACCACGACCATCAATACTCCTCAAGCTGAGAATGACAAAATAACCAGCAATAACGCTGGATCTCACGAAAAAGCGTCGGAGAATAAAACACCGACGCCATCTGAAACGACCACTAAACCATAACTGACTATGGCATGTCCTGTTGCTGAGTTTTCAATTTTTTCAATGCTTTATGCTGTTCCCTGCGTTGTTTAAAAAAAGCACTCAACATAGTGGCACACTCTTCCGCCAGCACCCCGCCGGTAATGTCAATTTGGTGATTCATGCCCGGGTGGCGCAAGATATCAATCAGTGAACCCGCTGCTCCCGTTTTCATATCGCTGGCACCATAAACTAACCGTTGTATCCGGCTGTGTACCATCGCACCTGCGCACATGATACAAGGCTCTAAAGTGACATACAGTGTCGTATTCAACAGACGATAATTCTGCAATTGCCTCCCGCCCCGCCGTAACGCAATAATTTCTGCATGAGCGGTAGGATCATGGTCAGTGATTGGATGGTTAAATCCCTCAGCAATCACTTTATTATCGGCCACCAATACAGCACCGACCGGAATTTCCCCCTTTGCCTGTGCTTGCATGGCTAAACCTATCGCCCGACGCATCCAATATTCATCATTAAAATTTTTTGTCACTGCCCATTCTCTTACTTATGAAAATTCCGCCTATTATACTCAATCACCTCAATCTGCCGGTTCAATCTGAATCTCAGCTGGAGTGGTATTAATATCCACTACTGGATTGCTGTTGCCATAAGTGCGCACCTACCAACGCCTTCCAGGGAGAAAAATCTGCCAGCCATTTTTCTGCCTGTTCCGCACTCACTTTGTTTTCCTGGTTGAGCAAATATTGGAGATTACGCCTGACGGCAACATCGCCATGTAGTGAGCCATCCAGGTAACTGAATCCTCGTAATAATGCATAATTCACTGTCCACATGCCAATGCCCTTGATAGCAAGTAAGCTATCCGCCAACCGTTTCACGCCATTTTCTCCTTCTGGAATATTGAGTTCCAATAACCCAGAGTCAATAAGTTGACAAACATGCAATAACGCATTGGCTTTACTCTCAGAAAAACCACACTGACGGAGATCATGCTGGGAATATTGCATCACCTGCTTATAATTCGGGAAACACAGTAACCCAGAAGAGTGCTGGCGCCCCACCGCCTGAATAAAACGCCGCCTGATGGAAATTGCTGCGCTTAAACTAATTTGTTGCCCAATAATCGCCCAACTCAGCGCTTCAAAAGGTGTCGCGGATTGATAAATGCGCAAGCCTGTTTGTCGGTTAACCAATTCGCCAATAACGGGATGATCATGATAGATGGATTCAAATACATCAACCGGTTGTTTCAAACCAAGCATATGGGAGGCTAGCGTCAATAACGCTTCACGTTGTGAAGGACAATCTTTATCACCATCAATATCAAGCTCTATTTTTGCCCTATTCTTTTCTATTGTGATGGTCAAAAGGGCCGGATTTTCATACCAAATAATCCCTTTTTTAATTTGATTATGTTGTACGATCTCAGAAATACCCATTTCATCCCTCTGATGAAAGGCCAAAAAATCGCTCGTGTGATAATTATTGGGTAATATAACTTCCGTTAAACAGCTTGATTTCATTGGGTAGCTCCAGAAGACACGCGAAATGAATATCACTATCTAACAGACTTTACGTTTAGATACAATGACAATTCAACCCATACCGTCTATAAAGAAATATCATCGATTTTATATTTAATTAATTCCTTATTTAATTTTCTTATTTGATATTTTGACGGGCTTAACATCAATAAATAGATACCAATCCCCATCAGTAAAATCATACTTAATATGACAAAAAAGAAATCTAAAGCATTGCTGATGGTATTACTCAAGGCATCAACTTTGAATAAAAATGCTACCAATACAACGAATGCCAATGTGAAAAAATACGTTGAAAATACTCTTTCAAAACAATACGTAAAATAATAATAATAAGAACCAATATTAACTTGCACCACGCCAGAATTTGATACAGTGTATGCTTTCAACTTTTTAAGAATATCCATATATTCCTGGCTCAACCCATCTTGTTTCAGTTTAATAAATAGCTTTCTAAATTTATCAGGTTTTATCTTTGTAACATCAAACATTATTTCAGATGCAATTTGACGTTTAATATATTCTTTACTCAAATCATCTAAATAAACATTATATTCATTGAGGTATTTTATATACTTTATGGCCTTTCTCTCTCTAAACACACACACATCGGCATAAAGCTTCTTTAATACAGACAGAATAATACCAATAAAAGTCCCGATAGATCCCAAAACTTTCACAATATCATTGCCATGTTTTACGATGTATTCAAGCATATTTTTACTCTAATGAATTGAAAACATACTTAAGTATATACCATGATAAATGTACTGGACTGCTTTCTGATGTGTTAATATCTGCCCCAGATAGCTTTTCTTTGCACAATGCATTTAGTTGTAACCATGTTTTTGTAAAATATATTTTTTGTAAATATATTGTATGAGCTAACAAAGGATGGTCTGGAGCAACAAATCAGGAAGAATTAAGTCTGCAATTTAAAAGACTTAATTGATGTAAGAGGTTGAAATGGCACTACTTATTACCAAACGCTGTATCAATTGTGATATGTGTGAACCCGAATGCCCTAATCAGGCCATCACAATGGGCACAGAGATCTACGAAATTGAGCCTGAACGCTGTACCGAGTGTATCGGGCACTACGAAAAACCAACTTGCCAATCCGTCTGCCCGATTACGAATACCATTATCTTTGACCCTAACCATCAGGAAACTGAAGAGCAGTTATGGGATAAGTTTGTGCTTCTACATCATGCTGATAAGATCTGAATTTAATTTTCCAATATCACTGTCGCACAGGCATAACGCCGTTCATCTGCGAGTGTGACATGCATGGATTTTACCCGCAGTTTGTTAGCCAGCACTGCGGCCTCTCCATGAAGTTTCAAAGTGGGTTTTCCCAGTGGATCATTAGTCACTTCAAATTGATTAAAGGCCAGTCCATTGCGGATACCTGTTCCAAACGCTTTAGCTGCCGCTTCCTTGACAGCAAACCGTTTTGCCAGGAAGCGGACAGGCTGATTATGCTGTTGATATTGCTGCCATTCCCTGTCACTCAGAATTCGCCTTGCCAGACGTTCGCCTGAACGCCCGACAATTTCTTCAATGCGGGATATTTCAACAATATCTGTGCCTAATCCAAGAATGGCCATTAACGGCGAGCTTCCCGCAATAAAGTTTTCATATCCGCAACAGCCGCAGATAAGCCACTGAATACAGCACGACCAATAATGGCATGTCCTATATTCAATTCATAAATTTCAGGTAAGGCGGCAATACGCTGCACATTGTGGTAGGTCAAGCCGTGGCCTGCATTGACTTTAAGCCCTTTAGCGGCTGCGTAAGTTGCAGCTTCTCTGATACGCTGAAATTCTTTTTCCTGCTGTACCTCATTCCCTGCATCTGCATACGCACCCGTGTGAATTTCAATAAATGGCGCTCCAACTTCGACAGCAGCATCAATTTGCTGGTGATCCGCATCAATGAACAAAGACACTAAAATCCCCGCCTCTGATAAAATCTTAACCGCCGCAGCAATGTGCGCTTTTTGTCCAGACACAGCCAATCCCCCTTCGGTTGTGACCTCTTGACGCTTTTCAGGGACTAAACAACAGAAAGCAGGTTTGATTTGGCAAGCAATCTCCACCATCTCATCTGTGACCGCCATTTCAAGGTTCATGCGGGTTTGGATTGTATTTTTTAATAATTGAACATCTCTGTCAGTAATATGGCGGCGATCTTCACGTAGGTGAACGGTTATACCATCTGCACCCGCTTGCTCTGCAACAAATGCAGCCTGAACGGGATCAGGGTATTGTGTCCCACGGGCATTACGCAAGGTTGCAATGTGATCAATGTTGATACCTAACAATACCTCAGCCATTTTTAGCTCCTGCAATAATATAAGATTTAATAAAGTCTACACTCTTCATCATGAAAAAGTGGCTTACTTTAGTTTTCATTTTTCTTGTTGGGGTTATCCGTTTTTTTACGTACGAATTGACGAAACAGCTCACGGCTTTTTAATGGTTTCCCCCCCAGATAAGGTTTCAAGGCAATGCGAGTAAAACGCTTCGCTGCTTTCAAGGTTACCTGATCGGGAAATTCACGACTTGCCAATGCCTTGAGTTCATAACCTGTAAAACAGTAATGATCCACAACCAAACTGGCGATAAACCCTTTTTCTTCACGATAACGGTATGTCATGGTATCCGATACCGGTTCACCACTGCCCGCACAGTGAAGATAATCTATCCCGTATCCCATATTGGTGAGTAGCGCTAATTCAAAACGACGCAATGCACATTCTGGTGTGTATTCACTCGCTGCAAGCGCTTGTAAACATTGGAGGTAATCAAAAAAAAGTGCGGGATATGCCGTTCCGTGCTCAAGGAGTCGGGATAAGAGTTCATTCACATACAAACCGCTGTAGAGCACACTTCCCGTTAAGGGGAGAGCCAATGAGACAGGCTCTGCATCTCTTAATGTCTTGATTTCACCCCGCCCACTCCAACGAATAAGCAGCGGGGTGAAAGGTTGCAAGCAACCTTTAAGGTTGGAGCGACGGCTGCGTGCCCCTTTCGCTAAAACACGTACCCGCCCTTCATTTTCAGTAAAAAAATCCAGCAATAAACTGGTTTCACTGTAAGGGCGCCCATGAAGCACAAAGGCTCTCTGCCAGCCGTCCACACATCAGCCTTATAAGTCGTCGATGTAACCGAGGCTACGCAGCGCTCGTTCATCATCAGCCCAACCCGCTTTCACTTTCACCCACAATTCTAGGTGGATTTTCATATCAAACAGCTTTTCCATATCTTGACGGGCTTCCATGCCAATCTTCTTGATTTTGCTTCCTTTATTACCAATCACCATTTTCTTCTGGCCATCGCGCTCTACCAGAATCAAACCGTGGATGGTGTAACCGCCACGTTCATTGGTAACAAATTGCTCAATTTCCACTGTCACGGAATAGGGGAGTTCCTCACCCAAAAAACGCATCAGTTTTTCACGGATGATTTCTGACGCCATAAAACGCTGTGAGCGATCAGTAATGTAATCCTCAGGGAAGTGATGATCCGCCTGGGGCATATGATCACGCACCAGGTTGGCAATGGTATCAACATTCATGCCTTTTTCAGCGCTAATCGGCACAACATCGATAAAATTCATCTGTTGGCTAAGAAAACCGATATGTGGCAGAAGAAGGGTTTTATCCGTCACATTGTCCACTTTATTGATAGCCAGTAAGACGGGACAACGCAAATGACGTAACTTATTCACCACCATTTCATCATCAGGTGTCCAATGCGTACCTTCTACAACAAAAATAACCAGTTCGACATCACCAATGGAGCTGCTCGCCGCACGGTTCATCAGGCGGTTGATCGCCCGCTTTTCTTCAATATGCAGACCCGGTGTATCAACATAGATGGTTTGATAAGCCCCTTCCGTATGGATCCCCATGATGCGATGCCGCGTTGTTTGAGGTTTACGGGAAGTGATGGATACTTTTTGGCCCAATAATTGATTCAATAACGTTGACTTACCAACATTAGGCCGACCGACTATTGCAACGAATCCGCAATAGTTTTTTTCTTCGCTCATTCAAGCTCCAGTTGTTTTAATGCTTGTTCCGCAGCCGCCTGTTCTGCCTTGCGGCGACTGGAACCGACTCCTCTGACAGGTTGTTCAAATCCACTGACCTGACAGTGAATTGTAAATTCCTGATCGTGTGCTTCCCCACGAACCTGAACAACCAGATATGTAGGCAACGGCAGATGGCGCCCTTGCAAATATTCTTGTAAACGTGTTTTAGGATCTTTTTGCTTATCGCCCGGGCTAATTTCATTCAAACGGGTTTCATACCAATTCAGGATAATCTTTTCGACTGTCTGAATATCGCTATCAAGAAAAGTAGCACCAATCAAAGCTTCAATACTATCCGCTAAAATGGATTCGCGACGATGTCCTCCACTCTTTAACTCACCCGGTCCCAAACGCAGGCATTCACCTAACTCAAACTCTCTGGCTAGCTCCGCCAGAGTATTACCACGCACCAATGTTGCCCGCATGCGACTCATGTCCCCTTCATCAACACGGGGAAAACGATGGTAAAGGGCATTAGCAATGACAAAACTCAGGATTGAGTCACCAAGAAATTCCAAACGTTCATTATGCTTACTGCTGGCACTGCGGTGAGTCAACGCTTGAAGCAACAAATCGTGCTGTTTAAAGCTATATCCTAGCTTATGTTGTAACCGGCTCGTTATTATGGGGTTCATGTGCTACCAATTCAGTTAGAATTCATCAAATAAAAGCACACGCAACAAACCTGTGAGGCGATACCCATTCACAATTTATCTTGGGAACATTTTTTGCGATATGCCTTACAAAACTGTTGCGTTTGCACTGGTTCCCGAAGTATTCATCCTCTTCAGGAACCAGTCATCTCGTTTGAAAGAATATTCTACACTGTGAGATAAATTAATGCTGCGCTAATATATAAATATTAGTGAATTCCACCAATTCGACTGAAACGCACGCCAGTAGGCCATTCACCTTCCTGTTTTTCAAAGCTCATCCAAATGGCGGTTGCACGGCCTACCAGATTTTTCTCCGGTACAAATCCCCATGAACGACTATCATCACTATTGTCACGGTTATCACCCATGGCAAAATATTGCCCCTCAGGAACAACCCAAGTCCCCATTGGCAAGCCTTCTTGAGAGAAACCAGGGAAACGTTGTATTACAGGAATGGTCAAAATATGATGCGACACATGACCTAAAGTTTCGACTCTTTCATCCTGGCGAAGAGCGTATGGCCCGACGGGTTCATCGACAGGCACTTGATAAACACCACCTATACGAACGCCTTCTGGTGTCATATTTTCTTTTATTGTCCATTCACTTGGGAACACATTCCGGTAAGTAACAGGTAAATCGCCCTTACATTGTGTATTCCAGCCACAGCCAGGGTAAACCTGAAGCTCTTTATTGACGTAATCGTAAACGATCTTATCCCCAGGCAAACCAATAATGCGTTTTACAAAATCTATGCTTGGGTTCTTCGGATATTTGAAAACCGCAATATCTCCACGTTTAGGCTCGCCAGTCTTAATTAAGGTTGTTTGCGTAATGGGATCTTTTAAACCATAAGCAAATTTTTCAACCAGAATGAAATCCCCGATCAACAATGTCGGCATCATTGAACCAGAAGGGATCTGAAAAGGTTCATAAACGAAAGAACGCAGGATCAACACAATGGCTAACACCGGAAAGACAGAGGCAAGTGTTTCAACCCATGACGGTTTGTTAAGTCCTTTAGCCACAGCTTCCTGAGCTTCTGCGCCTGTCGCCTGTTCCTGAATATGAGCAAGTTTTTTCTTACGTTCAGGTGCGAACTTAAATCGTTCTATGCACCAAAGAATACCGGTAATTAACGTTGCTAACGTTAATATCAAGGCAAAAGTGTTAGCCATTTGAACTCCTTACGACCTTGTGTTAATTATCTTTGCCAACATGCAGAATCGCTAAGAAGGCTTCCTGCGGCAGTTCAACATTTCCGACCTGCTTCATGCGTTTTTTACCTTCTTTCTGTTTCTGCAATAATTTTTTCTTACGACTGACGTCACCACCATAACATTTCGCCAGTACGTTTTTACGTAATTGCTTAACGGTAGAACGCGCAATAATGTGAGTTCCTATGGCAGCCTGAATGGCAATATCAAACTGCTGGCGTGGGATAAGCTCCTTCATTTTTTCCACCAGCTCACGACCACGATATTGAGAATTCTCGCGGTGAGTAATCAATGCCAGAGCATCAACTCGCTCATTGTTAATCAAGACATCCACACGAACCATGTCCGAGTCCTGGAAACGGATGAAATTGTAATCCAACGAGGCGTAGCCACGAGAGGTTGATTTCAAACGGTCAAAGAAATCCAGAACCACTTCAGCCATTGGAATTTCATAAGTCAGTGCAACCTGATTACCGTGATAAACCATATTTGTCTGCACACCGCGTTTTTCTACGCAGAGTGTAATGACGTTACCAAGGTACTCTTTCGGCAACAACATGTGACATTCTGCAATCGGTTCACGCAGCTCCTCAATATTGTTCAATGGCGGCAACTTGGATGGACTATCAACGTAAATAATATCACCACTGGTTGTCTCAACTTCATAAACAACGGTTGGTGCCGTTGTGATCAAATCGAGATCATATTCACGCTCCAGACGTTCCTGAATGATTTCCATGTGCAGCAAGCCGAGGAAACCACAACGGAAACCGAAACCCAATGCAGTGGAACTTTCTGGTTCATAGAATAATGAAGCGTCATTTAAGCTCAATTTACCCAACGCATCACGGAATGATTCATAGTCATCAGAGCTTATTGGGAACAGACCCGCATAAACCTGAGGTTTGACCTTTTTAAAACCAGGGAGTGCTTTTTCCGCAGGCTGACGGGCCGTTGTCAGGGTATCCCCAACGGGTGCCCCCAAAATATCTTTGATGGCACAAACCAACCAGCCCACTTCACCGCAATTCAATATATCACGGTCAATACGTTTCGGTGTGAAGATACCCAGACGATCAGCGTTATATACCTGTCCGGTGCTCATGACCTTAATTTTGTCACCCTTACGCAACGTACCGTTTTTGATGCGGACAAGTGAAACAACACCAAGGTAATTATCAAACCATGAGTCAATAATCAGGGCCTGTAATGGCGCGTCAGGATCGCCTTCCGGTGACGGTATTTCTTTCACCAGACGTTCAATAACATCCTGTACACCTACCCCCGTTTTTGCAGAACAGCGAACAGCATCTGTTGCATCAATACCAACAATGTCTTCGATTTCTTCAGCAACACGCTCTGGTTCGGCAGCTGGGAGGTCAATTTTATTCAGAACCGGAACCACTTCCAGATCCATTTCAATGGCGGTATAGCAGTTAGCCAATGTTTGGGCTTCCACTCCCTGGCCTGCGTCAACAACCAGCAAGGCTCCTTCACAAGCCGCCAGTGAACGGGAAACTTCGTAAGAGAAGTCAACATGCCCCGGCGTATCGATAAAGTTTAATTGGTAAACTTGCCCGTCATTTGCCTTGTAATCAAGTGTGACACTTTGTGCTTTGATCGTGATCCCACGTTCACGTTCCAGATCCATTGAATCCAGTACTTGTGCTGCCATTTCGCGATCAGACAGTCCACCACAGATTTGAATAATCCGGTCAGAGAGCGTGGACTTACCGTGGTCAATGTGGGCGATAATGGAGAAATTTCTTATTTGCTTCATTATTAAATCTTTTTGCCTTAATATTTCTGAATCATTCGCCTATGGACACATTGATGGACATAAAGCGACAGTTTATTGGTTCGGCCACTGGCCTGAAGCGCTGTATTCTACATGCCAAACCCGCGAAAACCAAACCCGTGAAAACTTAGCCATGTCTGTCATTTTCAGTATGCCCCAGTTATTTTCAGTAATGATAAATTAAAATTGAAACTCATAGGGTAAAACAGATTATTCTTGCTGTAGAACCTTAATCGAATCAGGCGGTAAGCCAATTTGTAACACGACAGGCTGGTACGCTTGCAAATTATCCCAATATGCAGCAATTTTGCGGGCAATGAAGAAACCAGCGACTCCACCGCCAATCCCCCCTAAGCAGATCCATAATTGGACAGGCGTCCAAAATTGGAAAAGTACTGCCCCCAAAAACAAACCCAACAAGGGTGTCAAATAAACCAACATAGCTGAACGTAGCAGGCTGCTTTCAGGAATGCCTACTTCCACCTTCTGACCCGGTTGGAGGGGTTGAGAAATTTCCAGTTCCAACTGATGGATGCTTTCTGGCCCTATTTTTTCCAGTAAATAAGAACCACAGGCTGTTTTGGTTTGACAGCTACCGCAGCCTGAAGATGAACCATAACGTAATAATGCCCGGCCTTTGTGCCAACGGATAACCGTTGCCCACTCTTTAACCATCAGTTTTTCCCCGTAATCGTCACACTTGCTGCAATTTGTTCGGCTGTTGAGAAAGGCAGCTCACCAATGACTGTTATGCTGTTTTTGCCTCTGGCCAAAGTATAAACCGTTCTTCTGCCTTGTCGAAATGGTTGTTCATCAACCACCTTTTTATCTGAGTTCACCACATTGACAGAAAAATTAAACAATCCATCACTATACATGATGGATTCTAACCATTCTGTCTCTGATAGTTTCCGACTGTTACGTGAAATTTCTTTGAAGCCGTCAGGCATTTTTCCAACCAGCCAATTGAATTTCAACTTATCAGCCGGAGGAATAAGTAGCATAGGAGGTAGTTTCAAATCAGTAATCACATTCAATTCCGTTTTAATATAGCCATTCACCGTTGATGACACGACACGGAATTGCTCAATGACTGTTTTATTATCCTTATCTAATAGGTCTATCAGCAAAGGGAGATGATTTTTCTCATCAATCAGCAGGTTATAGTTATAGCGGGATTTATCTTTCGATATGATGCGTACAAAATTCACAGGATGATCGCCGACATTCGTGCTGCCTGCATCAATAAAACGATAAAATTTTTGCAATTGAGCAAAATCGGCAAAGATGATCGGCGGAAGATAATCGACGATATAAGCGCCACGGATACTAAATGAGTCTAATCCAGGTTCGTAATAGCTGATTTGGTCACCGCGCTGGATAATCTCTCTACGTGAGCCATCCATTTGGATGATTTGAGCAATAACCTGCCCATCAATAATGGCATGACGGTAACGTAAGGGAATGAGAAATTGCTGTGCTAAGATGATGAAGCCAAGCTCATAATCCAGCGTTTGCACGGACTTACTCATATCCTGTAACAAAGCCTCAGCGTTGTTTTGTTGCGCTGAGGCCTTTAGAGGATTTACCAGGCTACTCGCCAATAAAAAAACGACAACCCAAGTCCGTTTCATCACGGTTGTTGTGACGGTTGTGGCACTTGCGCTTCAGGAACCGGATTAGCCTGAATGACACCATGATTTTTTTCAGAGTGAATGCGCCGGGCGAGTTCATATTGCTGCAACATCGCATCAATTCGCTTATTGCTTTCTCGCACTTGCATACTCAAATCACCACCGAAAGTTTCTTCTTCGGCTGGGGAAGCTAAACCAACTGTTGAGGCTGTCCCCATCACAGGCAATGTGTTAAAAGCGGGTGCCTCAAATTGGTTATCTGTTTCAACACTGCTATTACTATTATACTGCTGGACACCGATAATCACGGTCAGCGATACACAGGCTGCAACACCAATTTGTGCAATTTGGCTCTTCCATGCGCGGATTTTATGCCAGAATGGCATGTTAGCCCATGTTTCAGGTTTTGGCTGAGATTCCAGAACAGCCGCTGGATTAATATGAATGGGTTCTTTTTCAAGCGCCAACGCGACTTGACTTGCAATATCCAAATGCAATACATCCCCCACATCGCCACGCAGCACATCACGCACCAGATGATAGCGTTCCCACTGTTTCTGCATGACCGCATCTTCAGAGACCAAATGAATTACTTCACTATCAAGAGCTTCTCCATCCATTAATGCGGAAAGTTTTTCTCTTTGCATGCCAAAGTACCCTTCAATATTGTTTTGTCCCACTGTTTCCACTATTTATTGTTGGATCAGTGGTTGAACTTTATTATCAATTGCTTCCCTTGCCCGAAAAATTCGTGAACGCACAGTACCTACAGGGCATTCCATGATGTCGGCTATTTCTTCATAGCTCAATCCATCCAATTCCCTCAATGTAATCGCGACTCGCAAATCTTCTGGAAGCGATTCAATAGTGCGGAAAACCACTTCCTTCAATTCTTCAGACAACATTAAGTTCTCAGGGTTCGAAATTTCTTTTAATGAACTTGACGTATCATAATTCTCTGCATCGTTGGCATCCAGATCATTGGATGGTGGACGGCGCCCCTGAGCAACTAAATAATTTTTCGCAGTATTAACGGCAATACGGTACAACCATGTATAAAATGCACTATCACCCCGGAAAGAAGAAAGTGCCCGATAAGTCTTAATAAAAACCTCCTGAGCAACATCGGGAACGTCGCTTTGAGGTACGTAACGAGCAATCAGGCTCGCTACTTTGTGCTGGTATCTCATCACCAGCAAATTAAATGCTTTTTGGTCGCCCTTCTGGACGCGTTCAATCAGCATTTGATCCGTTAACTGCTCGCTCATCCGAGGTTCACTCTCCTGAGGTAAAACTCCACATTTATACTTAAATTAAACCAATATGATGTTCTGATTTCCCGAACAAGCATGACTTTGAGTATCAGTTCACTGTGAAGTTCAACTTTAGTTGTCATTTTGATTACAACCACCTGTTATTTTCGTATTGTATTTTCTAAATCATAGCCACTATTTCACAGGACACGCGATTTTAAACTGAGAAAAAGAAAACCTTTGTTTTATTATACCGAAAAATCCAATCCCCCATCTCAATGGTGCTAACATCGTCAATAATAAAGATAAAAATCCGTTATTAACTGACGAAAGTCGTCTGAATATGTGTCATCTGAGGAACGAATCGTTAATTCACTCACTTGGATGTCCTGTTCTTGCCGTGACAAACCCAATAATAAACGATGCAACGGCTTATCTTGCCTGTCACGAACATTGACGCGGAAATGGGTAAACCACCCCAAATCTGACGCCATTTTTTCAAATTGTTCACCAATTTCATAAGGGAGTACCAGACAAAATAACCCTGTCGGCGTAAGCAATGACCGTACACACGCCAATAACCCCTGATGCGTCAATGACTCCGTATAACGCGCCTGATTGCGAGCTTTGTTTCGACATGCAATAGCAGGCTCAAAGTAGGGAGGATTGCTAACAATCAAATCGTATTGCGCGTTAATTTTCCGCAACGCATTTTGTTGCATATGTTGTCGCACGAAACCGTGAATATCCTGCTGATATACCGTAATGCGGGAAGGCCACGGTGATTGCTGTACATTATCCACAGCCTGCATTGCAGCAAGGCCATCCAGCTCCACCGCATCAATAAAGGTATCTTCTTTTGTACGTTGGGCTATCATCAACGCAATCAAACCACTGCCACATCCAATATCCAGACATCTTTTCCTGTTATATACTGGTGCCCAGGCGCCCAACAACACACCATCCGTCCCGACTTTCATCGCACATTTATCATGTCCAACAAAAAACTGTTTAAATGTAAAACCACCGCGGCGAAAAGCGGGTTTCTGTATCGATGCCATAACCTATTCTGCTGAAATTAGAATTTCTCATAGCATAAATCTTATGGACGATGGATAAAAGTAACCTGCCTATTGGATGCTTTTATAGGATGAAGAATACGACTAACCTGTTTATAATCGCTGTCATTATTTTATTAATCAATAATATATATAACACAGGGGTGCTATTGGGGTGCTGATACTATAGCACCCATATAGTTTTGACGGGTTTTTCTAGCTTATTTTTTAGCCTGCATTCTTTCCACTTCTTTTACGGCCAGCTCTCTTTGTTCGTCAATGTATGCAGCCAGATCATTCACATGAACGATTCTCGGTGATTTTTGACTGTCAGTTAATTTGTATGTAGGAATATTCAGCTTTCCTTCATTTGCTTTGCGTTCCGCAGTTCCGGGACTCATTTTGAGGTATCTTTCTGCTATGGCCGACAAAGGAATTTGCGAAGTTTCAAATTCCGCCATTAACAAGAACGTCGTGTTCATCTTCATTTCTCAACTCCTTTCCGGTATCCTGCCTGCCAGATTGCATCGGTGATATCAGCCGGATCGCCCCATACTGAGGCGATGATTTGTGTGAGGTGTAGGTCAATTGTTGTCATCGCTTGCCGCCTCTCCTTTTGAACACCAAAGTAAAACTTGCTCTACAAAATGCTTGATGTGCCGTCCGTGATAACCTTCGTCAACATGAAACAGAATTGACTTAACAAATTCACTGATATTGTCTATAGCCTCTTTAAAAGCCTGGTTTTCACGTCGTTCTTTTTCTAATGCCTGAGCGGTATAGAACAAAACATGAAGAGGCAGTTTATCCATGTCGTCATCGCTTAGCGGTTCATTTAGATCAGCCACAACCGCTTTTTTCATGTCACGCCAATCATTAGAGCCATCGGTAACTGCGACGGTTAGGCTGTCTGCATGACTCTCATGGATATTAACCAGAATAACGGGGTTTTTAATTTTGCTCATGACCGCTTTCCTCCAAATGCATCACAAACCAAGTTTGCTGCTTTAATAATTTCAATTAATTGCCAGCCCTCCATTTCTAACTGAGCGCCCGAATGTTGACGGGTAATTTCCTTGAGTACAGCCAAAATTAATTCAGACTGGTCAATTTTGGTCATTACTGATTTTTCTCTTTGTTTATCCGTCTTCTTCAACAACCAGTCTGCCCATTCGCGCCCGTCGTCGATGTGGAATGTGGCCTTAACAAGTACATTGTCAATGTCTGCCCTCTGGCGATGCTTATCTGTCACGGTCAGCCTCCTTACAGATGATTTTGTAAGCACGTATCATGTGGTTCGCTTTACCTGTGATCGTGGTCTTTCTGAAAAGCACACCGACGGAAGAAGCCCGAACAGGTGTAGCTAACAGGGCGGCATCAACACAACGATGGTGCTTGCGGCGTTCGGTAATGAAACTGGCAATGATGATTTGCACCGTACTGCCTTTGTCCTGATAGTCGATTTTCATTGAAACATCCCCTTAGCTGCCAGCGTGTCGCCCATGTCATTGATCATGCTTTGCCATATCTCACGCCCGTAGCCTGTCAGGTAGCCATTGACTACGCATTTCTCCATCAGGTTAATGGCGATGACTTCCCATGCTGGGTAATTTTGCTGGAGTACTTCCAGTGCGTAGCTGTCAACCAGCTCACGAATGTCTTTTACCCCATCGACAATAGCGACATTGATTTCTGTTTTGCCGGCCTGCACCGTGAAGTGATCGCCGCCGTTACGGGTCGTTACATCGTGATAGATAGCGGCTGCGTAACTGTTAGCCAGAGCATTAAGACGAAAGTTTTTTGTTATCATGCGAGTCTCCTGTCAATGAATCACCGGCATAGAGTTAAATTCGCCAGACTCTACTGCGTCGATTAAGTCATCGTGCAGGATGGAAAGCCCCTCGCGTCCTTTCTCAGATAACCGGTTGCCGATCTCTGGCGGCATATTGATAAAATCCATGTACATTCTGACTGCCATATCCGCGCCTTCTTCGCTACCGAACTGCTCAAAGGCGACCCCCTCAACATGGGTTGCTAACATCATGCGCTCTGCTAATGGGTATACTGTGATTGCCACTGTACCATTAACGTAGATGGCTGCGGCATCAGTGCCTCCCTTGCCGTTATCAACTTCACGAGTGCCATTTCTGTCTATTTGCTCTTGCACAAATAAGGCTGACACAAGCCACCGCCACAACATCAAACTCTGTTCATTAGTTGGCTCATAAAAGCCCGCTTTCCAGCCATGAGAGATAGCCAGTACCAAATCAAAACCTAACAATAAGTCACGGTCATACTGACCCGCGTCCAACGCCTTTAACGCTTCCGCATAACTGATGATTTCGCTGTTTGCTGCCTCAGTGATGACAATGACGCCATACTTGCCGTAATCAAATGTTGTTTCAGTGTGTTGCTTGCTCATTATTTGCCCTCCGGTGTATAAATGGCTTTGTCGTGGTGGTATTCACCGTTCCATGATTTCTTCATGGGAAGTTCGCCTTTCATGTACAGGGCATACAGGCGGTGACAACCTTTCTCCAGTAATACGGCGGTACGGGTGATAAAGGCGTCCTTTCCGCGAGGGGTTATCTCGTTTTCATCTTCGGTGAGATAGCGATCACGGGCATATGAAGCGACACGCCAGCGTGGTTTTTTCTCCGGATCTTTCTGCTCGTTGTAAAGCCAGTTGCGCTCCATTGCCCACCACATGATTTTGGCGGTATTCACCCCGTTCAGGCCCTTACAGAAAGCGGGAATGGTCATCCCTTTGGTGAAGTATTTCTCCAGGCTATCTACGGTGGCATTCAGGGTTTTATTTTCACCCTCAAGGCGCTCAACGTTCTCGGCATACACGGACAGCATTGAACGTAACTTCGCGGGATTACTGAGTAACTCAGCTTCCGTTGTGATGCTATCGCGACGAGTGAAGTAGAATTCGGTCAGGTCGTCGAAGTAGTTCCACGCTTGGTCAGTTTCCAGCATCTTAGAGTGGTTCGCAGCACCGCGCTCTGTCCAAAGAGTGATGGTGCTTGTGTGTTTATTAACCGCGTCGCTAAAAGATACG